>NZ_CP029562.1:3860538-4167058 GCF_004136315.1 Mesorhizobium sp. Pch-S
TTCCAGTCGTCCGGGAAGGCGGAGAAGCTTTCCTGCAGCGCGGTGACATAGTCCTGTGCGTTCGAGCCGTCGGCGGCCGGGCGCACCTTGGCGCGCGCTTCGTTGAGCAGCCGGTCATAGAGACCGCGACCCTTGGGGGTCAGGGCCACGCCACGCTGTTCGATCTCGCCGAAACGGGCTGTGTGTGAGCCGCCTGCAAGATTGCCGCCTGGATCGGGGAACAGGACTCGCTCCTCGATAGCCTTGAACGAAGTCTGTCGAAGCAGGATCGGACAGGCGCGGCAGGGTGGTCCCTCGATCACGGCCTTGGGTGCGATGCCGCGTCGCGGCATCTGATCCTGCACGGCGTCGATGTCGAGCGTGCGCGGGGTGAGGTGGTTGATGTGCGGGCCCTTGAAGGACACCACGTCGGCGATCAGGCGATGGGCGGCGTGCAGGCGTTCGTAAAGCGCGTGGTCGACGCTCGCCTGTTCGTGCCAGCGGAAGGTGCCAAGCACCTCGGCCACGAAGCGCTCTCCGTCTTCCGGCGAAAGGCCGCCATCGCGTTCGGCCTTCTCCACCAGCATGACCGCACCTTCCGAGAAGATGCGACGGCGCCCGAGGATTTCCCGAGCGGCTTCGCGCAATTCCGGGTCGGTGATCAGGTCGAGGCGAAGCAGTGAGGTGAACACCCGGAACGGATTGATCTTGAGCGCTTCCTCGCCGACTGGCCGGAAGGCGGTGGAATGGACCGGGACGCCGGCCTCGCTGAGGTCGTAGTAGCCGACTGGAAACATGCCCATGACGGCAAACACGCGACGCATCATGGCAAGCTCGGCTTCGGTGCCGAGGCGGATGGCGCCATGGCGCTCTTCCGAGATGCGGTCCAGTGTTTCGGTGGCCTCGAGGCTGGCCCGCAATCCAGGCTGCTGCTCAAGGGTCGCTGCGTTGACGTCAGCCACCAGTTCCATCAGCGTGCCATAGGCCGGTACTTCATCCCGATACATGGCAGACATGGCGGCCGAGAAGGCGGCGCGGATGGCATCGCTGGACATGAAGCGCGAGACTGGCATGGGACTTTCCAATCATTGCAGGGACAGAGGGCTGGATGAAATGGCGACTTGATGCGTGTTTGATGTTATATCGCGAGGCAGAGTGGCTGAATTAGACTGAATCAATCTGACTTGATGCGAAAATTGCATGACCTTATCCCGTAGCCTGATCCCAGACCTCGGCAGGCTGCAGGCCTTCGAGAGCGCCGCGCGCCATGGCAGCGTCACCCAGGCAGGGCGCGAGTTGAATCTTACCCAGAGCACGGTCAGCCGTCAGATCCGCGAGTTGGAAGCCCAGCTCGGCATCACGCTTTTCGAACGCGTGCGCCAGCGCGTGGTGCTGTCGGAGGCCGGCCGAAAATTCCTGCCCGACGCGCGCAAGCTGCTGGAGCAGGGCGAGGCGGCGATGTTGCGTGCGATGGCGGGCTCGAAGGCTGCGCTTTTGCGCCTTGCCACCTTGCCGACCTTTGGCTCGCGCTGGCTGGTCCCGCGACTGCCGGGCTTCCTGCAAGCGCATCGGGGCGTGGCGCTCGACATCGCCTCGCGCTCGGCTCCGTTCGACCTCGAGGATCAGGGTTTCGACGCGGCGATCCATTACGGCCAGCCGATCTGGGCCAATGCCACTTGCCGCTACATCTGCCAGGAGGTGATCGTGCCGGTGGCAAGCCCGGCACTGGTCGAGGCTGAGCCGCCTCGCACGCCTGACGATCTGACCCGCCTGCCGCTGCTGCATCTCGCGACAAGACCAAAAGCGTGGGTCGACTGGTTCCGTCAGGCCGGCGTGGAAACGCAGGCGGCCTTCCAGGGGCATCGTTTCGACCAGTTCACCATGGTGATACAGGCCGCGCATGCCGGGCTCGGTGTGGCGCTGCTGCCGCTTTACCTGATTGAACAGGAGCTGGCCGCAGCTCGCCTACGGGTGGTGGTCGACCTGCCGCTGCCGACGGAGAACGGGTACCATTTCGTCATGCCGAACAGCAAACTCGATCATCCCGTCGCCAATGAGCTCTATCACTGGATCGTGTCGCAAGTCGGGGCCTAGGGCGTGAACCTGTGTCAAACCATGCACGGGTTCAATGACGCTCGAAAACCACTTCACCCCCGCGGATGGTCAGCACACAATGCGTGTCGTTGAGGATGTCCGCGGGCTGAGCCGTCAGCATGTTGCGCGAGAAGACCGCGATATCCGCGACCTGGCCCGGTGTGAGCTTGCCTTTCACGCTCTCAAGCTTCTGCGAGAAGGCGCCATATTCGGTATAGACCTGAAGGGCTTCTTCAATGGTCACGCGCTCGCGCGCGTCCATCACGGTTCCCTTGCCGGTCTCCCGCGTCAGCATCGAATAGATGTTCGGATATGGGTTCGGATGTGAGACGGGGGAGTCGCTGCCTGTGGCGGGTTTGAAGCCGAGGTTCTTCCAGGTCTTGAGCGGATAGCTCGACAGCGCGCGGTCCTCGCCGAGGACGGAGATGTAGGCGTCGCCGAAATCATAGATGAACACCTGCTGCGGGCAAGGATAGATGCCGGCCTTTTGCATCCGTTCATGTTGTTCCGGCGTGGAGAAGCCGCAATGTTCGATGCGATGTCGCCGGTCCGGATCGGGAAGGGCGGCGAGTGCCTTTTCGTAGGCGGTGATGAGCTGCCCGATGGCGGCATCGCCGATCGCATGGCAGGCAAGCTGGTAGCCCTTGCTGTGCGCATCGAGCACAAGGAGCTCGAGTTCCGTATCTGACAATATCTGCACGCCGGTGGTGTGGTCATCACCGAGATAGGGTTTGCTCATCCATGCCGTTCGGCCGCCCGCCGAACCATCGAGGAAGATCTTGACTGCTCCGATCGTCAGCATGTCGTCGCCGACACCTGACACCAGGCCGGCGTCGAAGCACTGTTGCACCATGGACTGGCGATCCTGAAGCAGCACGAGCCAGCTGCGTACCGGCAGCCGCTTTTGCAGTTTGGCGAGATTGTAGGCGCGGATTTCGTCGAATCCGGCAACCTGTCCGACCGCGGCGTCCATGACGCTGGTGATGCCGTAGGAGAGCAGCAGATGTCCCGCTGCCTCAATCGCGTCGATCATCTCTTCAGTCGTCGGCTTGGGCATGGTCTTGAGAATGATATTCTGGGCATTTTCGGCGACCATGCCGGTCAGCACGCCGTCCTTCTGCTCGATGAGACCGCCCTCCGGCACGGGCGTGGTTTCATCGACCCCTGCCAGTTCGAAAGCCTTCGAGTTGAAGATTGCGACGTGACCGCAGGCGCGTTCGAGCAGGACCGGATTGTTCGGAGCAGCCGTGTCGAGTTCCGACTTGTTCGGATGCCTGCCGACATCGAGCTTTGTCTGGTCGTAACCGCGCGCCTTGATCCATGCGCCAGGGGGCGTTGATGCGGCCTTGTCACGTATGATGTCCAGCAGGCCCTCCAATGTGGGAGCGGCCTGGGGAGAGGCGTCGATCCAGCCGAGCGTCATGCCGACCAGAAGCAGATGAAGGTGGGCATCATTCAAGCCAGGAGTGGCAAAACGTCCTTGCAGGTCGATCAGGCGCGTCTTGTCGCCTTTCAGCGACAAGATCTGTTCCGTCGTACCTGTTGCAAGCACCTTGCCTTGCCAGATGGCGACAGCTTCCACCGTGCCTTCTTCGTAACCGCACCAGATCGTGCCGTTGTGGACGATGGCATCAGCGCACAGTTCGGGTATCGCGGACATTTTTTCGACTCCTGCAAGCGCTGCTGCTCGTCGCGAGCAGGCTTCTGGCAATTCATCAAACGACAAGGCTCGCGGATCTGGGTGCTACGTCACGGTGCGGTTTCCGGAACCGCACGGTAGACGGCTATCTCATCCGACTTGATTTTTTCCGTCATGGTCGCCGACGTTCCCGACTTGATGTTGATTTTCCATTTCCTGGACGCTTTCGACGCTGCGGCGTTGAATGCCGAATTCGGTACCGACTGGAAACTGTTGTAGCGGTACAAATTGTAGGACACGCCGGGCTGGAGTCCCGAGACGGTGATCGTCAACGTCAGATTCTGCGAAGCCGGCCGGGTATTGGAGCCTTCGCGCATGGCCGGTTTTTCATAATTCACATTCGTCGACAGGCGTACCGGCAGCGTCTGACCATCGCGATCGATGATTCCGGTTATCGCAATGCCATAGTTGCTGCCACCACGAGCCAGCGAATAGTCGGGGTGGGCCTTCGAATTCGCTTCCCTGCGGGTCGCCTGGAAGGCTCCGAACGGATATTTGTAAACATAGGTCGGCTTGCCGTTGGGCGTATAAAGCCCGTTATCGCTGAACGTGAGTTCGTCGTCGGCGTAGTAGGTTGCGGACTTGGCGAGCGGATGTTTCGATGAAACGCCGGTGACAGGGACGATATGATCGTACTCATTGTCGCCGGCATTCGGGTCGTTGGATACGTCGAACGAGCGCTGATTGTAATAGACGCCAATGACGACCGGATAGCCCGATGCGACATTTTCCTTGACCCACGCAAGGAAGTTGGTGGTGTTCGATGTGGAGGTGTTTTTCCAGGCTATGGCGTTCAGATGCATCTGCGCTGCGGCGTAGGAGTCATTGACACCAAGCAGAAGCTGGCTGCCTTCCGTGGACTGGTTGGCATTCTTGCTGGCGATCGCGCGCGCATCGTACTGAGACACGTACTGGCCGTAGTAAAGGCCGGCGCTGATCAGCGACACCTCGCCACAATAACCATAGTTGGCCTCCCACTGCAGCCGGGGAGGAATGTCATTGGTCTTGGCGTAGGTCGGCAGGGCGCTCACCGGGGTGGAGTTGCCAAGAGCATTTTGCGCAGAGGCTGTCGGGAGCTGAACGCACATCGCCAAGGCAGTACCTAGAAACAGCGACGCAATGCCAGCCTTCGTGCCCGAAGGTCTGAGACGGTGGGATGTTGAGCAATCTGCCCCGGTCGCCAGCCTAAGCGTGTGGAAGTCACATTCTGCGAGCTTAGCCAAAGAGTATCTCCTCAGGTCTGGAGTTCACGAGTCGGTTCAAGTCGTCTGCAGCGAGAAGGGAAAATGACAAGCGACCCGGCGGCCATCGGCAAGTTGGGCCAGGGCAGGGCGTTCTGTCCTGCAGCGTTCCTGCACGGCAGGACAGCGCGGGTGAAAGCGGCAGCCTGACGGAGGATTGGCGGGGCTCGGAATTTCGCCCTTGAGCAGGATGCGCTCGCGTTTCCTGTTGGCCGCCAAACGCGGAACCGGGATCGCGGACAGCAAGGCCTGTGTATAGGGGTGTGCCGGTGTTCGAAACAGGAGATCGGTTGGACCGATCTCCACGATCGAACCGAGATACATCACCGCCGTACGTTCCGAGACCTGACGCACGACGCTGAGATCGTGGGCAATGAAGAGGGTCGTCAGCTGAAGCCGCCTGCGCAGGTCGGAGAACAGGTTGACGATCTGCGCCTGCACGGACACGTCGAGCGCTGAAACAGGTTCGTCGGCAACGATCAGCTTCGGTTCCAGCGCTAACGCTCGGGCTATGCCGATACGCTGGCGCTGGCCGCCAGAAAACTCATGCGGATAGCGGTCGAGGAAGGAAGCCGGCAGGCTGACGATGTCCATCAATTCGCGCAGCCGCCGGGTGATCCCGAGGCGATCGGCAGTCCTGTGGACGCGCAGCGGTTCGGCGAGCAGATCCCCGACACGGCGGCGCGGATTGAGCGAGGCGGCCGGATCCTGGAAGATCATCTGCATGTGCCGGCGATAGGGCCGCAACTGGCGCGGCGATAGCGGAGCGATGTCTATGCCGTCCAGCACGATCCTGCCTGCACTGACATCATGGAGGCGCATCAGACAGCGGCCGAGAGTCGACTTGCCGCAGCCGGATTCGCCTACCAGACCGAGCGTCTCGCCCGGAAAGACTTCGAAGGAGACGTCGTCGACGGCCCGCACGGCCTGTCCGCTGCCCGGGATGAATGTCTTGCCCACCATGAAGGTCTTCGAGAGAGCCTCGACACGAAGCAGCGGTCGGGTCTCCTGAAAGGTCGAGGGTGCATGCATGGCCGTCATGATGATTGGTCCATGGTTTCGACGAGGCGCGATCGCCGGGCCTCCCTGTCTGCGTGGTCTAGGAAGCACAGGACATCGCGGCCATCGGCCAGCTGCCGCGGCGGCGGTTCGGCACAGGCAGCGATGCGTGAACGGCAGCGCGGCGCGAAAACGCATCCAGGTGGGCGCCTGTCGGGCTGAGGTGGCGAGCCTGGGATCGAGACGAGGCGGTCTGGCCGGGGGCCGTCGAGCGGCGGGATCGAATCGAGGAGGCCCCAGGTATAGGGATGCCAGGCGTCGGCAAAAATCGCTTCGCACGAACCGTGTTCGACGACGCGGCCGGCGTACATGACCAGGACCCGATCGGCCATCTCGGCCACCACACCCATGTCGTGGGTTATCAGCACGATCGAGGATCCGAAATCTCGCCTCAGGCGATGCAGCAGGTCGAGAACCTGTGCCTGAACCGTCACGTCGAGCGCTGTCGTGGGTTCGTCGGCGATGAGCAGCGACGGATTGCACGAAAGCGCCATGGCGATGACGGCGCGCTGGCGCATGCCACCCGAGAGCTGGTGCGGATATTGTCCGGCGATCATGCGTGGATTCGCGATCCCGACTTCACCGAGCAGTTCGACGGCGCGCTTCCAGGCGGCGCGGCTCGACAGATCGGTGTGGGCGCGGATCTGCTCGACGATCTGCCAGCCAATGGTATGGACAGGTATCATGGCCGTCATCGGATCCTGGGAGATGAGGGCAATCTCCCGCCCCCTGAGTTGACGGAGCGTTTCCTTCGAGGCGCCGAGGATGTCTGTTCCCTTGAACGAGGCAGAGCCCTCAACCCTGGACGAGAGAGGGTCGAGCAGCCCGAGCATGCTCATGAGAGCAACAGTCTTGCCCGAGCCGGATTCGCCGACGATGCAGAGCGTTTCCTGCTCGTTGACCTGGAAGGACAGGTCCTCGATCACCTTGATCGGGCCATTGCGGCCCGCAAACGAGATGGAGAGCCCGCGCACGTCGAGAAGCGGTGCCGGCATCTCAGTGGCTCCTCGTGCGGGGGTCGAGCACCGCGTACGTCATGTCAACGACCGCATTGGCCAGCACTACGAAAAAAGAGGCGTACATGACGCTTGCCATGATCACCGGCAGGTCGAGGCTTTGCAGGGAGTCGTAGGTCAGCTTGCCAACCCCATTGAGCCCGAAGATCACTTCGGTCACCAGAGCGCCGCCGCCGACAAGGGCACCGAAATCCAGTCCGAACATCGTCACGAAAGGGACAAGCGACATGCGCAGGGCGTGACGCAACAGGACGCGCGTTTCCGATATGCCTTTGGCGCGCGCCGTGCGGATGAAGTCTTCCTGATAGGTCTCGACGATGTTGGCACGCAGCACGCGTCCATAGATGCCGATGAAGCCCAGCGACAATGTAAGCCAGGGCAGCAGCAGGGCCTTGAACCAGCCGACCGGGTCCACCCACAGGGGTACATAGCCGAGCGCTGGAACCCAGGAGAAAAGCAGCGTGTCGTGCAAGCGGTTCTGCGACACGAGATTGGTCATTTCGCCAAGCCAGAAAACGGGAATGGCCACACCTGTAAGCGAAAGGATCATCAAGACACGGTCGACGATGCCATCGCGGTAAGCGGCGGCGAGAATGCCGACAGCGAGCCCGCCGATCACCCAGAACAGCGCCGCGCCGAAAACGAGCGACAGGGTCACCGGGGCAGCTTCGACGATCGCGGGGACGACCTTCAGTCCGCGATTGACGAATGAAACGAGATCCTGGGTCACGAAAAGCTTCTTCATCATCACGGCGTATTGGACCGGCAGCGGACGATCGAGGCCGAAATCGTGACGCACGGCAATCAGCGTTTCAGGCGCCGCATTCTTGCCCGCGATGCGGGCGGCGGGATCGGAACCCGGCGTTGCGAAGAAGATCAGGAAAACCAGAACACTGATGCCGAACATCACGAACAGCATCTGCGCAACGCGCTGGAGAAGGGCCGCCAACATCATCGTCTCACGGCCTCAGCTTGGCGCGGGGATCGAAAGCGTCGCGCACACCGTCGCCGAGGATGTTCAGCGCGACGATGGTGACAATGATGACCAGTCCGGGCGCCGTCGAAACCCAGGGCCGGCTGTAGAGCAGGTTCTGCCCGTCGCGGATGATCGTGCCCCAGCTCGCGCCCGGCGACTGCACGCCGAGAGACAGGAATGACAGAGCCGTTTCGGTGGCGATGTTCAACGCCATCATCAGCGGAACGAACACGATCAGCGTCGTGATGACATTGGGCAGGATATCGCGGATCAAAATCCGGTAAGGCGGCACACCGAGGCCGATGGCGGCCGTGACGAAATCGCTCTTCCTGAGGGCGAGAACCTGTCCCCGGATCGGCCGAGCCACGTAGGGCACGTAGATGACGCCGATAATGATGATCGGAATGATGAGGCTGCTGGAATCGATGACGATGGGGCCGAGCTCGATGCGGGAATTGAGCAGAACGATCGAGAGGGAGATGGCCAGCAGGTAGATCGGGAAAGCCCACAGGATATCCAGGATGCGGGATATCACCCGGTCGATCCAGCCTCCGAAGAAACCGGCGCAGATGCCCACGAGCGCGGCGAGAACCAGGGTGATCGCCGTGGATGCGCTGCCGATGAACAGGGTGGCTTGTCCGCCATACAGCAGACGCGCCATGACGTCCCGCCCTTGCTCGTCGGCTCCCAGGAAATATGGGCCGAACCGCCATGTCGGCCCGATCGGGATGACGCCGATCCCCAGCCCCTCGGTCGACGGCGCCAGGACCGGGATGGTTTCGCCAGCGAGCGTGATTTCACCTTCCAGGTTGGAGCTGAACGGGTCCACGCCGGCAATCTGCGTGGCATAGACTGGCGCAAACAGCGAGGCGACGATGACGACGGTCAGAACAAGCGCTGCGACCAGGGCCGATCCATCACGCGAAAATCTGTGCAGCGCCTGCAGCCACGGGCCGCGGGCTCGCGCACCGAGTTGCTCGTCGAGGCCAGGCGTTGTCGGCAAAGCCAGGCCAAAGGCGGGTTCCGTCGCCATCTATTGCACCCATCCCAGCGTATAGGCCCAGGTGTTGGTGGCCTTCGAAAACTGGAAATTGCCCATGCGCTTGGAAACAAACGTGACCTGTTTGGGATTGAACAGGGGGATGAGCGGTACCTGCTGCATCATGTCCTGATCGATCGCTGCCCACAGCTCGCCTGCGGCTGCCTGATCCGTGATGCCGACGGCCAGCGCCTTGTCCATCCGGGCCTGGAGGTCCTTGTCGCAGAACCCGGAAATATTGGGGGAGGAGTCGGAACCTTCTCGAAACGAGCCGCATCCTAGCAGAACATTCAGGAAATCGCTGGCGGCCGGATAGTCCGCATACCATTGCGTGACCGATATCTGGACCTTGTTGTTGGTGTTCTGGATGTATCCGTAGTGAATGTTGCCGGATATGGACTTTATGTTTGCATTGTAGCCGATCTGGTTGAGCAGGCTTTGCAGGTATGAGCCGATGTTCCGCGATATCTCGCCGTCCTCGGTAAGAATGGTGATGGCCTGGCCCTTCGTCCCGGACTCGTCGACCAGTTGCTTCGCCTTCTCCAGATCCGGTGCCGTCCACTTGCTGCCAGGGTCCTTGGTATGGAGGCAGAACGATTTGTAGCCCTGCATCCCGGGCGGCAGGATCTGGCAGGTTGGCGTCGCAAGGTTGCGGCCGCCGAAGAAATTGATCACAGCCTTGAGGTCGATGGCGTGGGCCAACGCCTGGCGTGCCTTGAGGTTGTCGAAAGGGGCCAGATTGACGTTGAGCGGCAGGTACCAGAATGCGAGCTGCGGATCGAGGTGAACCTGATTGGGGAACTTGGTTCCGAGTTCCGCAAGGCGGGAGGCCGGTGGCTGATCGAACATGACATCGGCCTGGTCATTGATGATCGCATTGACCTGGGCATCAGCGGTCAGGCCAAAATCGAGCTCGAACCGATCGACATAGCCGTCCGGCTGCGCCTCGGCGCTCCACTCCTTGAAATGCGGATTGCGCGCCCAGATGAGGGCCTTGTTGGGATCATAGCTTTCGAATGCGTAGGGGCCGGTTCCGGGAATGGGATCGATGCCGACGTCCCTGGCGACGGTTTCGGCCGGCAGGATCGAGGCATGCGGCATCGACAGCTTGTCGAGGAACTCGCCGTCGGGTGCGGTGAGATTGATGGTGATGGTCCAGTTCGACTTGTCCGCGACAACCCCGCCCTCGAGCGTGCATTCGGCAGGTTTGGCGAGGCATGCTTTGGCGCCGACGATATCCTTGTACCAGGTCCCCGACGTCGGGCTTGAAACTTTGAAAATGCGCTGGAAGGAGGCCACGACGTCGTCCGTGGTCAGATCCTTGCCGTTCGAAAATTTGATGCCCTTGCGCAATTTGAAGACATAGGTCTTGCCGGCGTTCTCAACGCCCGGCATCGCTTCGGCGAGATCGGGAACGATGACAAGACTGTCGACGCCCCCGGCTTTGCGGAATGTCACGAGACCGTCGTAGATTCCGCCGTAATAACTCCAATAGAGCGGCGCATAGTTGATCTGAGGGTCGATCGTTCCGCCGGCTGACTTGGCAACCACGCGAACTGTCCCACCGCGATGCGCCTGCATCAAATCTGCCCGGGTTTCCGCGGCGTGTGACATGCCCGGCAAAAGCCCGAGCGCAACCAGCGCAATGCTTAGAGTAATTCCAGCAAAAGTGCGCAGCGGTTTTGCGTCCGGAATGCTGTTTCTTCGCGACATAAATCTCTCCCGTTCCGCCTGGGTGGCGGCCACCCCTGTGCACCGCTCCTCCGTGAAATCCGGAGGTGAACGGCGGCGCGTCAAATGTTCCCCTTTCGCGAAGACTAGGTTGGCTTGACTTGAATGGGAAATTTATTTTGTTGTGTCTTTTGATTGAAAAATTTTATTGTGACGCATGCTCAAATACGCCCAAAGCTTCTGTGTCCTGGTTGAAGAATTGCACTACAGCAAGGCTGCGGCGCGCCTGCATCTGACGCAACCGGCCCTGACGTATCAGATCAAGAAACTCGAGGAGCAGATCGGCTGTACGCTGCTGCGGCGGTCGCCGCACAAGGTCATCCTCACCGAAGCCGGGATGATACTGGCTCGGGAATTGAGCGTGGCCTTGAACCATGTCGGCCGGGCCGTCCAGATGGCCCAGGACGCCGCGCGCGGTGACGCCGGCGCACTGGCGATCGGTTATTGCGAGTTGCCCGAGGCTGGGGGCATGACAGCCATCATCCGTCGTTACACGGAACTGTATCCCGGGGTGGACATCACCCTTCTCAACCTGCCGACCATCGAGCAGGTCGATGCCCTGACGGCTGGTTCCATCGACGTGGCCTTCCTCCATCCACCCCTGAACGCTCCGCAACTTGTGATGCGTCCGGCGGGCGAGGAGTGGGTTGTGGCAGCGTTACGCGCCGACCATGCGCTGGCCAGCCAGCCGGTTCTCAAATTGGCGGAACTGATGTCGGAGCGCCTGATCGTCTGTGCCGAAGAACTCGGGCCCATCATGTACAATTCGATACTGGCGGCTTGCGGAAAGGCGGGATTCCAACCGAGGCTGCGCGAAGAAATGTTCCGTTGGCACTCCATGCTCGACCAGGCTGCCTCGGGGCTTGGCGTGGCGTTCGTGCCCGCCTCACTTGCCGGCACTCATCCGCAACTGGTGTTCAGGCCGGTCGAGGATCTCGACGTGAAATTGCTGACGTCGATCGCAACGGCCGGAGAGCCGACCCGGCCCGCAGTCGTCCGGTTTCTTGCGACGGCAGCTTCATATCTGAGCGGTGGAACGTGCTTGTGAACGGCTGCTCATCAGCCCGCGGGCTGGGGGGCATCGCCAGCACGATTGCCCCTTCAATGAGCAGCCGGCTCGGCAGGTGCTTCCGCCTTCGGCTGCAGCGGCTTCATGATCGGTTCCATGAGCCCGTTGCCGCGCCGCTTGATCGCATTGTCGCGAATATCGTCCTTGCTGAGATAGTTGACCTGATTGACCAGCACATCGTGAATGAGCTCGATGCCGACGCGGGCATTGACGCTCTCACGGATCGAGTTGCGGAACTTGTCGAGGTCGACCGTATCCTGCTTGGAAAAATCGATCTGCGGATTGGCGTAGAGATAGGAGTAGACCTGGTCGGTGATCAGCGCCATTGCGGGCACCGACAGCTTCGCCATTTCCTTTGGCTCCACCGTGTAGACCAGTTTGGTCAGGAAATAGCCTTGCACTGCGGAGCCGCGGATGATCGGCACCGAGATGATCTCGGTCGAGACATAATCAAGCCCGCCGAGCAACGGCTTCGGCGCCGGGTCATCGCCGCGTGCGCCTGCTGCCTGAAAGGCATAGAACGTCGCGCCGACGGTTGCGGCGACGATCCAGAGCGCTGCGACGATGAACTTGATCATGGTCCTGCTACGACTTGGCCCAGCCGAATTCGCCGGCGGAATAGGTTCCGTCGGCCTCTGCGTGCTGGATCGCGTTCTTCATCAGGTTCGCCACTTCGCTGACGGCGCTGAGATGGGCGAGCAACGCGGCCTCGTTGCGCTCCAGCTTGCCGCGCAGGCGCAGGAGGCCTTCCTTGTGCTCGTCGACGAGATCTTCGGCCGTGATGTTCTTGATGGCGCGGTTGAGTTCATAGAGGCAACGGCTCTTGCGCGCGTTCGAAGCCCTGAGATCGAAGTTCATGTCGGTGCGGATGGCAGCCGTCTCCGTCTCGACCGCTTCCTCGATGCGATTGATGATGGCGGTCAGGCTGCCCACCCGCGAGATGGTGAGGTCGGAATGTGCCACGAGGCCCGAATTGTGCTCCAACTGATCCATGGTCGTTCCTAAACCCTCGTCTTCGTTTCAATCGGCGCCGCATCGCCGTCAAGCGAGCGTACCATCCGGCGCTGAATTTCCTGCACGAGCGAATCCGACAGTCGGTTCTGCTCGTCGATTGTCGCTTTTTCTGGTCCACCAGCAACGGGGCCGACAGGTACGGTGCGTTCGCCGTCGCGATAGCGGTCGGCCAGCATCGAGCGGGCGATGCCGATGCCGCCGCGCTCGGCCATCACGTCGGCCATGTGCTCGGCAAGCTGCGACTTCCACATGTCTCCTGCCAGGCCCTTGCCATAAACGCTTTCCGTGTCCTTCGGCAGCATGTTCTGGATGAAGGTCTGCAGCACCATCGCTTCGAAGCGTTTGAACTCCTGACCGCGGTCCGTTCCCGCAGGTGGTCCCGCCGGGCGCGATCCCATATCGGCATCGACCGCGAAAGCGACGGAGGCGCCGCCGGCGCGCTTGGTGAGCGCGGCGCGGGCGGCCTCGACGTCCATCGGTTCGGCGGCGCGGGCCACGTCCAGGACGATGTCGCTGGGAGGGGAGATCGCCAAAAAGCTGTACCTTCTTTCTATTTTGCGTTGAGTGATGATGGCCGAACAAGCTTGCCGCAGGCTTGCGGGAGTGGTGCGGATTGTCGTCGCGTTGTCATCTTCATTTCGACATCCTCATTTTTCCGGGCCGCGCTTCTGCTCGATCAGCTCGAGCCGTTCGCGATCGGAGCGCTGGCGTTCGTCGTCGCGGCGCGCATCACGGTAGGCGCGCTCGACCATGTTGGTGCGTGCCGTCGCGGTGGCGAGACTGCCTGCTTCGCGGCGTGCGTCGTCGAGGTTGCGGTCGCGCTCGGCGCGGGCGGCCGCGATCCGCTGCTGGTAGATCTCTGGAAACAGCGCGGACAAGGAATCCGGCGCATCGAAACGCGCGGCGATGTCTGCGGCTTCCTGTTCGGCGGCAACGGCCTTGGCGAGGTAGCCGGCGCGGCGCATCTCATGCAGTGCTTTCAACTGCTCCTGCACCTCGACGAGCTTCTTGAGGCGGTCCTTGCGGTTTGTCATCGCTCACCTGGCCAGCGTGGTTTCGATGAAGCCATCGCCGAACAGCGACAGCAGCGTCGGAATGGCGAAATAAAACAGGATCAAGCCGCCGGCGATGACGAACGGAAGCGAGATGAAGTAGATCGGGATCTGCGGTGTCAGCTTGTTGACGAAGCCGATCGCCAGATTGATCAGGATGGCATAGGCGACGAAGGGGCTGCCCAGCCGGAGCACCAGCAGGAACGATTCCGAGAGCGTGTCGGTGACATCGACCAGCGACGCCTGCGCGCTGAAGAAGACGTTCACCGGTGCCACATTGTACGACGCGATCAGTGCTCGGATGACCTCGTGGTGGAAATTGAGCGCGAAGAGCAGCATCAATGCCGAAAATGAGATCAGCGCGGCGATCGCCGCCTGTGGCTCGGGTTCTTCGATCGCCGGTCCACCGGCGCCGCCGTAACCGATCAGCATGGCAATCCCGGCGCCTATAAAGCGCAGTGCTTCCATATAGAGCCGCGTCAGGGCACCGATCAGACCGCCCACCAGCAGTTCCGAAACGATCATCGGCACGAAGATGGCAGGTCTGGTGTCGACATAGGGATAGATCTTGTCCCACATAAAGGCGAGCAAGCCGACTGTGGCGGCGACAGCCGTGAACAGGCGGATCTGCAGCGGCAGGCGGATCGATGACAGGCCCGGCATCAGCATGAAGCAGGCGCCGACACGGCAGAAGGCGAGGAACGCCGCCAGCACGAAGCCTTGCGTGACCGTCGTCAGATCCATGGTCAGGAAATGGTCCCGAGAACCCTGATCTCGACGCCCTTGGCAATCTCGACATGGCTGAGCACCGGCAAGGTGGTGAACAACCGTTCGATGATCATGCGCACATAGGGGCGGGCATCCGGTGCGGTCACCAGCACGAAGCGTTCGCCGGCCTCCATGTGCTGGCGGACCGCCTTCGATGCTTCCTGGCCGAACTCTTCCAGCTGGCGTGGGTCGATATCGAATTCGCGGATCTCGCCCTTGGCATCGCGTTTGAGGCTCTGATGGAAGGCGAGGTCCCAGCGGTTGCCAAGTCGCAGCACCTTGAGCACGCCACCCTCGGAAAGGTCGCCGCAGATCTGCTGCGCCATGCGGATGCGCACATGCTCGACGATCTGCTCCGTGCGCCGCACATGCGGTGCGATCTCGGCGATCGCCTCGATGATGAGGTGCAGGTTGCGGATCGAGACACGCTCGGCGAGCAGCAGTTTGAGAACTGCCTGCAGGCCCGGATAGGAAATATGCGAGGAGCAGACTTCGTCGGCCAGCTTGCGGTATTCCGGGTCCTGGCTGTCCAGCAGCGTCTTCATGTCCTTGTAGGACAGCAGTTGCGGCAGGTTGTTGCGGATGACCTCAGAGAGATGGGTGAGCAACACCGACATGTTGTCGGCGAAGGTGTACTGCTCGCGCTTCAGGTCTTCGGCGAAAGCTTCCATCACGGAATAGGCGCGCATGCCGAAGGCCGGCTCGCGCACTTCCTCGCCCGGGATGTCCGGCAGGTCGCGGGTACCCAGGAGGACCATGAGCTCGCCAACCCGCATGTGGTGCTCGGCCACGACGGTGCCGTGGATCTTGATCTGGTAGCTTTTCGGCGGGATGCCGAAATCGTCGGTGAGTTTCACCTCGGGCACCACGAAGCCGTATTGCGTGGCGAACTTCTTGCGCATCTTGCCCATACGGAAAGCAAGTTCCTGATGCGAGGTGAGCAGCTTGGTCGAAAGCTGCTTGCCGATCAGCAATTCGATCTCGGCGGTCGCCAGTGACGATTTCACCGAGTTCTTTTCTTCCTCGACCTTGGCGGCTGCTTCGCGGTTGCGTGCCTCCTCCTGCTCGGCCATGCGACGGTTCTGGCGCAACGGAATGACGTAGCCCATGCCGGCCATGGCGGCCGCCAGCGTCACGAAGGGGAACATCGGCAGGCCGGGCATCAGGGCAAGAAGGCCAAGCAGCGCGGCGGCGACATAAAGCGCGCGTGGATGCGCGCCGAGCTGGCCGAACACCGCCTTTTCGGCGGAACCGCGCGTGCCGCCCTTGGAGACGAGCAGGCCGGCGGCAAGCGAGACGATGAGCGCGGGGATCTGGGTGACGAGGCCGTCGCCAACCGAGAGCTTGATGAAGACGTCGGCAGCTTCACCCAGGCCCATATTGTGGCGCAGGTAGCCGATGGCAATGCCACCGACGATGTTGATGGCCGTGATGATCAGGCCGGCGATGGCGTCGCCACGCACGAATTTGGAAGCACCGTCCATGGAACCGAAGAAGGAGGATTCCTCTTCCAGTTCGCGACGACGCAACTGTGCGGTCTTTTCGTCGATCATGCCGGCGGAGAGGTCGGCGTCGATCGACATCTGCTTGCCGGGGATCGCGTCCAGCGTGAAACGGGCGCCGACTTCCGCGATACGGGTGGCACCCTTGGTGATGACGATGAAGTTCACCACGATCAGGATCAGGAACACGATCAGACCGATGACGAAATCACTCGACATGACCAGCTTCGAGAAACCGGAAATCACGTAGCCGGCGGCGTGGGTGCCCTCGTTGCCGTGCGACAGGATCATACGTGTCGTCGCAATGTTCAGGGACAGGCGCAGCATGGTGGCAATGAGCAGAACAGTTGGAAATGACGAAAAGTCGAGTGGTCGTGGAATCCACAACGCGACCATGAGGATCAGCACCGAAAGCGCGATCGAGAAGGCGAGACCAACGTCGATCAGGAAGGCCGGGATCGGCAGAAACAGCACGGCCAAGATGACGACGATGCCCAGCGCGAAGAAGACATCGCGACTGTTGCGCGGCATCGTCTCCGTCGAAATGCTCTCGCTGATCGCCATGTCTACCTCGAATCCAGTGCTCACCGGTCCTGAAACGGCAGTCCGGGCCATGCACCGTAACCGGCCAAGCTTGCGCGAGCCTCGAACGATGCAAATGTGAGAATGCAGCACTGGCAGACAGGATGCGTCGACCTGCGCGGTTGCCATGCCACAGTGTGGGGCGTATCAGGCGATCAAGGGCGTTGCCCATAAAGACATTCGCGAGCCGTCCGTTGTCTTCGACCCATTCCCTGCCCGTCCATGCCCGTCGCCTGCGAGCGCTTCTGGTCCGCTCGATTCCCATGCTGGAGGCACGGGGCATCATCATCGTGCTGATCGCGGCAGTGGTCGGTGCGTTTTCAGGCGTGGCGGTGACCGCGATGAGCGCCTTCGTCCAAGGCATGCATTGGCTGCTGTTCGATGTGCCGGAAGGCGGCCGGCTGTCGTCGATGTTTTCGCTCAGCCATCCGCTGCAGGCAGCAATGCCGGCTGTCGGCGGGCTGTTGCTCGGCCTCTCCATCATCTGGCTGCGCAAGCGTAAATTCCGTACGCCGATCGATCCGATCGAGGCGAATGCGCTCTATGGCGGGCGCATGTCGCTGACCGATACCTTCATCATCGCCGGCCAGACGATGCTGTCTTCCGGCTTTGGCGCTTCGGTTGGTCTCGAGGCCGGATACACGCAGGTCGGTGGCGGCTTCGGTTCGCGTCTGGCGCGGTTCTTCCGCATGAAGCGCAACGATGTCCGCATCCTCGTCGGAGCTGGTGCCGCCGGTGCCATCGCCGCCGCGTTTGATGCGCCTTTGACTGGTGCCTTCTATGGCTTCGAGTTGATCATCGGCATCTATTCCATCGCCAATGTCGCCCCGGTCATGACGGCGGCGATCTGTGCCACGCTGGTGACGGGCTGGCTGGGCGGGGCGCCGTTTCCACTGGAACTCGGTGCGGTGCCGCAACTGACCGCCAGCCAATACCTGCCGTTCCTGGCGCTCGGCTTGATCGCAGGCGGCATTTCGGTCGCGATCATGTATATGGTCGCGGCCGTCGAACGCGGCCTGACGCGGCTGTCGATCGATTCTTCGCTCAGGCCGTTTCTGGGCGGTTGCGCTGTCGGGCTGCTCGGGCTGGTCACGCCACAGGTGCTGTCCAGCGGGCACGGTGCGCTGCACCGGGAATTCGCGATGAACTACGGTCTCACCGTCATCGTCACCGTGTTCCTGCTCAAGATCGCAGCTTCCGTGATTTCGCTCGGCTCTGGTTTCCGCGGCGGCCTGTTCTTCGCTTCACTGCTGCTTGGCGCGCTGCTGGGCAAGATCTTTGCGGCGCTCATGCTGGCGATTGCACCCGCGGCAGGTATCGACCCGGCCGTCGCGGCCGTCGTCGGCATGAGCTCGATGGCGGTCGGCATCATCGGTGGGCCACTGACCATGGCTTTCCTGGCGCTGGAGTCGACGGGCGACCTGACACTGACGGGCGTGGTGCTTGCTGCCGCGATCATCACCTCGATCCTGGTGCGCGAGACCTTCGGTTATTCGTTCTCGACCTGGCGCTTCCACCTGCGCGGCGAAACCATTCGCTCGGCGCAGGATGTCGGCTGGATGCGCAGCCTCACGGTCGGCTTGATGATGCGCAAGGACGTCCGCACCATCGCGGCCATGACGACCATCACCGAGTTCCGCCAGCAGGTCCCGCTCGGCTCGGCACAGCGTGTCATCGCGGTGGATGGCGAGCAGCGCTACATCGGCATGATCATCGTGTCGGACGCCTATGGCGATCAGCCCGATCCCGCAAGCACGGTTCTGACCCTCACGCGCTTCGGCGATTCCGTATTGGTGCCATCGATGAATGTGCAATCGGCGGCAGAGACTTTCCACCGCGCCGGCGCCGAGGAACTGGCAGTGGTGGAAGACTTCGAGAGCCGCAAGGTTGTCGGCCTGCTCACCGAAGGGCATCTCCTGCGACGCTACGCCGAGGAACTCGACAAGGCGCGGCGCGATCTTTCCGGCGAGGGCTAGCCTGCGCGCCGGGCCATGGTTCACCGGGGTCAGTGTTCTTCGTGCGGCTTCGGAGTGCCGTAGTAGCCGACCGGATTGGTCGGGCGCTCGATCATTCGCCGTACCCTGGGTCGCTCGATGCCGGAATGCAGGGCTCGGATGCGCTCGGTGATTTCCGCATCGGCATGCGTGGCGCGGGTGTTGTGGCGGATGTAATCCAGCCAGGTCGGCGTGTGATAACTTTCCATCCAGATTTCGGGATGTTCGAGGTCGCGAGCAAGCACCCAGTTGCGTGCTCCGTCGCGTCGGCGTACGCGCGCCCGATCAGTCATCACCTTCAGAAACTCCGGCACGTCCTCTTCCTTGATGACATATTCGATCGTGATCTCGATCGGTCCCGAGCGGGGTCTGAGGTCGAGCGCCAGCATGGGCTCGCGCCAACGATCGAGCGGATCGAGGTTGGGCGCAATATGCTGCGGCAGTGGCAGGACAAAGCCGATTGCTGCACCGACCAGCATTGTTGCCGCAGCCGCCAGCAGGGCGACGCTGGCACCGTGGTTGTCGGCGGTCACGCCCCAGATCCAGCTGCCCAGGGCGATGCCGCCGAAGGTCGCCATCTGGTAGATGGAAAGCACCCGTCCAACCACCCAGCGCGGGGTGGACATCTGCACGGTGATGTTGAAATGCGAAAGTGCCGTGACCCAACATGCGCCGCCGACGAGGAGGCCGAGCGCCACCTGCCAGGCATCAGGACTGATGGCGGCAACGGTCGCACAAAGCGCAAAGCCGAGGAAAGCCGAGCGCACCATGGTTTCGCTGGGCAGGACCTGTCTCAATCGTGCGCTGGTCAAAGCGCCGACGACAGCGCCGATTCCGAAAGCGCCGAGCATGATACCGTAGGTCAGGGCGCCACCCTTGACGAGATCGCGCGTTACCAGCGGCAGCAGGGCCAGCACGGCACCCGCGCTGAAGCCGAAGGTGAAGCCGCGCACCAGCACCTTGCCGATATTGGGTGACATCGCGACGTAACGCAGGCCGGCGCCCATCGCCGCGCCGAGCGATTCACGCGGCAGGTTGGACGTGGGCAGGTTCGGCTTCCAGCGCGCCATGACGATGATCAGTCCGACATAGCTGAAAGCGTTGGCGGCGAAGGCGGCTGCAGCACCGAGCGTGGCGACGATGATGCCGCCCAGCGCCGGTCCGACGCTGCGGGTCAGGTTGAAGCCCATCGAGTTCAATGCCACCGCCGCAGGCACCTTGTTGCGCGGAACCATATCGCCGACCGAGGCCTGCCAGGACGGGCTGTTCAGCGCTGTGCCGCAGTCGATCAGGAAGGTAAAGGCCAGCAGCAGCCACGGCGTGAGCAGGTCGAGCTGGGTGAAAAGCATCAGCAGCAGCGACACCACGAGCATGAAGCTCTGCGCAATCAGCATCACCTTGCGACGGTTGTAGCTGTCGGCGATCGCGCCTGCGACCAGTGCGAACAGCATGATCGGCAACGTCGTCGAGGCCTGCACCAGGGCCACCTGGTATGGAGAGGTGGCGATCTGCGTCATCATCCAGGCAGCGCCGACGCCTTGGATCAGGCCGCCCAGATTGGAGACCAGGCTGGCGCTCCACACCGCGCGGAAGATACCATGCTGAAAAGGTGCCAGCGCGGAAACGCGCTGACTGTTCGGCTCGTCCTCGATAGCCGGACCGCTGTCTTGGGGCATATCTCGTCTCGTGAATCGCTGCTCTGCCGGCGGCGTTTGCCGACAAAGTTAGACGAGACTGCGGAAAAGGCGAACGAGTTTTCGTGATCCGACTGGTCCAGCCGGAAGATAGGGCAATTCCAGCCAAAAATGGACGACGGTTTTCCGTCCTGAAAAACAAGGAACTGGAGCGTTTATTCCGCGAAAGACGGAAACGCTGCAGACACCGCCACCGGTTGAATTCGTCGACCAGGTTTGACGGTAGATTTGTCGACCAAGTTCGACGGCGCCGAGCAAGATCGACCTTATCAGAAGCCGTGTTGGATTCGTTCGAAGACGACGTTGGTGAAGGCCGAGATCTGGCCGCCGACAAATGGTCCCGTCAGCGCCACCACCAGCATGATGGCGACGATCTTCGGCACGAATGTCAGCGTGATTTCCTGGATCTGCGTCAGGGCCTGGATAAGTGCGATGCCAATGCCGACGACCATGGCGACCAACACGACAGGAGCCGATGCCGTCAGCACCGTCCAGACGGCGAACTGGACGATATCAAGTGCGTCGGCCTCATTCATCGCTCGTGTCTCAGGCTGCGGCCGGGGCCTGCTTGACGACGACGCCCGGCAGGACAGGAACTTCCTTGCCGTCATTCAGCACAGCGATAAGGCCGTCGCTGGCCAATCGCACTTCCTTGACCACACCCGTGGTCTTGCCGTCCGCGGAGGTCAGCTGGCGGCCGATCAGCGAATCCGCCTGCGACAACGCCGAAGACTGGAGAATGTATTCCAGCTTGGTGTTCATCTGCACCGACTGCTCGACCTGCGAGAACTGAGCGAGCTGCGCGACGTACTGGGTGGAGTCCATCGGCTTGGTCGGATCCTGGTTCTTCATCTGCGCCATCAGGAGCTTCAGGAAGGACTGGTAGTCGACCGAGGTCTTGGATTTCTGTTGTGTCTGCGGCGTGCCGTTGCCGACGTTGTTGTTGACGTTCATGTCGACAGCCATGATCAGCGTGCTCCCATTGCCAGCGGACGCGGAGCGTCCTGGAGTTCATTCTCGCTTGCGTCGAGCGCCAGCTTTTCCAGCGGATAGAGCGAGCGGATGGCCCGCAGCGCTTCATAGACGTGGCCTTCCGAAACCATCCGGTCGACGTCCTTCAGCGTCGAGCGGATACGCTCGTTGTGGAAGGAGGCGAGCATCAGCGGCAGCGAATGACGGAACATTTCGCGTGCTTCTTCAGCACCCTGCGGATTGATCAGCATGATCTGCGCCACGAAATAGAGCTGCCGGAGTGGCGTTGACGCGTCTTCGGCCTGAAGGACATGGCCTTCCAGCAGAAACTGTACGTCGTTCAGGAGTTCCAGCGTGACCTTTCGGTCAACGCGGATGACCGCGCCGTTGAGATAGATGCGTTCACCAGGCTTCAGCGAGAGCTTCAGCGTGCTCTTGGAGGGTGTCATTGAATGCCGTCCCGGATGATCTGCGAGACTTCGATCAGCCCGTCGAAGTTGTTGGAACGACCCTGGCGGATATCTTCGGTTTCACGCAGCAGCCACAAGCCAATCGAGATCAGGTTGGCGCGCAGTTCCTTCGGCAGGGCGTTTTCATCGGAGGAGAGATCCTCGAGCAGCGCTGTCCAGACACGGTTGGTGAAGTGCAGGGCTTCCACAGCCTGCATGGATTGGGTGCCGGCGTTGGCTGCATCGATCAGCAGATCGATCGACCGGGTCAGCAGATGCCGCTCGCGTTCCTTGGCGTCGGCTACCGAGTCCGTCTGGATGTCGGCGTAGGAGAATTGATACATCGCTTGTCCGATCGCCGGTTACTTCAGGAAGTTGATCAGGCTGAGCTGTTGAAGGCGCGCGGTGAGCGCGAACGATTGCTGGATATGGGACATCAGATCGTTGACGCGGTTGGCGGCCTCGTACTCGTCCACACCTTCCAGGTCGATCACATGCTTTTCGAACAGGTTGATCTGCGCCTTCATGCGGTCGCTCGCATCAGTCACGCGCTGCTCGATGATACCAGCTTGCGACTGTGTTTGCGCGATGCTGCCGAGGGCTTCGCCTGTCAGGGTTAACGCCTTCTGGGCAACGGCCTTCTTGGCATCCGCGTTGAGGTTGCCGGAGAACAGCGTTGTCACGATGGCTGCCGCCATCGCGAACTTCTTCACGCCGTCGGTGTTGGCGCTGACCGAAGACTCCGTGGTTTCGTTCAACGAGATGCGGCTGACGATCTGCTGATCGGTGGCGTTCGACCAGTTCGTCTTCCAGGCAGGCCCGAAGAACTGGGGCATCACATCCGTGGTGATGAAGTTGTCCAGCTGTGCGCCGGTAAGGTTGGCCGCTGCGGGATCCGTGGAGGCGAAGCCGAAGCGAGCGACAAAGGCGGCGTCCAGAGCCGCCTTGGCCGGCGAGCCGGCCGCCGTGAAGTCGTTGATCGGTTTTACGTCGGTGTTGGTGCCGGCGAACAGATATTCGCCATTGATGCTCGAATTGAGGATCGATGTCATCGACTGCAGGGCGGCTTTGCCGGCATCGCGCGTGACATTCGAGCCCGGATCACCGCTGATAGCGGTGCTGACGGCGGTCAGCAGCTTCTGCGCTGCATCGCCGAGCTTGCCGAGTGCGTCCTGCGTGGTCGAGAGCCGGGACGAAATCAGCTTGTTGGAATCGACGATCGTGTTCAGCCGTTCCAGGTCGCGCGCGAAGGTGACCGACTGTGAGGTGCGCGCACCGAGCGCAAGGCCGAGGTCGGCGACGCGCAGCGTCTCCATCTCCTTCTGACGCTTGATGAGCTCGACCTGCATGCGCGACTGCGAATAGCGCATCGCATTGGACATGGCCGAGGACGAAACGGAGGTGGTCTTCATGACTTATTTCACCGCTGCGAGAAGGGCATCGAGCATCTGGTTGACGGTGGTCAGGATGCGGGCGGAAGCCTGATAGGTGTGTTCGAGATCCAGCATCAGCGACATTTCGTTGTCGACATTGACGCCGGTGGCGTTGGAAAGAGCCTCTCCGGTGCGCTGGGCCAGCGCTTCCTTCGAGTCGGCAAGGTTGGAGGCCTGCTGGCGCGCACCTTCGAACCAGCCGATCGAGCTGGCGGCGTAGGAGACGACGCTGGAATTGGCGGTGATACCTGCATTTGCATCGAAGGCTATCGGCTTGGTGAGTTTTTCGCCGTAAGCGATCAGCCTGTCGGCATAAGACGCGCCGCTGCCGGGCGCGGCGGGATTGGTGCGATAGGCCGCGCCGTTGATGCCGCCATCGCGCAGCAGGACGGGATTGCCGCCGGCTGCGGGATCGACCGCGGCATTGATCTTGATCGTTCCAGCAAGCCCGTCAATCAGTGTGCCGGCCGGCGGAATCCCTGGCGCGCCCGGCCAGCTGAAGAGGCCGACGGCGTCGGGTTGGCCCGGAGCCGTCTCGGCGAAAGCGGTGATGAGACCGCGCGCCACCTCGTCCAATTGGCGCTGCATGGTGACGCTGACATTGTCGCGCAACTGCAGCATGCCGGCCAGTTTGCCGGATGCTTCGGCCGTGCCGGCAACCTTCAGCGGTACCTTGTCGATGTAGATCTGACCACCGACCACGCCAGGTGCGTAGCCGGGCGAAGGCGTGAAGGTCACGGAACGTGGGATCGTCTCGAACAGGGTGGTGCCGTCACCGGTGGTGATGACCATGTCATTGTCGCCACGGGTATAGGTGGAGATCGGAACAAATTCCGAAAGCTTCTTCAGAACCGCGTTGCGCTGGTCGAGCGCGTCGGAGACGTCCTCTCCGGAGCGGGTGCCGTTGATGACGGCCTGGTTGGCGACTTCGAACTGCTTGAGCAGGTCGTTCATGTCGTTGACGGCGGTCGTGATCTCGCCATCCGTCTTGGTGCGGAAGTCCTGAATGGCCTTGGTGCCGTCGTTCAGGGAACGGATCACCTGGCGCGCCGACTCGATCAGGCTGGTGCCGAGATTCTGGTTCGACGGCGTCGTCGCGTAGAGCTGGAGTGCCTTCTGCAGGGCACCTATTGCAGTGGAAGCCGACGCTGCGTTGTCGACGCCATTCACCTGCAGTTCGAGCCGGTCCATGCCCTGGGCAAGGGTCGCCTGTCCGCTCCAGGATGAGAGAGCGCTCAGGTTCTGCCGAAACAGAAGGTCGTTGGCTGCGCGATGGATCTTGACCGCGCTGACGCCCGGGTCGGTATAGGAGAGCATCGCAATGCGGCGGGAGTAGTCCGGATTGGAGGCATCCGCGACGTTGCGCGAGACGATGCTTGTCTGCCGCGACGTTGCCTTGAGTGATGACTGGGCGATGCTGAGTGCGGATGACAACGACATGCGGGTCTTTCAGGCAGTGATGCGGCTGAGGCCCGGTCGACCATCGACCGGGCCTCGGAGCCGCGCCTCATCTCTTCAGGTTGACGAGGATGTCCATCAGTTCGGAACCGGTCTGGAACACCTTCGAATTGGCGGTATAGCTGCGCTGTGAGGAGATCATGTTGGTGAGCTCTTCAGCGATATCGACGTTCGAGTTCTCGAGCGCTCCGGAAATGATCTCGCCGCGCTTGCCTTCGCTGGCAAAACCAATCTGGACGTCGCCCGAATCCGGGCTTTGCGTGAAGACGTTGCCGGATTGCTGGATCAGCCGGTCCGGGCTCGGCACCTGCGCCAGCGGGATCTTGTAGAGCGGTTTTGTCGAACCGTCCTGATACTGGGCATAGATGGTACCGTCCTTGCCGATCGTCACCTTCTCGATGTTGCTCGGGCCGTTGCCGTTTACCTGGCCGGTGACGGTGTAACCGGTGCCGATCTGGCTGAGGCCCTTGAAATCGAGCTTCAATGGAACGCCGCCCGGAGGCGTGAAGGTGACGCTGTCGGTTGCGCCGGTCAGCTTGCCGGTGCCGTCGAAGGTGAGTGTGGCATTGCCCAGCAGGCCGCCTGCACCATACGGGAAAGGTCCGCCGGCGGCAGCCTTGGACTGATCGAAGACGGCCACATCCCAGGTGCCGGCGGCAGTCTTGGTGAAGTAGATGTCGACCATCACCTTGTTGCCGAGATTGTCATAGACGACCATCGACGACTTGTTGGTGTATTGCGCGGTCGCAGCGTTGCCGGAGGGAGCCGTTGCCGGCGCGACGATGGCATTGGCGCCGGAGGGCAGGTTGCCGCTGAAGGTGCCGGAGCTGGAAGGCGTCGCCGTCATCTTTCCATCGGAGATCTGGACAGGTACCAGACCCTGGAAGCCGTTGACCGTCGCAGCCGGCACGCCGTTGGCGTAGCTGTAGGCCATCAGCTGGTAGCCGGCGGCGTTGACCAGCCTGCCCTGCGCGTCCGGAACGAAGGAGCCCGCACGGGTCATGTAGGGGGTGCCGGAAGAATCCTGAACCACGAAGAAGCCGTCGCCCCGGATGGCGAGATCGGAGACCGAGGTGGTGCCCTTGAGATCACCGCGATCGGAGATGGCGGTGCGGATCGTCGAGTTGACACCGCCCGAATTGTAGGCGCCGCCCGTGGTCGGCATCACCAGGCTCGAGAACTCGATCGACGAGCGCTTGTAACCGGTGGTGTCGGAATTGGCGATGTTGTCGGCGACGGTGGACAGGCGATTGGCCTGGGCGTTCATGCCGGAAACGCCGGTCCGCATCATTCCATAGAGGCTCATCGCAACGTCTCCGTTATGCGCATGGTGTCGCCGGCCAAAGTAAACGTGTTGTCTTGCGCGAGGCTGGCGCGGGCCGGACGCATCAAGCGACCAGCCGGTAGCCGAGGAAGCGTTTGGAATCGATCGGGTCGTGACCGAGTCGCTCGCGCAGCTTCTTGCGCAGCTTGGAGATGTGGCTCTCCACCACGTTCTCTTCGACCTCTTCGTCGAAGATGCCGTAGATGGCGTTGAAGACCTGGGTCTTGGTAACCCGTCGGCCACGGTTGCTGGCCAGGTATTCAAGGATTCGCCGCTCGCGGCGCGGCAACGGCATGGGCTGGCCATCGATCTCCGGGTCACGGCCATCCATGAAGATGCGCATCGCCCCGATCTCGGTGAACGAGGCATCTTCGTGGGCGCGGCGGCGGATCGCGGTGATGCGTGCCAGGATTTCGCGGATGTGGACCGGCTTGCGCACGACGTCGTCGACGCCGGATTCGAAAAGGCGCAAGGTGTTTTCGAGGGAATTGTGGTCGCTCAGCGCTATGACGGGAGCACCGGTGCGGTCCCTGATCTGCCGGGGAGAGACAGCACCCTCGCGGCAATCACCGATCAGGAAGGCTCGTACCGATTTCAGATCGTCGTCGGCGGCACTGGAAACCCAGGCGTCGAATTCGCTCGGCGCAAAACCGGCGCTCGCCACACCTTCCCGATCGAACATCGAGCTGTAACCATCAGTTACAAGTTCGCGTTCGTCCACGATTACGATCATCGCCCAGCCCCCGAATCAGTTCATCTGCCCCGTGCGGAAAGGCGTAGTCCCCGTCACGAATCCTGACCAACCGTCATTTCTTGTGACTGCATTCTTGGGAGTCGGGAATCGCGATGGTTGTACCGTGTACAATCTGACGGCGATGTGGTCCGAAATGAGCGACGAAAGCAGCGCCCGTTCGCGCTGCAAGAGTGCGGCCGGCGCCCTGTTGTGACTACAACCTATGGTGTGCAAAAGCTGCGGGCGTTGGCCGTCCACTTGCCAAAGCCAACGGCGACCATATTGGTGATCACCCGGCAGACATAGCGCTTCTGGGCGGGATCGTTGTTGGGGCCGGCATGATATCGGGCAACGGCCATCGACCAAGTCTCGTGCCTGGCATGCAACTGTGTGAGGAAGCGTGCTGCGTAGTCAACGTTGCGACGCGGATCGAGCATGTCCTCGACGCTGCGAAACTGGTCGCCGTGATAGCGATGGTTGATCTGCATACAGCCAAGATCGATCAGAGACTTGCCTTCGCGCCGTGCAGTCTCGAAGGCAAGCAGTGCCTCTGAACGGGAGCGCGGGAAGACGGCTTTCCCCTCTATATTCAATGCATTGGGTTGAAGGCTGCCCTTGTTTCCGGTTTCCGTCAATCCAACCGCGTAGAGAATGCCGGCGGGTATCTGATAGCGGTCCGCGGCGCGCAGGATCTCGGCTTCGCAGGGATTGGTCGCTGCCGCAGCCGTCTGGGCGACAGGCGCGCTAGATAAACAGGCCGCGGCCAGAGCGGTCCTGAGAAGGCGGCGCTGAACGCTGCTCAGGTTGCCTGTCATCACCACGGTTCCTTCCTGACTGCCCGTTTGTGCCATCACCGTTCCCGCTGGAATTGCCTGGCTGGAAGGACGATTGATCCCGCCCGAGTGACGTTCCTGTTTGCGGTGCGTCCGCCCGCGCAGCCGGTGTTGATGCTATCGAAGGTTGTAAGATCGTTACCTTGTCGATGTCGAATCCGAGTGATTTCAGCGACTTCACAATCGCCTCGCTGTCGGAGCTCAATCGACGGTGTGCTTCGTAGGTATCGGGCTTCAATTCAATCGACAGTTGCTCGCCGGCGAGACGAAGGTTGGCGGTGACAGCCCCGAGCTCCGCCGGATGCAATTCGATCTTCAATATGTGTGCCGGAACTGCAACAGGCGAGCCGTTTTGAATGGCTGTAGCGGCTGCTGACGCGGCCCTTGCTGGTGCGGCGTTGCCTGCAATCGCATCGATGACGTCGCGCGCAGCCTGGCTGACGTTTTGAAGAGCTGGCGCCGGAAAATTCTGCTCGGCCGAGACCGTTGCGCGTGAGGCACCTGACTGCTTGAGCGCATCGTTCGAAGCCCGACCGCTGATCCCGCTCTTCAACGGTTCGGCTGGCATGGCTGCATTGTCGCCCGGCACGGCCTCTTCGTTCGTTGAACCGGCCGATATGGCAGCGTCCTGCGCGGACGCGATGTTGTCCGGCGTGCTGGCAGGGGTTGTTGCGCCCCTTACGGGACGAGTTGCCGCCGATTGGTCGATATGGATCTTTGGCGATGGCTTCTCATCGCCAGATCTCGTTCCGGTGTCATCTGTTCCCTGCAAGACCGTCGCGCGCTTTGCCTTGTCTGCGGATGGAAGATCAGCTTCGGCATCGGCTGTGTCCGGTTCGGATTGCTTCTCCTGATTGTCCGATTGCTGTCGACCCAGACCGTGCAGATTCAGGAACAACGGTATGCGGTTGCCTGCCGCCTGCTCCTGGGTGTCGGATGACGTCTTGTCGCCTGACTCTTCTTTGCCACCTTCATTGTCGATCTCCCTTGCGAGATCGTCTGCGGGTGCAGCGATACGATCGCGGCCGTTGAAGTTGAAATCACCGCGGATCTTTTCCCAATGCGAGCTGCCAGATCCACGTTGAGCGGTCTTGTCTTTGCCTGTCGCTTCCCGGTGAGCAAGCAAATCGTCGAAGGCAGGACCATCTTCGCCGGTCTTGCCAGTCGACGGCTGGTTGCCGGACCGTGGCAACGCGATGCCTGGAAAGTTCTGGCCTACACTTGCAGTCATTGAGGCGAGGCTCCCAGCAGAAGGTCGATCTTGTCGAGTTTACGTTTGGTATCCGCGATGGCGGCATCGGTTGTGTCCGAGCCAGCATTCGCGGATGCAGGCAAGATGGCCGCAGGTGGCGGCTGGATCGCTGCATCCTGAGATGCAGGAAGCGGTGTCTCCGCCGCTTTCGCCGCCGTTTCGGTTGCGGGCCGCTCTGATATGGCGTCCTCGACCGGAGGAAGATCTGAACCGTCGTCCTGAGCAGGCGCTGTACGCGCTTCGCCGGCCGGATCGTCTGCTGTCCCAGCCTTTTCTCGTGCAGCGACGTTAGACTTCGACTCTGGCGACTTCGACTCCGGCCCGGCGGGCGTTGAAGGCGGTCTATCGAAGACTGCCGGTATCGGGGGGGCCACGACTTCCTGTGTGATCTGCTGGGCCGCATCGAGCAACGAACGGTCACTCGGCGACAACCGGCTGCGATCGATCGTCTTCAGCTTGGCGCGAATGTCATCGACTGTAGCCGAGGTGATGCTGGACAGGCTGGCGTAGAGTTCGGCGCGCGGATCATCCGCTTGCGTCGCGCCCTTGTCCTGGGGAATGGCCTTCGTGGATGCGAAGGCAGACAGGTCATTCAATCCATCGATGGCGGCGCGGCGCGCGATACGCAGATAGATGACCCGCTCTCGCTCCGTGTCCATCATTGAAGTGATGTCAGCCAGCTTGTCCTGGCTCAGCGCCATGTGCAGTGTCACCACGCCGGCGACAAAGCTGTCGGCGAATTGGGCGGCGTAGGGAGAAAGCAGGTAGCGTTCGACATATTGGGTAGAGGCCTGCGCAAAGCGGGCCGCGTCACCATTGGTCGTGGCAATCGCCACTGAACGGCGCAATGCGGCCTCCTCCACCAGCGTGCCGGGGCTGAGCAGCCTGGCCTGATCGAGCAGTGTCAGCGCCTGAACAGGATCGTCGATCGCCAACAGAGATCCCTTGATCAGGGCGACGAAAGCGCCGACATCAGGCGACAACGTCATCGGATCGATCGGTTGCAATGCCGCAATGGCAGGCCCTGGCTGGCCGCCGAGGTAATCCAGAATGCCATCGACGATCGCCTGGTTGGTCGGATCGAGCTGGACACGTCCGGCTGCACTTCTGACGGTTGCCGGGTTTCCGCCGCTCATGCCGTAGACGAGCAGCGCACGCAGGTTCCTGGGTTCCTTGAAATCGTCGGGTTTCGACGCACGAAAACGGGCGTCAGCCATTTCGAGCAGCTTGTTCTGCATCGGCAGCGCGGCGTGGTCGCCCGACGCCAACCTGTCCTGCACGAGCTGGAGCGAGCGCACCATCTGATAGGGCTGCAACGGATCCTGGGCGAGGGCGGACGTGGTTACGCCCAACCCAAGCAGAGCTGACCCAAGGATGCGCGCTGCGCGGGTCATCCTCCCGTCTCCAGCAGGATCTCGATGCGCCGGTTGACGGCAGCGAGAGGGTCGGCCTTGTTCTTCGGCTCGCGGTCGGCGAAACCGGCAACTTCCTTGATCCGGCTTTCGTCCAGGCCACCACGCACCAGCATGTAGTAGGCCGAATGCGCACGGGCGGTGGAAAGCCGCCAGTTGTCATAACCGCCCTTGAAGGGACGGGCGTCGGTATGACCCTGGATGGCAACCGTGCCCTTCTGCTCCTTGACGATGCGACCGATCTTTTCCATTGCAAGCACGAGTTCGCGACGCGGCATTGCCGAGCCAATTTCGAACATGCCGAAGTTGAAGCTGTCGGTGACCGAGATCACGACACCCTTGTCGGTAGCCTCGACGCTGACGCCATCGGCAATGGCCTCGCCTGGTTTGAAGGCCTCGGCGATCTTCTTCTTCACCTCCTCGGCCGCCTTTTCCGTTGCGGCGGTCGGATCCTTGTCCTGCTTGGCTGTCTCGGCGTTTTCCTTGGCAGCCTCCGGCTTGGCCATGGAAGGATCCTTGACCGGGCTCTGATCCGTGCGCGCCTTTTGATCCTTGCCGACAGGCTGTTCCTTGACCTGCGGCTCGGCGGCTTGCGGATCCCTGGCCGCTGTCTTCGTCAGCTGCTGTGACTGCTCTTCCGGTTTGGCCGCTTCGGCGCTGGCCTCCGGCAGAGGGGTCGATATCTGTTGTGACCAGAAATCCGGAGCGAACGGGTCGCGGTAGGAATCGCCGCCGGAAGCGCCGGTGGCCGGGCCAGCCGTCTGCGCCCCGCCTTCTCCCTTGGTGCTAACGTTCTGTCTCGTACCGGTCTCGGCAGCGATTTCGGCGAGAACCGCGTAGGGATCAGCGAACAATTTCTCGTCGGCGTTCTTGGCCTCTTCGGCCTTGTCTTCCTTGGCGTTCTGACCGCTCTGCTGTTCCTGCGCGCTGCCGGGATTGCCTTTGCCGTTGTGACCCTGCTTGGCGGTTCCTTCGACCGGATCGTTGGAGGTGTAGCCCGGTTCGTCGGGCCCGTCACCGATATCCTGCAGGCCCTTGCGGCTGGCGCTGCGATCGATCAGCGGAACCGGGTTGAAGTAAGAGGCAACAGCCGCCCTGGTCTGTTCATTCGCTGCGTTGATCAGCCACATGACAAGGAAAAAGCACATCATCGCAGTCATGAAATCCGCGAAGGCGATTTTCCAGACACCACCATGGTGGCCGTCATCATGGTCGTCGTGGTTGCGACGGACGATAATGATTTCCTGCCTGTGATCAGCGCCTTCTGTCGTACTCATGAAAGGACCTCAGACAGGGCTGTCGACCATTCCGACATGCGTGTTTCGACGACGGTGTCATTGACGACGAGGGTCAGGTCGAGCGCGGACGCTTCCGTGAAATCCAGGCTCGCTGCCCGTTTTCCGAGTGCAGCCCTCAGCGGCTCGTACAGGGAGAGCGGTCCGCGGACAGAAATGCGAACGGATTCGCTATCGGCGAGCGTATCGCGAATGACCTTTTCCAGCGCGACGAGCGAGCGTTTCTGCAGTTCGTCACTCAACATGCCGCCAACGATGCGGGCGACCGTATCGCCCATCAGATCATGCAGACGGTGTTCCAGTTGCTCCGTTCGCTGCGCGATCGCCTTGCCGACATCATCGCCCAGGCCGTCAACCAGCGCCTTGGCCTGCTCGGCAGCGGCATGGCGCTCTGTCTCAAGCTGTTCGTTGAAGGCTGCGGTCAGCCTGGCTTCGAGGGCGTCCTCGGCCTTGGCGACCGCCATTGCGATCAGCTTGTCGACATCGATCGCGGGGGGGCCGTCGGCAAAGGGGGCCGGCTCAACGAACGTATGGGCCGGCCCGCTGCCGTGGTGGGCCGGCGTGCCGAAATCCGGCAGCAGGTCGGAAAGGGATGCCTGTCGCATCAGCCCGCGGCTTCCTGGGCCGTCCATTTGCGCAGGATGTTGGCCGTACGCTCCTCATTGATATCGACCATGCGGGCGAGCCTGTCCTGCGGCGCCGGCCGCAGTTTCCTGCGCAGGTCGTCGAGGGGGGCCGGGCGACTGTTGTCGGCCAACGCGGGAGTGGGTGTTTCCGCTTCGGAGCCAGCGCCCGGATTGGGCAGCGAGCGCTGCACGTCATCGAAGCTCGGACCGGCCAGCGCTGCCGGCTTGTTGGTCAGTGCCGCAGCCATCGGACGCAGGCCGAAGAAGGCGACAAGGAATACGACAATGATGAACGCTGCGGCGTTGATCAGGCTGCCGGTGTAGCTCGCAACTGCGTCGAGGATGCCGGGCGAAGCGAGTTCCTGGCCATCCAGCCCGTCGATGAATTCGACCGCCGAGACATCGATGATGTCGCCGCGCTTTTCGTCGAGGCCGGTAGCCGAGGCAACCATCTTCTTGATGTCGGCGACGCGCTGGGCGATCTGCTCCGGCTTGGCGTCCTTGCCTAGGACCGACAGCAATCGCTGCTGATTGACGACGACAGCGATCGACATCTTGGTAACCGTGTAGCCGTTGGAAACCGTGGCGATCTTCTTGGAATTGATCTCGTAGTTGGTGATCTCTTCCTTGCGGTCGTTCTGCGAGCTCGACTGTGGACCGTCCGTCGCGGCCGCCTGTGTTTCCGGCAGATTCTGTTCAACCGTGGCCGGCGTTGCCGCCTGGCGCTGGTTGCTGTTTTCGTTCGCCTTGACGGTCTGGACGGAACGCTCGACCCGCGATTCCGGATCGAAGATGGTTTCTTCGGTCTGGCGCGTGTCGGTGTTGACGTCGGCCTTGACGCTGGCGCGGAAATTGTCCGGACCGAGGTAGGGCGTCAGTGCGCGACGGATGTTGTCCTCGATCTGGCTTTCGACGGTGCGTTCGACGCCGAGCGAGCGGGCTGCGCTGGTGTTGGATGGGTCGTCGCCGGCAGCAAGCAGGTTGCCGGCCGAATCAAGCACCGTCACTTTTTCTGCCGACAGGCCGGGCACCGCTGCAGCGACCAGATGGCGGATCGACATGGCAGCCTTGCCGCCGTCGATACCGGCATAGCGGATGACCACGGATGCGGACGGCTGCTGCTCCTCGCGGCGGAAATTGGCGCGCTCGGACATCACGATGTGAACGCGAGCGGCCTTGACGCCGGCCAGGGACTGGATGGTGCGGGCGATCTCGCCTTCCAGCGCACGTACGCGGGTGACCTGCTGCATGAAGGAGGTAAGGCCAAGCGAGCCGACCTTGTCGAACAATTCGTAGCCGGCGTTGGCGCTGGTCGGCAGGCCTTTTTCGGCCAACAGCATGCGTGCCTTGGCAGTGGTGCCGACAGGAACCGACACGCTGGTGCCGTCCGAACCGACGTCGAAATTGAAACCGGCTTCGGAAAGCACCATGCCGATCTGGTTCACGTCGGAGCGTTCGAGGCCGACATAGAGCGTTTCATAGGAGGGGCGGTTCAGGTAAACCGAGCCAATACCGATGACGGCAAGCGTCAACAGCGCGATGCCAGCCATGATGGCCAGCCGCTTGGTGCCAAAATCCTGAAGATTGATGACGATGCTTCTAAGTTGTTCCGGCACGGGTCAAGGGTCCCTGCATGATTGCCCGCTGGAACACTAGACGCCGAAGCTTGTGCGAAAATGGTATCGGGCCGCGCTTGTGGCACGGCCCGATGAATAGGGGACAAAATTCAGGTGAGCAGAACCCGCTGCCGATCAGCTCTTGAACAGGGACAGGATGTTCTGGGCGCTGGAATTGGCAATCGACAAAGCCTGGATGCCAAGCTGCTGCTGCACCTGCAGTGCCTGAAGCCTTGTCGATTCTCGATCCATATCGGCATCGACAAGTTGTCCGACGCCTCGATCAATCGAATCGGAAAGCTTGGAGACGAAATCCTTCTGCATGTCGACGCGGGACTTCGCGGCGCCGAGTTCGGACGCTGCGCTTGCCATCTTGGCAAGCACTTTTTCGACGTCGGTGAGCAGGTTGTCGAACTGTGCTGTTTCGCCCGTGCCGGCGACACCTGTGAGATCGGAGACCGATATGTCCAGCAGCGCTTTGGTGGAGGCGCTTCCTGTCGAATCCAGGATACCAGCCTTGGCGGCGGCACTCGCGTCGATCAGGCGGACATTGTTCAACGGAATGTCGATCATGCCGGTGGTGACATTGCCGGCGGAATCACGATTGTAGGAAGAGATGATGCCGAGGCTGGCGTTCGTGACGCCTGAGTCGGTCTTCAGCATGTTCGTGCCGGCGTAGCTGGCCCCGGCAATGTTGTCCTTCAACTGCTTCTGCAGGGAATCAATGTCCCCCTGAATCTTGCTGCGCTGCTCAGGGCCGGACGCCTTTGCGAGCAGGATCTTCTGCTTGATGGCATCGACGACTTCGATCGCCTTGTTCATGGCGGTGTAGGCCGTGTCGACCTTGCCGGCTCCGAGGCCGAGCGCGTCCTGGACAACGGAATTCGCCTTGTTGTCGGAGCGCATGGTGGTGGCGATCGACCAGTAGGCGGCATTGTCGGAAGCGGTCGAGACGCGGTAGCCGGTCGAAATGCGCGACTGGGTCTGTTCGAGCGCCTTGTTGGTGGCGTTCAGGCTCTGCAGCGCGGTCAGCGCCGAGGCGTTGGTCATGATGCTCGCCAAGATAACTCCCCTTCAAATGGCCGCGCATTCCCCGCGCGATGACTGACCGCCAGCGTTGGCTTCCTGGAAACGGACGGCGGAGCAACGTGGTTAACAATAGCTAACCAGTCATGGTTAACAGATCATTAAAGAGGACTCTAATACAAGTCAGGAACGTTAAGAAAATAAAAAAATCAGGCCGCGCTTTCGGCGCGGCCTGACGATTGGTCGTGTTGCCTGAGAAGGTTCGGGATCAGCCGCGGAAGAGCGACAGGATCTGCTGCGACGAGCCGTTGGCGATCGACAGAGCCTGGATACCGAGCTGCTGCTGGACCTGGAGGGCCTGCAGGCGGGTCGATTCCTTGTTCATGTCGGCGTCAACGAGCTGGCCGACGCCACGATCGATCGAGTCGGAAAGCTTCGAAACGAAGTCCTTCTGCATGTCGATACGAGCCTTGGCAGCACCGAGTTCGGCGGCGCCGGTGGCCATGCCCTTCAGAGCCGATTCAATACCGGTGAGCAGCGCGTCGAAGTCTCCGGCAGTGCTTGCACCACCCGTGCCGGACACCTTCAGGTCCAGGATAGTGGTTTCCGCGCCTGTCGCGCCGAACTGCTTGTCCAGGATGCCGGTCTTGGCGGAAGCCGCAGCGGAGGCGTCCGAATCGATCAGTCGGGTGTTCTTGAAGTCGACGTCGATGGTACCGGTCGTGACCTTGCCCGCGGAATCGCGGTTGTAGGACGTCATGACCGTCAACTTGGTGTCGGTCGCCGCGGCATTGCCGCTGGTCTGCAGCAGGTTCGAGCCGGCATAGTTGGCACCAGCGATGTTGTCCTTGAGCTGGGACTGCAGGTTGCCGATTTCCGTCTGGATGCGTTCGCGGTCGGCGCCGCTCGAGGTCTTGGCCAGCAGTACCTTCTGCTTGATCTGGTCGACGACGTCGATCGCCTTGTTCATGGCGGTGTAGGCGGTGTCGACCTTGCCGGCGCCGAGGCCGAGCGCGTCCTGAACAACCGAGTTGGCCTTGTTGTCCGAACGCATGGTGGTGGCGATCGACCAGTAGGCGGCGTTGTCGGAAGCTTCAGCAACGCGCATGCCGGTGGCGATGCGGCCCTGGGTTACCTGGAGGTTTTTGTTGGTTGCGTTGAGGCTCTGGAGAGCGGTCAAGGCGGCGGCGTTGGTCAGAATGCTGGACATAAGTCCTGTTCCTTTTACTAAACTCTACTAAGGAACATGCCGTGAAGTATCGGCCAGAGCGGAGCGGCATCATGCCTGTGGCCATTCCTGCCACCCGCTCTCTAGGCCGCCTTTATGGCGGATAGGTCCTACCAAACCGCTAACGTCCAGCGTGCAATTCGCCAAATGTCGTTCGAACGGTGCGTTGGCTGCACTTGCCGAACCAATACGGGGGCGGGGAAAGTTTCGCACAATCTACATTTGCAAGGATGACGGCGCGAGCTGCCAATAGCAGCATGTGAAACCGCGGCGGGGAAGGTCGAATGTCGTCAGCAAAAAATCTGCGCACCACCGAAGCTTCGGACGACATTCGATTGCCGATCGGAAGCAATGTCCGCGGTGCCGCGACACTCATCCGCGCGGCCAACGGCGTTGGAATTGGGCCGGCCTTGGCCAATCTCTCCACAGGCGTTTCAGAGCGGGACCGGAAAAACGCGAAAAAAGCCGCGAAACTTGTGAAGCAGGCTCACAAGGCTCTTGAGGAACGCGGTTCCAGAAGAGCGGAGATACTGCTTGATGAAGCAATCGCGCTTCTGGACAATCCGCCTTCCGTATTGTGGTGCCATCGCCTCGTCGCAGCATCCAAGGCATCCAACTATGAATACGTTGTCGAAAACTATCAGCGTATCCGAGACATGGTTACGAGTGAGGACGAAATTGTCGTCGTCGAGCGGTCATGGATCGACTGCCTGATTTCAGCGGGCTTCTATGAAGAAGCATTGCGTGAACTCGATTCCCTTGCTGTCCGCAATGCTCTTGCCTGGAGCGCGATGAAGACCACCCTCGGGGTGATTCACGGCCGGCTGGGCAATCTCGGCAAGGCGATTGCCATCCAGAAGGAAATTCTCGCCAGAGAGCCGTCGGATGTGCTCGCACGCTGGAACCTTTCAATCCATCAACTGGAAGCGGGAGAACTGCCGGAGGCGTTCGACAATTACGAGGCCCGATGGGACTGGAAGGATTTTCCGTCAGAGCACCGTACCTTCGAGATACCGCGCTGGAAGGGTGAGAGCCTTGAAGGAAAGAAGGTTCTCGTCTGGCGCGAACAGGGCGTGGGTGACGAAATTCGTTTTGCCGGTATGTTGCCGGACCTCATTGCCGCCGGGGCCTGTATAACTTTCGAAAGTGCCCGCAAGCTCGCACCGCTGTTTCAAAAGTCCTTCCCTGAGGTTACGGTCCGGCCCGAGCAGCCCGCCGAGGCGCGCAAGCGTGACGACTACAAGGGGTTCGATTTCGAGGTGCCGGTCGGCTCGCTGGCGCGGTACTTTCGACCAACCGTTGCGGATATGCGGTCCAAGTGCCGACCATGGCTCAAACGCGATCCCGAGATCGAAGCGCAGGTGCGTTCTGACATCGGCGCGGCACCACACCAGCCTGTCATTGGCCTGGCCTGGCGATCTTCCAACCAGAATGTGGAGCGAAACCAGCACTACGTGAAAGGGGAATATCTTTCACCGTTGAAGATGCTGGGCGCGGCCAAGTTCATCTGCCTCCAGTATGATGAGTGCAGCGAGGAGGTTGGCGTCATGCGCGAGCTTGGCCTGCCTCTCTATGATTTCCCCGCGATAGACCAGATGAACGATCTCGTGTCGGCCGCTATCTTGCCGGCGCCTGCGATATCGTGATCTCGGCCGGCACCGCCACCGCGGAACTGTGTGCGGGACTTGGCATTCCCACCGTTTTGTTCGGGCTCAAGCATTCCCAGACTCAGCTCGGGACGGATGATGTGCCGTGGCACCCGGCAACCCGGTTCGTGTCGTTGGATCCGGACGAGCCGATCGGTGTACCGAGGTCGATTCTTTTTGACTGGAACAACATCGCCCGCTGGGCCGAGCAGGCGAGCGTCTCTGGTCGGCAGATCGACTGGCGGCTGTCGTTTCCCGGGGCAGCCTGAGAGCGCTGCCCGACAGATATTGGCTGGACACAAAACCAAACGAATGAAGCCTGCCGCAAGGCAGGCTTCATTCGTTTGGTTCCGACTCGTGGTACCGCCCAAAACCTGATGGTGCGTAGTGTTCGCGAGCAAGCTGGCCCAGTTCAGTTCGCAGCCGGAGTTGTGATCCGGTGCGTTCGCTATGTAAACGAACGCACCAGGCTGCCGACCAGCAGGTTCCAGCCGTCGATCAGCACGAAGAACATGATCTTGAACGGCAGCGACACAACAGTCGGTGGCAGCATCATCATGCCCATTGCCATGGTGATGGTGGCCACGATCAGGTCGATGACCAGGAAAGGCAGCACGATCAGGAAGCCGATCTCGAAGCCGCGGCGGATTTCGGAGATCATGAACGCCGGCACCAGGATGCGCAGGTCGACCGTGCCTCTTTCCACCGTCTGGCCGCGCTCGCGGGCGAGGTCGGCGAACAGGTCGAAATCCTTGTCGCGCACATTGTTCAGCATGAAGGTGCGGAACGGATCGGAAATGCGCTCCAGCGCCACCTGCTGGCTGATCTGGTTGTCCATGAGTGGCTTCACGCCATTGGCCCAGGCGCGATCGAAGGTCGGCGCCATGACATAGAAGGTCATGAACAGTGACAGCGAGATCAGGATCAGGTTGGCCGGGGTCGACTGCAGGCCGATACCGGCACGCAGGATCGAAAAAGCGATGATGAAGCGGGTGAAGCTCGTCACCATGATGAGTAGGCCTGGCGCCACCGACAGCACGGTGAGCAGCCCGAACATCTGGATGATGGTCGCAACCGTGGTGCCGCTCGCCTGGCCGATGCCGCCAAGATCGATCTGCTGGGCGCTCGCGGCTGTTGCCGTCGCCGCGAAAACGGTCAGGAAGACGAGGAGTTTTTTCATTCGAACAACAGCGTCCTGACCAGTACTTCCTTGACCTTGCCGCCGCTGCGGATGGCGGCGCGCTCCTGCAGATCCGCACGCAGATGCTGATAGCCGCTGGCGCCTTCGACCTGATGCATCTTCACGGTGCGCAGGAAGGCAAGCAGATCCTGATGCACATCTTCAGCCATGCCGGGGGGCGGCTGGCCGTCGAAAACCAGGGAAAGCTGCACACGGGCCCAGATCTCGGCGGGCGCCGCCAGATTGGTGGTCATCGGCGCCAGATCAACCAGTGCCGGACCCGTGTCGCCTTCCTTCTTGGCCTCGTGGGTCGCTTTCTTCTCGTGGCTTTCCTTGGCCGGCTGTGTCGGCTTCTCGGAGTTCTTGAGGTAGGTGCCGGCAAACCAGCCGACGCCCAATGCCGCGCCGGTCATGGCAAGCAACATCGCTATCTGGATGATGAGCGAGGGGCCTTTCGGCGGCGCTATCTGCTCTGTGTTGGCCACGTTCTTCTATCCGCTAGAACGGCAGTACCTGGTCGAGAACCTGCTGGCCGTATCCGGGCTGCTGGACCTCGGAGACGCGACCACGGCCGCCATAAGAAATGCGTGCCTCGGCGATGCGGTCATAGGCGATGGTGTTTTGCGGTCCGATATCGGCCGGGCGCACGATGCCAGCGATGGTCAGGACGCGCATCTCGTAGTTGACGCGTACTTCCTGCGAGCCGGTGATCATCAGATTGCCATTGGGCAGCACGTTGGTGACGACGGCGGCGACATTGAGCTCGATGGTTTCCGAACGTTCGATGGCACCGTCGGCATTGGTCTTGGTCTTCGATTCCATGCTGCCGTCCAGTTTGCCGCCGGTGCTGGCGCTGTCCCATTCGGCATCGGCCTTCAAACCCAACGAACGGCTTGCAGTACGGCTGCGATCATTCTGGTTCTTGAACTTGGCCCGATCGTTGATCTTGATCATGACGGTGAGGATGTCACCGGCGCGCAGGGCGCGCGGGTCGGTGAACAGGCGGCTCTGGCGGTCATCCCACAGCGAAAAGCGTCGCCGTTGCGTGGCTGGTGGCTCAGGGTACTGGTAGACCGGTTCTGCCTGGCTGCGGATACCCGAACCAACCGGCGACATTCGCGGTTCCTTGTTGACATCGCGCAGGTCAGAGGCGCAGCCGGCGAGGCTGGCGGTGGCGATGAGGATCAATGCCTTGCGGATCATGTCGGGTCTACCCTGCGGGCGGCGCTGCCCATGATGCCGGTGAGCGCGGCAGCCGCCTTGGTGTCCATTTCGTTGAGTATGACGCTTGCCTTGCGCGCATCGAGTTTCATCAGGATGGCGGCGGCGAGTTCGACATTGGTGCCGGCCAACCGCTCGGCGGCGGCGTCGGGTTTCATGCCGGAATAGATCTTGACGAGGCTGTCCTCCGCGCGGGCAAGGAAGACCTCGCGCCGTTTCAGCCATTCCTCGTATTCGGCGCGCTTTTCCTCGAGCGCACCGATGCGTTTGTCGACTTCGGTCTGCAACTGCTTGAGTTCGGCTGCCTGAAGCGAATAACGACGGTCGCGCGCGGCATCGGCGATGTTGGAGCAGAAGCGCTGGACCTCGCTTTCGTCACTTGGCGGGGCGATCGTTCCTGTGGTGAGGGCAGCGGCGCCTTCCTGTACTGCCAACCGCGGTGCGGGTTCGGCCAGCTCAGTCCTTGGCGCCTCGCGGGTCAGGTTCTGCGCGGCAACCGCACCCTGTCCGCCCGGCAGCACCTGCCGTACTTCCTCGGCATGGGCGGACCCGAGTGCGCCCAGAAGGGCGATCAGTGCGCTTGCCTTGACGCTCGATGCGTGGGTGCTGCGTTTGCTTTTCATCGGACAGCCTATTGGAGCACGAGGTCGGCCTGCAGCGCGCCGGCAGACTTGATGCCTTGCAGAATGGCGATGATGCCGTCGGGTTTGACGCCAAGGCGGTTGAGGCCGGAGACCAGCGTCTGCAGATCCGGGCCATCGAGAACGGCGACACGGGCATTGGGCTGGCTGATGTCGATGGCGGTGTTCGGCTCGACTGCCGTGACACCGCGCGAGAACGGCTCAGGCTGCACGACGGTCGGCGCTTCGGTGATGCGCACGGTGAGTGTGCCGTGGCTGATCGCAACACGCGAGATCTTGACCTTGTTGCCGATAACGATCGTGCCGGTGCGTTCGTCAATGACGACGCGGGCAGGAGTATCGGTCTCGATGACGAGATTTTCGATTTCCGCGTAGAAGCGGGCTGCCGCTATGCCCTTCGGCTTCTTGATGGAAACGGTCCGGCTGTCACGTTCTGCGGCGACACGCACGCCGAAACGCTGGCGGGTGTAGTCGTTGACGGCGTCCGCGATGCGTACGGCGGTCGAGAAGTCCGCATTGTACAGTTGCAGCGTAAGCATCGACTGATCGCCGAATTCGGCCTGCACCGCGCGTTCGACGATGGCACCGTTCGGCACGCGGCCGGCAGTCGGGACACCCTGCGTCACCTGCTGTGCCTGTCCCTGCGCGGTGAAGCCGGAGACCACGACAGAGCCTTGGCCGACTGCATAGATTTCGCCGTCAGCGGCTTTCAGCGGGGTCATGATGAGGGTGCCGCCCTGCAGTGAGGTGGCATCGCCCATCGACGACACGCTGATGTCGATGCGGGCACCGGATTGCACGAAGGGTGGCATGTTGGCGGTGACGATGACTGCCGCGACATTCTTGGCGCGCGCGTTGGTGCCTTGTGAAGCGATGCCGAGGTTTTCCAGCATGGCGCGGATCGACTGCTCGGTGAACGGCGAGTTGCGCAACGAGTCACCGGTGCCCTGCAGGCCAATGACGAGGCCGTAGCCGACAAGCTGGTTGTCGCGCGCGCTCTGCAGACGCGCGACGTCCTTGATGCGCGAGGCAACCTGACCGGGCGGCAGCGAACTGGGGCCTGGCGAAACCTGGAACATGCGGCTGGCCGTATCGCCGTCGTAGCTCGGATCGTCGAATTGCCCCCCTTCGCGCGAGGCCTTCGCGGCAAGCTCGCGCTTGGCCTTGGCGTTCAGGCCATCGGCCAGAACGGGCTGTGCACAGAGCAGTGCCGCAAGGACGATGGAAAATGCACGCTTCATGTAGCGGAAACCTGGATGGAACCGTCGGCCATCACTGTTCCGGAAAGCACCTTGCCGCTATCGACATTGCGGACCTTGATCAGGTCGCCGGCCGAGCCCGGCTGCAGGGACACCGCAGAGGCCGAGATGGTGAGCACGCCGGCGGTGAAGAAGACCTGCACCGTCGCTCCCTGTTCAACCAGCCAGGCTTCGCGAACCGAGTTGGCGGGGATGTAGCGGCCGGGCAGCAAGGTGCGCTTGGCAACCTTGCCGTCGAGTTCGGAAGCGATCGTGATCATGCCGGCCGGTTTGCGACGACCCGGTGCGAGGGTGACTTCCTTCAGGGCGGGCAGGCCGATCGTCTCGCCCGGATAGATGACCCGGTTGGGGATCAGCACGACCTCGTCGGCAAACGCCGGCAGCGCGCCAATGGCCAGGGCCAGGGCGAGTGTCAGACCGTAAGCGGTGGGGCGGAGAGCGTGCCGGGTCATCTTCGTTACCGGATGTTCTTGGAGACAACCGCGGCCATTTCGTCAGCTGCCTGGATGACCTTGGAGTTCATCTCGTAGGCGCGCTGCGCGGAAATCAGATCGGTGATTTCCTTGACCGGGTCGACGTTGGAGTTTTCGACATAGTTCTGACGGATCGTCGCGAAACCGGGATCGCCCGGAACGCCGACATTGGCCGGCCCCGAGGCTTCCGTTTCCTGGAACAGGTTGTCGCCCAAAGGAGCAAGGCCGGCCTCATTGGCAAAGGTTGCTACGGTCAACTGGCCAAGATTTTGCAATTCCAGCTGGCCATCGACCCGGGCAAAGACCTGACCCGACTTGTTGATGATGAGTTCCTTGGTATCGAGCGGCACAGTGATCGCGGGGACGATCGGCGCGCCGTCGACCGTCACCATCTGCCCGGTGGCATTGGTGTTGAACGTGCCGGCGCGGGTGTAGAGCGTCTGGCCGTCCGCACCTTCAATCTGGAACCAGCCCTTGCCGTCGAGAGCGAGGTCATAGGAATTGCCGGTGTTGGTGAAGCTGCCCTGGATGTGGACGTTGCGCACCGCGCTGGTCTTCACGCCGAGGCCGACCGACACGCCTTCCGGCACAATCGACGTATTGCCGCGATCGGGCACCCCCTGGGTGCGGTCGACCTGGTAAAGCAGGTCGGAGAATTCGGCGCGCGCTCGCTTGTAGCCGGTCGTGTTGATGTTGGCGATGTTGTTGGCGATGACTTCCAGATTGGTCTGCTGGGCGTTCATGCCGGTGGCGGCGATGGCAAGGGCTTTCACGGGGGCGTCCTCAGATGCTCATGCGGCTGACTTCGAGATAGGCCGTGACGATCTTGTCGCGGATGGCGATGGTCGTCTGAAGCGCCTGCTGCGCCCCCATGACGGCATCGACGACCTGCCGGGTGTCGACGTCGCCTTTCAACGCCTGGATGGAAACCTGTTCGGCGTTCTGCAGCGTGTTGACCGTCTTCGTCGCTGCCTGGTTCAGGGCTTCTGCGAAGGTGGACGCGACCTGCGTTCCGGTGGGTGCCGCGCTCGTTGCGCCGAAAAGATCCGTCGAGGTTTCCGAGCCGCCGGTGGCGGGTTTCAACTGGACTGCGCCGATACCGCCAATCATGACTGGTTCCTCATAAGGTCAATGGTCATCGAGATAAGATCGCGGGCCTGTTTGACGACCTGCAGGTTGGCTTCGTAGGAGCGGTTCGCCTCGGTCATGTCGGCCATTTCAATCAGCACGTTGACGTTGGGCATCTTCACGTAGCCCTTCGCATCGGCGGCCTGGTTGCCGGGCTGGAACTCAACCGGAAAATCGGATGGGTCCTGAGCGATGGAGTTGATCTCCACGGTCGAACCGCCGGAGGCGCGGTCAAGTTCCGAGACGAAGGAGATCGTCTTGCGGCGATAAGGATCGGCGCCTGGCGTGGCTCCCGTGGATTGTGCGTTGGCGAGGTTTTCAGAAACGACGCGCATGCGTTCGGACTGGGCGCCGAGGCCTGAAGCAGCAACCTTGAGAGCGGCGGTGAGAGCATCCATCGCATCAGCCCTTTATCGTGGTCATCATCATCGTGTGGAAAGCCTTCACGATGGCGGTGTTGAGTTCGAAGGAGCGGCGAATTTCGCCTGCCTTCATGAGCTCGTTTTCCATCACCACGGTGTTCTTGGATGGCATCGCCGGGCCTGTGGGCTCCTGCGGCTTGACGGTGAAGGCTGCTTCCGTGACGCCGCCAAGATGGCCGCTCTGGGTGGCGCTCAGGCGAACGGCCGTGCGGTCGAGAACCTTTTCGAAGGGTTCGACGTCTGTAGCGCTGTAGCCCGGCGTGTTCGCGTTGGCGATGTTGCCGGCGACGGACGACTGGCGAACCGACAGCCATTGCGACTGTCTGGTGGCAAGGTTGAAAAGGTTGACGGGCTCCATGGGAATCTCCGGATCGTTAACCGGAAATTAGGACACCAGTCTTGCGCGGGCCTTGCGCGTGGCGGCAAGGCTAGACGGTACGCTAGTTGGAGATTTCGAGCACGCGGTCGGTGTTGGTAACCAGAACCCACTTGCCTGCGCGCTGTTCGATCGATTTCACGCGCGAAGAATCCGGCAGCGTCGAACCGGTCTGGACGACCCAGAGTCCCGAATTGTCCTCGATCATCGCACGACCGTTGGCTATGTGAACCAGCCGGAAAGCCACGGCCTCCACCGGATAAGGCTGTTCTTCGACGCCCGGCACCTGTTCGGGCGCCAGGGGGCGGCTTTGCAGCGTGGCGGTGAAGGACATGTCGAGGTTCGGTTCCAGCGCTTCGGCCTGACCCTGCATCGGGTTGGTTCCGCTGCCGTCCGGCGTTACCACCATGCGTCCGGCGTTCTGGCCACGGCCGCCGAACTTGATGCCCTGAACGCCGAATTGCTCCGGATTGAAGAAGATGTACCAAGGGAAAAGCGCGCAAACGAGGCCGAGCATGACGCCCGAAGCGGCCATGATGAAGTCGCTGCGCCGGGTATCTTTCTTCATCCTCTGGAACGGCTCGCTCGATTGCAGGGGCCGATCAGGGAAATCGGTTCTGGAGGTTCTAGCGGGTCGTCGGCTTAGATTTGGTAAATGAACCTTGGGTTCCGGCGTAATATCTGGCGGTGCAAACAGTTCGGCCAAGGCCTCGCTGCTGCCAAACCCTTGTTCTGCCTTCACCGTCTTTTTCTTCGATTTGCCGGCCAGAGCCGGCTTGCGCTCTTGCCTTGAAAGCGGGCTCAACAGCCTGGACAGCAGGCGCTTTCTCGGGCGCGCACGTTTTTCCGCTGCCGTTGCCTGAGCAAGCATCTCATGCAGCAGCGCCTCGGTCTGCTCCAGGTCAGTCTGTCGGATCGGCATTGTGCCTGCCTCTCAGATGATGGGCTAGATCCGAGAAAGGATCGGCCGAGGGGCCGTCCTTCGGCGATTGCGTCAGGGCTTCATAGATAAGCGGCACCTGACGCACCGCCATGTCGAGTTCAGGGTCCGCTCCGCCCTGATAGGCGCCGAGCAGGCGGATGTCGCGGGTGTCCTCGAAGCGCGAGATCATCGCCTTTAGCCTTGTCACCAATGTCTGCTGGTCAGGCGTCCAGGCCTTTGAGGCGAGACGCGAGATGGAGGCAAGCGGGTTGACCGGCGGATAGCGGCCCTGCTCAGCGATCGAGCGATCGAGCACGACGTGACCGTCGAGAATGCCGCGCACGGAATCTGCGACCGGGTCGTTGTGATCATCGCCGTCGACGAGCACCGAGATGATGGCGGTGATCGAGCCGGTGCCTTCGAGCCCGGGGCCGGCACGCTCGAGCAGTTTGGGCAGATCGGTGAACACCGACGCCGGATAGCCGCGTGCCACCGGCGGTTCGCCGGTGCCTGTTGCCACTTCACGCAGGGCATGTGCGAAACGCGTGATCGAATCCAGGACCAGCAGAACGCGATGGCCCTGGTCGCGGAAGTGTTCGGCGACGCGCATGGCGGTATCGGGCGCGCGCCGCCGCATCATGGCGCTTTCGTCACTGGTTGCGACCACGGCCACGGTCTTTGCCATAGCCGTTGCGCCGATCGTGTCCTCGAGGAATTCGCGCACCTCGCGGCCACGCTCACCGACGAGCGCCACGACCACCGTGTCAAAGGCATCAGCGCCGGCCAGCATGGCGAGCAGCGTCGATTTACCGACGCCTGAGCCGGCGAAGACCCCCATGCGCTGGCCGAAGCAGAGCGGGGTGAAGATGTCGATGACGCGAACACCCGTCATGAAGGATGTACCAACGCGTTGCCGTGCCATGGCTCCAGGCGTGGCGTCGTGTGGAAGTTCGCCCTCGTTCTTCCGCAGCAGAGGCGGACCACCGTCGATGGCGCGCGCCAGCGCGTCGATGGTGCGGCCACGCCACGAGGCGTGCGGCGTCACCGCAAGCGGACCACGCCGGAAAACCGTGTCGCCTATGCCGGCATCGGGGCTGCGTTCGAAGGGCGCGACAACGATGTCGTCGCGACCGATATGAACGATTTCGCCGCGGCGATTGCCGCTGCGGCTCCGGTGTTCGACGATATCCCCGAGCCTCGCGATATCCGACAGGCCACGCACCTTGTAATGTGTAGCCGATACTTCGGCGACAAGACCGCCCCGCTTCAGCATCGCATCGTCATTGTCGAAGCGACGCCAGACATGCTCCAACACCGCAAGCCGGTTCTCAGGCCTTGCATCGCGTTCAGTGGTGCGGATCAGGGACCGGTCGGCGGCAGCCATGGCGGATTACTTCGAACCCAGCGTCTTGATTGCCTCGTCTGTCGAGTTGCCGGCCTGCCGAACCATCGCCGCGACATTCTCGAAGGCACGCTGCACCTGGATCAGCCGCATCATTTCCATGACTGGATTGACGTTGGAGTTTTCCAGGAAACCTTGTGCCACCCCGACGTCGGAACGGTCGGTGACCGGCTCCGGCGCCCGCGGGGGCACGATGCCGGAATTGCCGTAGCGGGTGAAATTCACGCCAGGATCAAAAGTGAACAGGCCGATGGCGCCGACCTGGCGGTCGCCCTGATGCAAAGCGCCGTCCGCGCCGACCTTGGGCGGTCCGCCGCGCGGATCAAGCTGGATCGGGGCGCCGCCTGCATCGAGTACGGGATGCCCTTCGATCGAAAGCAACTCGCCATTCTGGTTCATGGAGAAGCGGCCGTCGCGCGTCATGATGGTGCCCGACGGCGTCTGGATGCCAAACCAGGCGTTTCCTTTGACGGCAAAGTCGAACGGGTTGCCTGTTTCCTGCATGCCGCCATTGGCACCGGAAAGGAAAGTGTCGCCGGTGGATGCAAAGGCGACAGACCGCTGGCCCGTTCCGGAGACGACGTCCTCGAATTTCACACCCGTTGCACGAAAGCCGATGGTCGAGGCGTTGGCGACGTTGTCGGCGATCGTGTTGAGGCGCTTCTCCAGCGCGATCTGGGAGGACAGGGAGACGTAGAGGCTATCTTGCATGATGGTCCTAGAACTTCTTCAGCCGCTGCATGGCAAAGAGGAGATCGGTGGAAACACCGGCGGCGGTCGGCTGGGCAAACAGGATCGTGGCCGCCGACATCTGCGGCGACGACGGATTGTCGAGCTCGTACATGGTGGTGTAGCGGGTGATGAACTTGCCGAGCTTCACGGGATCGGCGAAATCCTTGATGTTGAACTTGCTTTCGAACAGCTTCACCTGCTTGTCGATGTCGGCCTTGGCAAAGGCTTCCGGCAGGCCGAACGCCGTGCGCACCACCTGCGAAAGCGCCTTGTCGGCCAGGACTTCGTACCAGTTGGTCAGCGACGGCGCCTTGCGTTGGAAATAGAGCGCCAGCCGCACGCCTTCATTGGTCTTGCCGGCATCTTCTTCGAGTGTCTGACGCACATACTTGTCGGTCGCCGGCTGTTGCGCCAGCGAACGGGTCACGGCCTTCTCGCCATATTGGGCGAAATTGAAGGCGGTGACGAAGGCGATGTAGTTCTTGCTGCCCGACTTGTTGGCCGGACTGTTCGGATCGGTGATGCCGCCTTCAAGCATCTGGCGGATGCGCGCCGGCGTTTCCTTGGTGGGGTCGAGGCCATAAGCCGTCAGCGCGTAGTTCAACAGACGCTTGTCGGCCAGCAAGCCGTCCACGGAGCGCAGCTTGACGACATTGGTGTTGTAGTAGGCTGTTTCGGCGGCGATGTAATCGGCGCCGGGCTTGATCAGGCCGATCTGGCTTTTCGTGGTGTATAGTTTGAGCGTGTCCTTCTGGACCGCATCGCGCGTGGTCGTGTCCCGACCATACTCGGCAAAATTGAAGGCCGTGACAAAGTCGACATAGGCTTTGCCTGCCACATTGGCCGGGCTTTTCGGATCGGTGATGCCGCCATCCAGCATCTTGCGGATGGCTGTCGGATCTTCCGCATCCATGTCCAGCCCGAAAGCGGACATGGCGACCCGGAGCAGGCGCTTGTCGTTGACCAGATCGTAGGCCGACGTCACCTTGCCGATATTGAGTTTGTAATACTCGCTTTCGGCCTTGGTGTATTCCGGCCGCTGCAGGATCGTGGAAAACCCGGCGTTTGCGATGTACTGCTTGGGCACGGCAAACTGAACAGCGTCCTTGGACGTGGTATCGGCGCCGAATTGGTTGAAATCAAAGGCGGTAACGAAATTGGCGTAGCGCTTGTCACCTGCCGCGGCGAGCTTGTTGGCCGGGCTGTCGGGATTGCTGACCCCGCCCTCCAGCATTTCGCGGATACGCTCTGGCGTCTCTTTCTTGGCATCGATTCCGAAGGCGCCGAGGGCGATGGTCAGCAACCTGGAATCGCCCATCAGGTCGTCGATCGACTTCACGCTTGAAATCTTGCCGATGTAGTTGCGGATTTCGCCTTCGAGAAAGCTGCTGCCCTGCTGCGTGTAAGTGATGCCGACCTGCAGGGAGAAATTCTTCGGCACGTCATGCTGTGCGCCGTTGTAGGAGGTGGCCAACTCGCCATAGCGTTTGAAATTGAAGGCTTTGACAAACTCCGCGTAGCGCTTGTCGGTCAGCTTGTTGGCGAATGAGTCCGGCTTGTCGACGCCCTCGGTCAGCGCCTTTTTCATGAAAGCCTTGGCATAGGCCATGTCTTCGAGGCCGAAGGCCTTCATGGCATATTTGAAAAGGCGGTCGTTTTTCAGGAATTCATCGATCGACTTCACCTTGCCGATGTTGTCGAGATAATACTTCGTGTCGCGCGAGACCGTGACCTGCTTGCTGGTCCGGTCAAGCGACCGGGCAAGGTCCCTGGTGATCAACTGATAGTCCAGATAGGTGCTCACGCACGCCTCCCGCTGCAGCAGTTCGTGCTAAAGTAGGTCAACTTCCTTGCGCGAGGCTGAATCGCATCTGTCAAAAGCAAGGCGGGTGCAGTTCCAGGATTCAAGCCTCACACAAGGCACGACGTCTATTCCGTCTGCAGTTGAATCTCGGAAGGACCGGCAGTGGGCATTTTGATCGGCTTGGTGGTGACGCTCGGTTGCGTCCTCGGCGGCTTCATGGCCATGGGCGGGCACGTGCAGGTGCTGATCCAGCCATGGGAAGCCGTCATCATCTGCGGCGCGGCGCTGGGGTGCTTCCTCGTCGCCAACCCGATGAAGACGGTTAAGGACACGGGCAAAGCCATCCTGGAAGCCTTCAAGCAGTCGGTGCCGAAGGAGCAGGACTATCTCGAGACGCTGGGCGTCCTGCACTCGCTGATGCGCGAACTGCGCTCCAAGTCACGCTCCGAGGTCGAGGCCCATATCGACAATCCGGAGGAGTCGCCGATCTTCCAGGCGTTTCCAACGGTGCTCAAGAACCACGACCTCACGCATTTCATCTGCGACTATTGCCGCATCATCATCATCGGCAATGCGCGTCCGTTCGAGATCGAAGCGCTGATGGATGAAGAGATCCAGACCATCAAGGCCGACAAGCTGAAGCCCTATCATGCGATGGTTGCCGTTGGTGACGGCCTGCCGGCGCTCGGTATCGTCGCGGCCGTGCTGGGTGTGGTGAAGGCGATGGGCGCGCTCGACCAGTCACCGGAAATCCTGGGCGGTTTGATCGGCGCTGCACTTGTCGGCACCTTCCTCGGCATCTTCCTCTCCTATGCAGTGGTCGGCCCGATCGCCACCAAGATCAAGATGGTGCGCGAGAAGAAGAACCGTCTCTACATCATCGTGAAGCAGACGCTGCTTGCCTACATGAACGGATCGCTGCCCCAGGTTGCCATCGAGTTTGGCCGCAAGACGATCTCGTCCTATGATCGCCCGTCGATCGACGCCGTTGAGCAGAGCACGCTGAGCACCGGTGCCGCGGACAAGAAGGCGGCGTAAGCATGGCCTGTAAGAGCAACGATGTGATGGCGTCATGAGCGGCCTTGCCACCATGGATGACAGCCGTGCGCTGGTGATCGAGCGTCTGGTCGGCGACAGCGGAGAAGCGTCGCATGTGATCGGCGCCGGCCGCTCGATGGGCGAACGCATTGTCTCGCCATTGCAGAAGCGTCTTTCCGGCGAGATCGGCGCGCAGGTGACTCTCGACCTTCGCGCTGTCGAGGTTTCCCGCACCATCCAGGCGCGCGCGCATGCCGGTGACAATTTCGCCATGACAGTCGCGCCCTCGACCGTCTCGTCGGATGCGCTGACGATGGTGATGGATGCGCAGGCTGTGGCCGTGATGGTCTCTGCTCTTTTCGGTGGAGACCCGGAAGCCGCGGTTTCGCCGATCGAGCGCGACCTGTCGCCGCTGGAAGCCGAAGTGGCGACACTGGTTTTCGAAGAGATCGCGCAGGCGCTGAACGGGTCGGGCAAGCGTTCGCTCGATCTGCGTTTCCCGGTTCCGCGCGCCATGTCTGGCCAGGAAGCCAGGCGTCGGGTCCTACGCGACGGTGCGGCCGTACGTCTTGTCTTCGGCCTGTCTACCCCGACGGAAAGCGGTACGATCACGGTGATGATCCCCCAGCGCGTGCTTCTGGTGCAGCGCAATGGCGGAGCCGAAGAGGAGACGTCGTCGCAGACCGAATGGCACGAACGTTTCTCCGAGGAGGTGATGCGCTCGGCCGTCACCCTCGAAGCGACGATGCCGCTGGCAAGGATGACCTTGGGCGATCTCGCGCGGCTGCATGTCGGTCAAGTCCTTGATATCGAGGAAAACGCGCAGGGACAGGCGCAACTGTCCGCGCGCAACAAGACGCTGTTTGTCTGCGAGTTCGGCAAACTTGGTCAGAACTATACGGTTCGCATCAAGCAACCTTTTGATGCGGGACAGGACTTCATCGACGGGTTGATGCCCGGCTGATGTCGGAACTATTTGGAGACGACGCATGAGCAAGACCAACCCGGAAGCCGATCTCGAAGCCTCGGACGATCAGCTCAACCGTGCGATCGAGGAATTGCGCGGTGTGCTGCAGGAAGAAGAGCAGCGCGCGGGCACGCCGGCACGCGAGGCGACCGCGACCAATCCAGGTGTCATCCTCAACATCCCGGTTGATGTCCAGATCGTGCTTGGGAGCGCCGAGATGCAGGTGTCCGACCTGATGGGCTTGCAGAAGGGATCTACAGTGGCGTTGAACCGCCGCATCGGCGAACCGGTCGACGTTGTCGTCAACGGCCGCCGCATTGCGCGCGGCGAAATCACGGTCCTTGAAAACGACCCGTCGCGCTTCGGCATTCGCCTGACCGAGATCGTGGCGGCCAAAAAGAACGGTTGACCGGACATGCGACCCGCCGGGCAAGCAGCGAGGATGAGGGGATGAGCACGCCGCTGACGCTGACACGCGCACAGAAGGCCGCCGCAATCCTGGTTGCGATGGGAAAGCCTTCAGCGAGCAAGCTGCTGAAGTTCTTCAAACAGGAAGAACTCAAGGCGCTGATCGAGGCAGCACGCCTGTTGCGAACCATTCCGCAAGCTGACCTGGAACGCGTCGTCGCCGAATTCGAGGCGGAATTCACGGAAGGGGCAGGTCTGCTCGATTCCGCGGACAAGATGGACACGATTCTGAACGAGTCGCTGTCGCCCGAGGAAGTCGACGCCATCATGAGCGGCAAGAAGGCGGAAGCGGAGCCGGCTGGACCCCCGTCGATATGGCCGCAACTCGAGAAGCTGGAACCGCAGCGGTTGGGCAGCTTCCTCTCCGGAGAACATCCGCAGACTTCAGCGGCAGTCCTTTCAATGCTGGCGCCTCAGCCGGCGTCGGCGGTACTGCTCACACTGGACAAACAGCTGCGCAGCGAGATCCTGCGGCGCATGGTGACGATGACCGTGATCCCGGAAACGGCGACGAAGATCGTCGAAAGCCAGCTTCGGGCACGCGTGCTGGCCGAGACGTCATCGAAGGATACGACGGCAGGCCAGATCCGTGTTGCCAGCCTGCTCAACGAAATGGACAAGAGCCAGCTCGACGAGACGATGCAGGATCTCGAGGCCGCCGGCACGCCCGATCTCGACGGCGTGCGCGCCCGTATCTTCAACTTCGACGATCTGCCCCTGCTTACGCAGAAAGCACGCGTTCTCGTTTTCGACGGCTTGTCGAGCGAGGTGGTCACGCTCGCCCTGCGTGGTGCGACACCGGCGCTGACCGAAGCGGTACTGTCCTCCATCGGCCAGCGTTCGCGCCGCATGATCGAAGCCGAACTCAGCCAGGGTTCGGAAGGCGTTCCGATGGCCGACATCATGGCGGCACGCAAGAACGTTGCGGCTTCGACGGTGCGCCTTGCGCGGGAAGGCGCATTCGAACTGCCGGCGGCGCAGAGCGCCGCCGATGCAGCCTGACCAGCGCTAGTCCGGCGGGCGCGGCATGGCGGAGGCCGACGACAAGGATTCCAAAACAGAGGAACCCACAGAGAAGAAGATCCGCGACACGATGGAGAAGGGCAAGCTGCCTCACTCCAAAGAGGCGGCGCTGTTAACCTCCTTTGTGGCCATCCTGGTCTTCGCGGTCTTTTACGCGCGCGAGGCGACGGTAAACCTCAGCATCTTCCTGGCGTCATTCCTCGAGAGGCCGGAATCATGGTCGATCGACACCGAGACTGACGTCATCCACCTCTATGGAATGGTGATGGTCGAGATCGGCCGTGCGGTGGTCGCACTGCTGGTGCTGCTGGTGATTGCAGGCGTTGGTGCGTCGGTATTCCAGAATGTTCCTCAGTTCGTCGGTGAACGAATCCGGCCGCAATGGTCACGCATTTCGCTCGCCCAGGGCTGGAAGCGGCTGTTTGGCCTTCAGGGTTTCGTCGAATTCCTGAAATCGCTGGCAAAGCTCGGCTTTGTCGTCGCGGTGCTGATCTTCACGCTGTCGCAGGACCATCGCAGGTTGCTCAATGGCATGATCACCGGTCCCGTCGAGTTCGGCCTGGTGATACGCTCGATCGCCATTCAGATCCTTGTTGCCATCGTCTTTGTCATGACGGTCATCGCCGCCGCCGACTTTGTCTGGTCACGCTTCCACTGGCGACGCGACCTGAGGATGAGCAAGCAGGAAGTGAAGGACGAGCTGAAGCAGTCGGAAGGTGACCCGATCGTCAAGTCGAGGCTGCGCTCTCTGGCCCGCGACAGGGCAAGGCGGCGGATGATGACGGCAGTGCCCACCGCCACACTCGTCATTGCCAACCCGACCCATTTCTCGATCGCGCTGCGCTACGTCCGCGATCAGGATTCGGCGCCGGTGGTGCTTGCCAAGGGGCAGGACCTGGTGGCGCTGCGCATTCGCGAAATCGCGCGCGAGCACAATATCCCCATTTTCGAGGACGTTGCGCTTGCTCGCTCCATGTACAAGCAAGTTTCGGTTGATAGCGTCATCCCGTCACAATTTTACCAAGCAGTGGCCGAGCTGGTACGCATCGTTTACTCGAAAAAGGCAGAGCGCCGACGGACCTCATGAATCGACAGCCGCACACACTTTCGCGCGAAGTCATCGTAGCCCGTGCCATCGAACAGGTGGTGGCCGAACTCAGGCTCATCGATGTCGCCGACTACATCGCCTTCATCCGGCTCGAGCATTTCGCCTGCCTGTCGGATCTGGTCGATTCAGCATCCGAACTGTTTTTCGTGCCGGGCACATTGCGGCTTGGCAATGGCGGCGAGGCGCATGTCGACTGGAGCGGTTCGCCGCGCATCGTGCTCGACCTGGAACTGAGGCCGCGCGGCGTGACGGTCTATTTCCAGCTCACGCTGACAGAAAACGAAGCTTCGGTGGTCTTGAACTACATCTCGTTCGAGAAACCGGACGAAGATCCGACCCGCAACACCGAGTTGCTGGAGACCATGCTGGAAAGCGCCCGTATCCGGCGTCCCGAGCCGATAGGATAGGCAGGTTCAGTCGATGAGGCCCAGACGCAAGGCCTTCGCAACCGCCTGCGTACGGTTCACCGCATCCAGTTTCTGTGCCGACTGGGTGAGATACTGGTTGGCGGTGTGGACCGACAGCTTCAGAAGCCGCGCGATCTCCTCGCTGGTATAGCCGTTGGCAGTCAGCTTCAGGCATTCCAGCTCGCGCTTCGACATGGCTTTTGCGCGGCCGGTGTCCCCCGGCCGGATGCGGGACACGGCATCGAACAAAGTGAAGCAGCGAGCGTGGATGTCGTATATGGTATCGCCTAGCAGAGGCGTGACGTTTGCACCGAAGAAAACCACCAGGCCGCTCTGGCCGCGCTCGGCGTGAACAGGGAAGGCTATTCCGGTCGTGTCCGGAACGAGGGCAGCCGTACGCTCGATCCAGGGAAACACGCTTTCGGCTTCGGGGGGCCGGTCGATTTCAGTGGACCAGAATCGCGGGCCGGTGGAATGGCGCACGTGCTGGATGATGTCTTCGCTGGCCGCTGTGGAGATGTTGCGTGTTGCTCCGGCGATGCCAGGATAGTCGGAATCGAAACACGGTACCAACCGTGGCCGGTCGGCGGATGGCGAGACGAAATACAATCCGAACGCACTGGCGTTGATGTCCATCGCGATCCAGCGGCAGCGGCGCACGGCATCCGGGATGGTGACGGTGAAAAGGTCGGAGTTCGCTGCTGCAGCGCCGAACGGATTGCGATGCGCGAAGAATGAATCGTCGCCAAGTTCGTGTGCGCGAGCGTGTGTCAAATGATGCCGCTCCTGATCGCAGTCGCAATTGCCATCGCCCGGTTGGAAGCCGAGAACTTCTGGATGGCGTGGGTGATGTAGCTGTTGACCGTGTTGGCGGAGACGCCGAGGATGACGGCAACCTCTTCGGTCGTCTTGCCTTCCGAGACCCAGAACAGGCATTCGCGCTCGCGATCGGAAAGTGGATCCTGCAGCGCTGCGGTGGCGAGAAGCTGCGGCACTTGCGAAAGTGCGTAGCAGCACTTCAACTGTGCCCGGTTGAGGGCATCCTGCTGGATGTTGCCGGCCTCGGCCGCGGAAAACAGCAGGAAAAGACGCTGCCGGCCGACATCGAGGCGCAGCGAATAGAGTTCGGCATGTCCCAGCACATCGAGCAGCTTGGCTTCCTCGCCATTGAGCAGCCCTGCTGCCGTCTCTGCGTGGGATGCAACGAGCGCGCGCGGCCGATTGCCTGGGGGGGAGGTGAGGGGGCCGTGAGCCAGAGCGGCGATCAGATGCTTGCCGATCAATTCGATCGCGTCATACAGCCAGTTCGACGCGACGATACGGGCATCGTTGCGCTCCTCGTCATGGATGATTGCCACCAGCATGTAACTGTCGGCACCGATCTCATCGGAGAGTTGGGTGAGAAACCCGGTCAGGTCCGCGCGAGAGGCCAGACGTGTTCCGATCATGTCGGAAGCTATGGGGGCTGCAAAGGCTGTCATAGTCTTCGGGCCGGAATCGATTCTTATGCCCGGTGCTGGTTCAGCAGCGCCGGACGCGGGTACGCGTCACATTCACCTAAAACACACTCTCGGCGCACAACGGCACCTATCGGCCGAATCCGGCAGGGAACGCGAAACCAATCGCGCCTTGTGCCGGAAAACTCCGGTACAACAGGACTTTGGATGGTTCGCCGTGCCCCCTTGGAACGGCTGATTCGGGTTTAATTTAGCGGTTGATGAATCCGACTTCAAACGGGAATTGACAGATCCGGATTCAGTGGACTCGCAGACGCGACTCAGGCCGCGCATTTGCTGGATTTCGAGCCATGAAAAAAAATGTCTCGCCGCCCCTGGAGCGCTTCCAGGGGCGGCGAGGCGTGGCAGGCTACCGCCCCTCGAAACCGGTCAGGACGCCAACCGCGTTCACGCCGATCTCGTCGACGGCATAGCCGCCTTCCATCACGAACAGCGTCGGCAGGTTCAACCTGGCGATGCGGGCGCCGATCTTGGGATAGTCGCTGCTCTTGAGCTTGAACTGGCTGATCGGATCCTTTTCGAAGGTGTCGACGCCGAGCGAAACGACGACGACATCCGGGCCGTAGGCGGAGAGTTTTGCGCAGGCGTCGTCGAGGGCCGCGTTCCAGGCCTCCCAGCTGGTTCCGAAGGGGAGAGGGTAGTTGACGTTGAAACCTTCGCCGGCACCTTCGCCATGTTCGTCGGCATGGCCGAGGAAGTAGGGATATTCGACCATCGGATCGCCGTGCAGGTTCAGTACCTGTACGTCGGCGCGGGAATAGAAGATCTCCTGCGTGCCGTTGCCGTGGTGGTAGTCGACGTCGAGGATCGCGACGCGCCTGGCACCCTGGTCGAGGAACCATTGTGCGGCGACAGCGGCGTTGTTGATGTAGCAATAGCCGCCCATGAAGCCGGCACCGGCGTGATGTCCAGGTGGGCGGCACAGGGCAAAGGCAGCCGGCTCGCCATCCTTGACCAGCCTGGCGCCGGTCAGGGCAACGTCATACGATGATTTGATCGCTTCCCATGTGCCTTTGACGAAAGGTGCGCCGGCGTCGAAGGAATAATAACCCAGCTTGGCGTCGATGGTGTCGGGCACGACATCGCCACGCAGGCCGCGGGTTGGCCAGGTGTAGGGGATCGCCGAACCGGAGCGACCAAGTTTTTCCCATTCGGGATAGACCGTCGGCAGGAAGTCGATGTAGTCGGCCTTGTGGATGCGCTTGGCCGCGACGAGGTCATGTGTCTCCGGTGGCATGATCGGGCCGAGCTTTTCGCTCTCGACGCGTGCCTTGATGATTTCGGCCCGTGAGGGTTTCTCGAAGCCGGGTACGATCGCTCCCGACATCAGCTCCATCGTGCCGGCATGGCCGGCATGGAGCGGCGAATAGACAGTCTTCATGAAGTTCCTTCCCTGGAATGGTTGTTAGTCGAGATCGAGATAAGGGGTGACGAGCGCGATCCACATGGTCTCGACGTCATCCTCCAGCAGATCGAAGGTCCTGCGGTCCTTCTTGAGGCCAACAAGGCGGCACACGTGCCCGACCTCCATCATCACGACGCCGAGCCGGCTGGCGACGTCTTCCTGCAGGCCCGGATTCACATGACGCAGCCAGGCTGCATAAAGTGCGATAATCTGCTCATCATATTCGTTCTGGATCGGCCTCAGGTCCGGATTGCCGGTGATGGCCTCGATCACCGGCATCAGGCTGGCATTCTCGAGATAGAGCCTTGATGTGTCGATGAAGAGTTCCCGCACCTCGCGCTGAAACGCAGCGCGGGTCGTCGGGCGCGGAACCCGGGTGCGTTTTTCGATCACTTCGGGGAATGCCCCCAGCCAGCGCCGGGCGAGATCGAGAAGAATAGCTTCCTTGTTTGGATAGTATTGGTAGACCGAGCCAACAGACAGGCCGGCGCGCTGCGCAATGGCGAGCGTCGTCGGTGTCCCCGTTCCCTGCTCCCGCGTCAGTATCAGGGCGGCATCGAGAATCCGGTCGACGACTTTGCTCGACCGTTCCTGTCTCGGTTGCTTGCGCGGTTCCAGCGCTATCTTGGTCTTGCGTTTGAGATCGCGCTTCACCGCTTGAATTCCTCGTTCCCCGTCCGCTCTCAGCATACGCGCGGGGTGCTGTCCACAAGGCATCGCAGAATCCACATATTGACAAACGCGAATAAATAGTCGCATTTTTTCTCCACGCTGTCTTTAGGGAAACTAAGGGGAATTCCGGAGGCGGCAGACTGGCATCAATTTCTGTCCGATCACGCCGTCCCTGGGGGGGGCGGTCATGTGTGGAGTGCAGAGTCGAGGCGGTCTTGATCAGTCAAAAGCGCGGAGTCGCGATGTCTGTCACTGGTGCGGTTCATCAAGCCGATCTGATCGTCGTAAACGGCCGTGTGCTGACCATGGATGACGACAGTCCCGTCGCAGAAGCCGTTGCCATCAAGGACGGGTCCATCCTCGCAGTCGGCAGCCGTGCTGTCGTCGAAGCCCTGAAGGGGCCTGCCACCAAAATCGTCGATGCCAAGGGCGGTTCGGTGCTGCCCGGCTTCATCGAAGCGCACATGCATCTCTTTTCCGGTGCGGCCGAGCTGGCGCATCTGCATCTTGCCGGTGTTCATGGCTTCGACGCTCTCAAGGAGGCGGTCCTTGCTTATGCCGCATCCCGGCCGGATGCGCCGATGCTTGTCGCGCAGAGTGCCGACTACACCATCCTCGGCGAGGAGCGGGTGACCCGGCATCATCTCGACGCGATCCTGCGGGATCGGCCGTTCTGCATGGCTGCCCCCGACCATCATACGATGTGGGCCAACACCTGTGCACTGGAAGCCGCAGGGATCCTGCATGGCCGTGCGCTTGGCCCGGGCAACGAGATCGTCATGGGCGAGGACGGGCTGGCCGAAGGCGAACTGCGGGAAGGCGAAGCATTCGGTCCGGTGCTGGCCTTGGCCGGTGAGGAACGTGTGCGGCTCGGACTGTCGACCGGCGGTGAGCCGGATCCGGCACCGACGCCTGAACAGCGTGCCGCCGACCGTGACATCATGCGGCGTGGTCTGGCGTGGTGTGCGCAGCATGGCATCACGTCGATCCAGAACATGGATGGCAATCTTTACCAGCTCGAACTGCTGGCCGAAATCGAAGCCGAGGAAGGGCTTTCCTGCCGCGTGCAGATACCTTTCCACTTCAAGAATTTCATGAAGCTCGACATTCTGGAGAAAGCCTCGCTCATGGCCGAACGCTATGACAGCGAGTGGCTGTCCTCCGGCATCGTCAAGGTTTTCTACGACGGCGTGCTGGATTCATGGACGGCCGTGATGATCGAGCCTTATGCCGATCGCCCGGATTGGGTCGGTGAGCCGTTGTTCACGCCGGAAGAATTCAAGGCCCTGGCCGTTGCCATCGATGCGCGCGGCCTGCAGATCGCGGTGCACTCCATTGGCGACGGTGCCGTGCAGGCTGTGCTCGATGGCTATGAGGCGGCGGCGACAGCCAACGGTCAACGCGAGAGCCGCCACCGCATAGAGCATATCGAGGTGGTTGCGGCTTCCGATGTTCCGCGCTTCGCTGAACTTGGCGTGATTGCCTCGATGCAGCCTCCGCATCCGCCGGGAGCGATGGATTTTCCGCTGGAGCCGACAGTGTCGCGTATCGGCAAGGCGCGCTGGCCGCTGAGCTATGCCTGGCGCACGCTGAAGGATGCAGGCGCGCATGTCGTCTTTGCTTCCGACTGGCCAGTTTCGCCGATTGATCCAATCCTCGGCATCCAGGCGGCGGTGCTGCGCAAGCCTTGGGCGCAAGGCGATCCGGACCAGAGCTTCTCGCTGAGGGAGTCGATCGCGGCCTACACCGTGGAGGGCGCTTATGCCGAGTTCATGGAGCAGCGCAAAGGCAGGCTGAAGCCAAGGTTCATGGCCGATCTCGTTGTGCTTTCGCAGGATGTCGAGGCGGTCGAGCCGCAGCGGCTGCATGAGGTGCGTCCCGTCACGACCATCTGCGGCGGCAAGGTTACCTATCAGTCCTGATGGTGAACATTCGTTTCGCCCGATGAACTGATATTCGATCCGATTGTTGCCAAGCGTGGCGGCTTGTGGTGACAATCTAAACCAGAAGAAAAGGCCTGTTTTCGAGGACGGGCCAAGAAAAAAAGAGGGGCTTGAGTGCCGGAACAACCGGGTAAGAACGCGATCGAAGTCCGCGGTGTGCGGAAGGTCTTCGGTACTGGGGACGCGGCGGTTGCCGCATTGGACACGGTCTCGGTTTCGATCCGGGAGAACGAGTTCTTCACGCTGCTGGGACCTTCCGGCTGCGGGAAGACGACACTGCTTCGGCTGATCGCCGGTTTCGACTATCCGAGTGCTGGCGAGATCCTGCTCTACGGCGACGACATTGCGTTGCTGCCGCCATTCAAGCGGCCGGTCAACACCGTCTTCCAGAGCTATGCGCTGTTTCCGCACATGACGGTGGCCGAGAACATCGGCTTCGGTCTGGAGATGCTGCGCAAGCCCAAGGCCGAGATCAGGGCCCGTGTCGCCGAGATGCTGAAGCTGGTGCGCATGGAGCATCTGGCCTCGCGGCGCACCAGCCAGATTTCCGGTGGCCAGCAACAGCGCGTTGCGCTGGCCCGCGCTCTGGCGCCGCAGCCGAAGGTGCTCCTGCTCGACGAGCCGCTGTCGGCGCTCGACTACAAGCTGCGCAAGGAAATGCAGATCGAATTGAAGCGGCTGCAGAACCAGACCGGCATCACCTTCATCTTCGTCACACACGACCAGGAAGAAGCACTGACCATGTCCGACCGCATCGCGGTGATGTCGTCAGGCAAGATCCTGCAGGTCGGCAGCCCGTGGGACATCTATGACAAGCCGGCTGACCGTTTCGTCGCCGACTTCATTGGTGAGACGAATTTCCTGACCGCCTCCATAGCCGGTGTCGAGAATGGCAAGGCACGCGCCACGCTGAAATCGGGCGCCACCATCACGGCCAGCGTCGCCGACGGTTTCCAGCCGAAGGGAGAAGCCACAGTGGTGGTTCGACCCGAACACGCCAAGCTGGTCAAGGGCAAGGCTGAGCTTTCGGGCACGGTCGAGAACATCGTCTATTTCGGCACCGACACGCATATCCACGTGCGGCTCGACGGCAGCAATGACCTCTTCATCGTGCGGCAGCAGAATGCGCGTAACGCAGACTGCGGCTTTGAAACGGGTGACAAGGCGGGAATCGCGATCAGCGATGACGCCGCACAGGTGTTGAGGGACTGATGGCCACCGCCGAGGAAATCGCCAGGGCGGCCGACCGGCGCGACATTCGCAACCGCTGGTATCTCTCCGCGCCTGCCATGCTCACCATTTTCTTCGCCGCCGTCGGTCCGCTGGCGATCGTGCTCGTCTATTCCTTCCTGACGCCCGGTTCTTATGGCGACGTGAAGTGGCAGTTCTCGCCCGAAGCCTGGGTCTCGGTGCTGTTCGAGCGCGACATCTTCGATGACACGCTCTCGCTCGCCAGTGCCCATATGAGCATCTTCTGGCGCTCGGTGAAGCTTGCGATCATCACGACGATCATCACTCTGGCGATTGGCTTTCCGACCGCCTACTTCATGGCGACGCGCAGCGAAAAGACGCGCGACCTTTGGCTGTTCCTGATCACCATTCCGTTCTGGACGAACCTGCTCATCCGCACCTTTGCGGTGCTGCAGATCATTCGCAACGAAGGCATCATCAACACAGTGCTGATAAAGCTCGGCATCGTCTCGGCGCCGATACAGATCCTGTACACGGACGCGGCGATCCTGATCGGCATGGCCTATGTCTACCTGCCGCTGATGGTGCTGCCGGTCTATGCCTCCATGGAAAAGCTGGATTTCCGGCTCGTCGAGGCCGGCTACGACCTCTACGCGTCGCGCTGGCAGGTGCTGCGCCGCATCATCTTCCCGCTGGTCAAGCCTGGTGTCATCGCCGGCTCGATCCTGGTCTTCATCCCGGCCATCGGCGCCTATGTGACACCGAGCGTGCTCGGCGGCGGCAAGAACATGATGCTGTCCAACCTGATCGAGCTGCAGTTCGGACAGGGCCGCAACTGGCCGCTGGGTTCGGCGTTGTCGATCACCGTCATGCTCATCGTCATGGTGGCGCTGCTTGTCTATGTGCGCAACGCCGGTTCGCAGGAGGCGCGGCATGGCTAAAAGCTTCTCAATCCGCCATCAGCCGGGCTTCACGACGATCGCCGCCGTCTGCTTCGTCGCGCTCTACATGCCGATCATCGTGCTGGTCGTCTATGCCTTCAACGAGGCGCCATCGACGTCGGAATGGGGCGGCTTCTCGCTGAAGTGGTTCCAGTCCGCCTCGCAGAACGCACAGGTCATCGATGCCACGCTGCGCTCCTTCCAGATCGCCGCGATCGCAGCGACCCTCGCCACGATCGCGGCCACGATGGCTGCGCTCGCGACGACCCGCACGCCGCCCTATCCGGGGCTGACCTTCAAATACGCGATGATCAACCAGCCGCTGATGGTGCCGGAAATCGTCACCGGCGTGGCGCTGCTGATCTTCTTCTCGCGCATCAAGATCTTCACCGGCTATTCGGGCCTCGGTTACCTGATCGCCGCGCACACGGCTTTCTGTATTCCCTTCGCCTATCTGCCGATCCGTGCGCGGCTCGAAAACATGGACCTGTCGCTGGAGCGCGCGGCGGCGGATCTCTACGCGACGCCCTGGCAAGCCTTCCGGCGCGTGACGCTGCCACTGCTGTGGCCCGGCATCCTGGCCGGGCTGATGCTGGCCTTCGTGATTTCGCTGGACGACGTCGTCATCACCGAGTTCGTCAAGTCCGGTGGCCAGGACACGCTGCCGACCTACATGCTCGGCCAGATCCGCCGCGGCATTACGCCTGAGATCAATGCGATATCGACGGCGTTTCTGCTGCTGTCGGTCGTCATCGTCACGTTGTTTTTCTTCGTCAGCAAGAAACGCGACTGACGGTGCAAACCGGATGTCAAAAAACCAAAGCAATAATGGGAGAACACAATGAACTGGAAGACCACCGCGACGGCCGTCGGGCTGGCGCTGCTCGCCTCGTCGGGCCTTGCCCGAGCCGAGGGCGCGCTCAACATCTACAACTGGGGCAACTACATCAGCCCCGACATGATCAAGAAGTTCGAGCAGAAATATAGCGTCAAGGTCACCGTCACCGACTACGACTCCAACGACACGGCGCTCGCCAAGGTGCGCCAGGGCGGCACGGGTTTCGATATCGCCATCCCATCGCAGACCTTCATCCCGGTCTGGATCAAGGAGGGTCTCATCCAGGAGACTGATCCGGGCAAGATGGAGAACTTCAAGAACGTCGCGCCGGAATGGGCCAATCCCGACTTCGACCCCGGCCGCAAATACACCGTGCCATGGGCCTGGGGCACGATCGGCGTCGTCGTCAACACCGACACCTACAAGGGACCGGCCAACAGCTGGGGCATCATCTTCAACACGCCTGACGAATTGAAGGGCAAGGTCAATGTCGTTCCCGAGATGAACGACGTGATCTTCGCTGCCATCAAATATGTCGGCGGCCAGCAGTGCACCGACGACAAGGCGGTGCTGAAGAAGGTGCGCGACACGCTGGTAGCGGCCAAGCCGAACTGGATCGCGATGGAATACAACACCATCGAGAAGATGGGTGCCGGCGACTTCAAGGCGACCAGCGACTGGAACGGCTCGGCCCTGCGCCAGCGGCTCGCGAACCCGGCCATCCACTACAACTATCCGAAGGAAGGCTATGGCCTCTGGAGCGACAACGTCGTCGTGCTCAAGGAGGCCAAGAACGTCGAGAACGCCAAGCTGTTCCAGAACTTCATGATGGATCCGGAAAACGCCGCGCTGAACTCGGCCTTCCACCGCTATGCCAACGGCATCGCGGGTTCGGAGAAGTTCATGCCCGCCGACATGAAGGACGCGCCGGAGGTGAACATCCCGGCCGACGTGAAGTCGCTCGGCGAATTGCAGCGGCTGTGCTCGCCGGAAATCCAGGAGATCTACAGCAAGATCTGGACAGAGCTGCAGAAGTAAGCACTCGAGCATTTTGTATGCCAAGTGGAATCACTTGGCGTTACAAAAATACGGCGAAAACAAAAACCTAGAGCGTTTCCGTGAAAAAACGGAAACGCTCTAGGACAACCTGAGATGACGAAGTCGGGACCGATAAATCGGTCCCGGCCGTCGCAAGCTTTTTGCCTGAAGCAGGCAGAATTATCGCAGATTGGAAGAAGGAGCCCTTGTCATGAACTCGAGATTGTTTGCCGCGACGGCGGCGCTGGCGCTGCTTGCAGCGACGGGCCTGGCCCGTGCTGAAGGTGCGCTCAACATCTACAACTGGGGCAACTACACCAACCCGGACGTGATCAAGAAGTTCGAGGAAAAGTACAAGGTGAAGGTCACCATCACCGACTACGATTCCAACGATACGGCTCTGGCCAAGGTCCGTCAGGGCGGCTCCGGTTTCGACATCGTGGTGCCGTCACAGACGCACCTGCCGATCTGGATCCAGGAAGGCCTGCTGCTCGAGACCAACCCAGGCGGCATGGAGAACTTCAAGAACATCGCCCCCGAATGGGCCAATCCCGATTTCGACCCCGGCCGCAAATATTCTGTGCCATGGGCCTGGGGCACGGTCGGCATCGTCGTCAACACCGATGTCTACAAGGGCGATATCAACACCTGGGACATCATCTTCAAGACGCCGGACGAACTGAAAGGCAAGGTCAATGTCGTCCCCGAGATGAAGGACGTGATGACCGCTGCCATCCGCTATGTCGGCGGCGAGCAGTGCACGGCCGACAAGGAAGTGCTGAAGAAGGTGCGCGACCTGCTGACGGCTGCCAAGTCCAACTGGATCGCCATGGAATATGGCGCCGTCGACAAGATGGGTGCTGGCGACTTCAAGGCTTCGTCGACCTGGAACGGCGCCGGCCTGCGCATCCGGCTCGCGCATCCACAGGTTCACTACGGCTATCCGAAGGAAGGCTTCACCTACTGGTCCGACAATGTCGTGGTCCTGAAGGACGCCAAGAACGCCGAGAACGCCAAGCTGTTCCAGAACTTCATCATGGATCCGGAGGTGGCTGCAGGCCTTTCGGCTTTCCACCGCTACGCCAATGGCGTTGCAGGCTCCGAAAAATTCATGCCGGCCGAGATGCGCGATGCGCCGGAGATCATCGTTCCGGAAGAAGCCAAGCCGCATGGCACCATGGCGCTGATGTGTTCGGAAGAGGCTGACGCGCTCTACAAGAAGATCTGGACCGAACTGCGCAAGTAAGCGGTCCTGAGCATTTTGTAGCCAAGTGGAATCACTTGGCGTTACAAAAATGCGGCGAAACCAAAACTTAGAGCGTTTCCGCGTTTCCGTGAAAAGCGGAAACGCTCTAGAAGCAGTTCCCGGAAAGGCGTTTTCCGTCCGGAGTTGCTCAAGGCAAGAAGCTGGAGCGTTTCCGTGAAAACGGGCAACGCTCCAGCGTCCGGCGGTGATTGCTGCCGGACGATCCGTCTGGCGGCTGCCCGGCGCGCCAGTTGTTTCAAGAACCCTGAAATATCGCAGGAGGCGCTCCTCATGCAGCCCTACCGCAACAGCGATCCCCGTCCGTTGATCATGCAAGGTTCGCCGCCAGCGCTGGTGCCGCCCCGGCTCGACTGGGACAGGGCGCCGTGGAACCGCTGGGCTTTCCAGAACATGCGCCAGATCGTTCCGACCGTTGAGGTCTGGCGCGGCCCTGGTCCCGTCAGCGAATTGCCATACGCCGAGACAGATCTCGACGGTCTGCCTGTGACTGACAGCCTTGGCCGCGCCTCGACGCTCGCAGGCCTGCTCGACGAAACCTATACCGACGGTTTCCTGGTGTTGAAGGACGGCTCGATCGCCTATGAGCGCTATTTCAACGGCATGACGCCGCGTTCGCTGCATCTGTCGCAGTCGATGGCCAAGTCGGTGACGGCGGCGGTTTGCGGCATCCTTGTCGGTCGTGGCCTGATCGACCCGGTAAAGCCGGTGACAGCGTATCTTCCTGAACTTGCCGAGACGGGCTGGGTAGGTGCGACGGTTCAGCAGGTGCTCGATATGACGACCGGCGTGAAGTTTTCGGAAGCCTATACCGATCGTTATTCCGACATCGGTCAGGTGGACGTTGCGTCCGGCTGGAAACCGGTGCCGCCAGACAGCGATCCTGCCTTCCCGTGGCCGGCGCATGTCTGGGAACTTATCCTGCGGCTCAGGGAGACCGTGCGGCCGCACGGTGCCGCCTTCGAATACCGTTCAATCGAGACGGATGTGCTCGCCTTTGTCATGGAGCGCGTAACCGGGCGCAGGCTGGCCGAGCTCGTTTCGGAAGAACTCTGGCAGAAGCTCGGCGTGGAGGAAAGCGCGTGCTTCACCGTCGACAGCGCGGGTTACGCACTGGCCGACGGCGGGTTCAATGCCACGCTTCGCGACTACGCACGTTTCGGCCAGATGATCCTCGACAATGGCGCCGGCATTGTTCCCGCTGCCTGGATCGAGGCGACCAGGAATGGTGTGCATGGCGGCAATTTCTCCGAGAGCCTGCCGGAAGGCAGCTATCGCAACCAGTTCTGGATCGAAGATCCGCGTTCGCGCGCGCTCATGTGCCGTGGTGTCTTCGGCCAGCTCATCCATGTGGACTGGAACAGCCGGATGGTGACGGTGAAGCTGTCATCGTTCCCGGATTTCTCGAACACGCCTTTTGCCGTGGCGACGCTGAAGGCGATCGCGGCAATTGCGGCGGAGCTGGGCTCCGCCGCCTGACAGATCAATCGATGCGGAAAACTGGCGCCGGCGATCGTGGATCGTCCTTGCCATGCGCACTACCCAGGAAGGACAAGACGTGACCAACCGGACGAAATTCGAGGAAGCATACGGCTTCCGACGCAGCGCTGTGGCCCTCGCCAACTGGCGCACGGCGCCGTTCAATCGCTGGTCGTTCCTGAATGTCGGCGAACTGGTGCCAAGTGCGCGCATCGAAGCTTCATCGAGCGAAGCCGAACCGGCCATCGCCGATTTCAGCGCGCTGCTCGGTGAAACACTATCGCTTTCCAACGGAACCGAAACCGTTGCAGCATTCCTCGACCGCTCGAGCGCCGATGCGCTGACCGTCATGAAGGGCGGAAGGTTTATCGGCGACTGGTTCGCGCCGCATATGCAGCCTGGCAATCGCCACATCATCTTTTCGATCAGCAAGTCGCTGACCGCAATCCTGGCCGGCATCCTGGAAGGCGAGGGGCGTTTCGATCCGGAAGCACCGGTGACGGCCTATATTCCGGAGGCGACCGGTTCGGCCTATGGCGATGCCACTGTCCGTCACGTGCTTGACATGACGGTGAGCCTCGATTTCGAGGAAGCCTATCTTGATCCAGAAAGCTCCTTCGCCCGCTATCGGCGGGCGACGCTGTGGAATCCCGGTGGCGGCGATGAGGGGCTGGAAGAGTTCCTGTTGTCGATCAAGCGCAGGCCGGAACCGCATGGCGACGTTTTCCGCTATCGCTCGCCGAATTCCGACCTGCTCGGCGTTCTGGTCGAGCGCGCTTCCGGCAAGCGTGTGCCGGAGCTGTTCGCCGAGAAACTATGGGCACCGCTCGGCGCCCGTGGTGAAGGCGCCATCACGGTCGACCGGGTCGGTACGGCACGCACTGCCGGCGGCATCTCGATGACGCCGCGCGACCTTGCTCGGGTCGGCGAGATGATGCGCCAGGGTGGTGTCGCCAATGGCAAGCGTGTCGTGTCGGAAACCTGGGTTCGCGACACAACGACCGCAGGCAGTCTCGAAGCCTGGAAGCGCGGCGACTTCGCGCATCTGTTTGCCCAAGGGCGTTACCGCAACAAGTGGTACCAGAGCGGCAAGGGTTCCTATTGCGGCATCGGCATCCACGGCCAGTGGTTGTTCGTCGATCCGGCAAGCGAGGTGGTCATTGTCAAGATGTCGTCGCAGCCGACGCCGGTCGACGATCCGCTCGATCATGACAATGTCGATTTCTTCGAGGCGCTTGTAAGGATGGTATGACGCGCTTCTCAGCTGCCGGTTTCCGGGCCGATCGGTCTTTCGGCGCGGAGTGTCCGGTCGAGGATACGCAGCAGTTCCCCCACGCGTCCTCCGCCGGGTGGTGCCGAGGGATAGCGGCACAGAACTGCGACGACCGTCGGGCTCGCCTGGCTGGCGGCGCGCCGAAGATGCCGGGTTGCTGCATCCCCTGCGCCTCCTGCCGCAAGTTCGGTGGCGTGCGCAGCATGGGCGGCGGCGCCAAGAATGTGTCTCACCTGCGTGGAGCGTGCCAGCGGGTGGAGATAGGCCGCAGAGGAGGCGCACATGGCAGCTCCCGCAGCCTGGCCGGCAGCTGCCTCTCCGGCTTCTTGTGCTGCCCTGAGCGCCGCCCAGGCCGCATCGCGCAGTGCCTTGCCGCGCCTGCCTCCATTTGCGAAAGCCCTGGCCGCGTCGATGGCGTCGCGGGGACGGCGGTCCGAAGGGTGTGATGTCTCGTAGATTTCCAGCACCTCTGCGGCGCTTCCGGCGGCAAATGCCGTGACTGCGCGCAAATCGTCCATGCCGAGGATGATTTCGCCCGTCATCGTTCTGTCGCCATACCCTGCGGAAGCTTGGTAAGCAGCCAGTTGCGGAAGCTTGCGACCGGCGGGTAAAGGCGCTTCTCGTTGGGCACAACCAGATAGTAGGCGCTTCGGCTCTGCATGGCGCGGCCGGGGGCGGGTACCAACTGGCCGCGTTGCAACTCGCCCGTGATCAGGAACAGCGGCAACAATGCGATGCCGAGACCGGCGATGCAGGCCTGGGCAGCGGTCGAGAACTGCTCGAACTGCATGCCTGGGCCGGTAGGGGCGGCAAGCCCCTGGTGTTCGAACCATTCGGCCCAGCCGCCGGGGCGCGAAGCCATGTGCAGCAGCGGCAGTCGGCCCAGGTCACGCGGTTCGGCCACTGCATTTGCCGTCAGGAATTCGGGCGCGGCGACCGGCGCCACTTCCTCGCGCATCAGAAGGGTGGATGTTGCGCCCGGCCAGTCCGGCTGACCGACATGGATGGCAGCGTCCATCCGTTCGCGGGCGAAATCGAAACGGCCTATGCGGGTGGCGAAGTTGATGGTGATGTCCGGGTTCTGTTCGACGAATTCCGGGATCAGCGGCATCAGCCAGCGCGTGCCGAAGGTGGGCAGGATGGCGAGGTTTAAAACGCCACCATGCCGATTGCTCATCAATCCAAGTGCTGCCTCGCGAAGCTGGCCGAGCGCCGCGCGCACCGTTTCGGCATAGATCTCACCCTCGGGAGAAAGCTGGACATTGCGACTGTCCCGCTCGATCAGCCGCTTGCCGAACTGATCCTCCAAAAGCTTGATCTGCCTGCTGATAGCCCCCTGTGTCAGCGCCAATTCCTGGGCCGCTGCCGTGAACGAGCCCAGCCGTGCCACCGCCTCAAAGGCCGCGAGCGCTCCGGTGGTCGGCAAAAGGCGGCGTTGCACACTCATGATCCATTACTAATCATCATTGATCTCCGAGGCAATTTCATTTGCTTTTTTCCAGGCAGGGGTCGATAAGCCCGGCATTCTGCGCATTCTGGCCGCGCTTTCTGGGAGAAATACGCATGGCTGCCGACAAGAACGCCTTCGTCTGGGACGATCCGTTCCTCCTCGAGGACCAGCTTTCGGAAGACGAACGCATGATCCGCGATGGCGCGGCGGCGTTTGCGGCCGACAAGCTCGCGCCGCGGATCGAAGACGCCTACATGGAAGAAAAGACCGATCCGGCGATCTTCCGCGAAATGGGCGAAGCCGGCCTGCTCGGCATCACCGTCCCGGAAGAGTATGGCGGGCTTGGCGCCAACTACGTGACCTACGGCCTTGTCGCCCGAGAAGTGGAGCGCATCGACAGCGGCTACCGCTCGATGATGAGCGTGCAGTCGTCGCTGGTCATGTATCCGATCCACGCTTATGGCTCGGAAGAACAGCGCAAGAAGTACCTGCCGAAGCTCGCCTCAGGCGAATGGATCGGCTGCTTCGGCCTGACCGAACCGGATGCTGGTTCCGATCCGGGCGGCATGAAGACCCGTGCCGAAAAGACAGCGAACGGCTATCGCATTTCCGGCTCGAAGATGTGGATTTCCAACGCGCCGATCGCCGACGTGTTCGTGGTGTGGGCGAAGTCTGCCGCGCATGACAACCAGATCCGCGGTTTCGTGCTCGAAAAGGGCATGAAGGGTCTGTCAGCGCCGAAGATCGGCGGCAAGCTTTCCCTGCGTGCCTCGATCACCGGCGAGATCGTCATGGAAGGCGTCGAGGTCGGCGAAGATGCGTTGTTGCCCAACGTTTCCGGCCTCAAGGGCCCGTTCGGCTGCCTGAACCGTGCCCGTTACGGCATCTCCTGGGGCGCCATGGGTGCAGCGGAAGACTGCTGGCACCGTGCGCGCCAGTATGGCCTCGACCGCAAGCAGTTCGGCAAGCCGCTTGCCGGCATGCAGCTCTATCAGAAGAAACTTGCCGACATGCAGACCGACATCGCGCTCGGCCTGCAGGGTTCATTGCGCGTCGGCCGGCTGATGGACGAAGGCAAGATGGCGCCGGAGATGATCTCCATCGTCAAGCGCAACAATTGCGGCAAGGCCCTCGACATCGCCCGCATGCGCGTGACATGCATGGTGGAAACGGCATCCAGATCGGCTATCACGTCATGCGCCATGCGCAGAACCTCGAGACGGTCAATACCTATGAGGGTGCACACGACGTGCACGCGCTCATCCTCGGCCGCGCTCAGACCGGCCTGCAGGCGTTCTTCTGAGACGAGCCCCTCTCCCTGTGACCGGGGGGAGGTGCCTGCCGCTGAAGCGCCTGGAGCGGAATGCGATCAGGTAGAATCGCTATTCCGCTCACTTTTCGGGATCATGCTCTAAGCGATCGCGACGGGACGTTTGTCGACGCTGCTCAGAAAGGCGGCGTCGATCAGTTTCTGCATGTCGGCGGCACGACGGAACGATGGATCGCCATTGATGCCGGAGAGCAGGGCGTCAACAAAACGACGCGCATTGCGCTTGATCTCCGGCAGCGCGATATCGCTCCAGGCAACAGTATCGATGTCTTTGCCGAAGCAGCCCTTCAGGGATGAGGTTCGGCCATCGGTCCGCACCCACAGCGCACCTTTGGTGCCATGCAGTTTCAGTTCGAGGTCGTTTAGATGGCCGGTCGCGTAGCGGGTGGCGAGAATGGTGGCCAGTGCGCCGGACGCAAAGCGCGCGGTCATCGCCACACTGTCATTGGCATCCAGCCGATATTTGCCGATCTGATCGCCGGGCGCCTTGGGGAAGGTGACCAGTTCGGCGTTGAGGCTGGCGATATCATCGACGGCGCCGTAGGTCGCGAAGTCGAGAATATGGATGCCGACGTCGCCCAGAACGCCCGTCGAGCCGTGGTCGCTCGATAGCCGCCAAAGCCATTGATCGGTGGTGCGCCAGTCGCCCCAGGCCTTTCCGACCAGCCAGCTCTGCCGGTAGCTTGCCTCGACATGACGCAGTTCCCCGAGCTCGCCGGATTCGACCATTTGCCGGGCGCGCTGCAAGGCGGGCGAGTTGCGATAAGTGAGGTTGACCATGTTGACGAGGCCTGCGCGCTCAGCGGCCTCCGTCATTTCCAGCGCGTCGGCATGGTTGGGCGCCAACGGTTTTTCGCAGAACACATGCTTGCCGGCAGCAAGCAGCATGAGCGTGGTTTCCTTGTGCACGCCATCGGGCGTGGCATTGATGGCCGCATCGAAATCGCCCCAGGCAAGCGCGGCTTCCAGGCCGTCGAAGGCATGGGCGATGTCGTTCTTTTCCGCATAGGCGGCGGCACGGCCCGGCAAGGCGTCAGCGCAGGCAACGATCCCGCACTCCGGCACCTTGCCAAACTCCTCCATATGTTGGCCGGCGATGCCGCCGGTGCCGAGAAGAAGCAGCCGTCTCATCAGCGCAGTCCCTCGTCGCCGTCCTTATGCAGCTTGGGTCCTTTTTCGACCAGCGGCTCCTTGGCAGCCGAAATCGGCACGTTCGGCGCGGCCGCGATCATCGCCCAGGCCGGTGCCGGATTGTGTGCCCAGTGCACGGCATTGCGCAGCACGGTATGCACGTCGGGATGGTGGTAGGTCGGATAGGTTTCGTGACCCGGGCGGAAATAGAAGATGCGGCCGGCACCACGCTGATAGGTCAGGCCGGATCGGAACACCTCGCCACCTTCGAACCAGGAGACGAAGACCGTTTCCATAGGTTCCGGCACGGTGAAGGGTTCGCCGTACATTTCCTCGTTGGGCAGTTCGATGCATTCGCCGAGGCCCTTGGCGATGGGGTGGTTGCGGTTGACCACCCAGATGCGTTCGCGTTCGCCGGCCTCACGCCATTTCAGCGAGCAGGGCGTGCCCATGAGCCGTTTGAAGATCTTCGAGAAATGGCCGGAGTGCAGGACGATCAGGCCCATGCCTTCCCAGACGCGCTGCTGCACGCGCTCGACAATGGCGTCGTCGACCTTGCCGTGAGCGGCATGGCCCCACCAGACCAGCACATCGGTCTTTGCCAGGCGATCTTCGGTCAGGCCGTGCTCCGGGTCCTGCAGCACGACCGTTTCCGCCGTGATGTCCTTGTCGTGGTTGAGGGCTGCCGCGATGGTGCCGTGCATGCCGAGCGGATAGATACCTGCAACGACGGCACTCTCCTGTTCATGCACGTTCTCGCCCCACACCAGTGCTCTGATCGGCATGCTGCATCTCCCACGATCGATTTGATTGGATCGGTTCAATTACAGCATGAACGCAGGGGACGGCAAGAGACAATCGAACATGAGAATGGCCGGCCCTCTCGGGCCGGCCGGATGTCGGTCAGGCGAGGAACTTGGCGATGATGGCGTTGCCCATGGCAACGGTGCCGACCTCGATCTTGCCTTCGGACATGATGTCCTTGGTGCGCAGGCCATCGTCCAGCACGGCGGCGATCGCCGCTTCGAGCCGATCGGCTTCGGCCACCATGTTGAAGGAATAGCGCAGGCACATGGCGAAGGAAGCGATCATGGCGATCGGGTTGGCGATGCCGCGGCCAGCGATGTCGGGGGCGGAGCCGTGTACCGGCTCGTAGAGTGCCTTGCGCTTGCCGGTCTTGGCATCCGGTGCACCGAGCGAGGCCGACGGCAGCATGCCGAGCGAGCCTGTCAGCATCGCGGCGACGTCCGACAGCATGTCGCCGAAAAGATTGTCGGTGACGATGACGTCGAACTGCTTGGGCCAACGCACCAGCTGCATGCCACCGGCGTCAGCCAGCATGTGGTCGAGCTTGACGTCGGCATATTTCGCCTTGTGGGTCGCGCTGACGACCTCGTTCCACAAAACGCCCGACTTCATGACGTTGCGCTTTTCCATCGACGTCACGTGGTTCTTGCGGGTGCGCGCAAGCTCGAACGCGACACCGGAGATGCGCTCGATTTCAAAGGTGTCGTAGACTTGGGTGTCGATACCGCGCTTCTGGCCGTTGCCGAGGTCGATGATCTGCTTGGGTTCGCCGAAATAGACGCCGCCGGTCAGTTCACGCACGATCAGGATGTCGAGGCCCTCGACCACTTCCTGCTTGAGCGAGGAAGAGGCGGCAAGCGCCGGATAACAGATAGCCGGGCGCAGATTGGCAAACAGCTCCATGTCCTTGCGCAGGCGCAGCAGGCCGGCTTCTGGGCGCACCTCATATGGCACGCTGTCCCACTTCGGGCCGCCGACGGCACCGAACAGCACGGCGTCGGCAGCCAGCGCCTTGCTCATGTCCTCTTCGGAGATCGCCTGGCCGTGCGCGTCGTAGGCACTGCCGCCGACAAGGCCCTCGTCGAACGCAAAGCCGGCTCCCTTCTCGTTCATCGCCGCGATCAGTTTCTTGACCTCGGCCATGGCCTCGGGGCCGATGCCGTCGCCAGCGAGCAGGAGAAGTTTTTTCGTTGCCATCTAAGGGACCTTCCACGGGTTCGGAGAATTGCAGCCTTGCTAACGGCAAGGCCGTTGTGGTGCAAGCCCGTTGCCACTGCGAAGTCCTTCGTGGACCGGACAAAGCGGGCGCCTGGAGGGAAGCTTGGTGACGTCGTGCGATGTAGTGATGTGTCGACAAAAGGGGCTTGGAGTCATCCGGCATGAGCAAGCGTGTAGGTCTGGGCATCCTCGGCCTTGGAGCCATGGGAACCGAACTCCTCGAGGCGGCTGCCAGGCACGACGATTTCGAGGTGATGCTTTGTGCCGACGTCAATGAGGCAGCGGTTGCGCGGGAGCGTCGCCGGTACCCCGGCATCGGCTTTACCACCGAGCCGCGAACCGTCGTGGCCAGCGAAGGGGTCGACGCCATCTACATCGCCACGCCGCCAAGGTTTCACGCCGCATATGCGATGGAAGCGATGCGCGCGGGCAAGGCCGTGTTCTGCGAGAAACCGCTGGCGGTCGATCTCGCTGAAGGGCAGGCGATGGCCGACCTTGCGGCCCAGACGGGCGTGGTGACGGCCGTCAATTTCGCGCTTTCCGATCGTCATGCCACGCTGGAGATCGAACGCGCCCTTGCTGCAGGAGAACTCGGCAACGTGGGCGGCGTCGATATCAGGCTGGCCTTTCCGCAATGGCCGCGCGCGTTTCAGGCCGATGCAGGCTGGCTGTCAGGTCGGGCAGAGGGCGGGTTCGTCCGTGAGGTCTTCTCGCACTTTGCCTATCTGACCGACCGGCTCATCGGCGAGCTCGAGCCGGTGTTCACGACCCTGGACTTTCCGCAGCCGGATGAGGCTAGCGAAAACTTGGCCTTCGGCCTGTTTCGTGCCGGCGGCATCCCGGTGCGCGTCTTCGGCCAGGCCGGCCTCGCGGTGCCCGAAAGCTACGAATGGGCCATATCCGGCAGCCTCCGTTCCTATCGCCTGCGCAACTGGGGCGAATTGCAGGTTTCGGACGGCAAGGCATGGCAGGATGTGGCTCTCATCGGCGAACGCGGGTCGGAATACACGCGGCTATCCGCATTCGCACGGGCGATCCGGGGTGAACCTCAAACCAACCTTGCGGATTTTGCCGCAGGCCTCAGGGTCCAGCGCGCAGTGGAGGCCTTTCACACCAAGGCGAACTAAGTTCGGACCGATGCGCCAGTCCAGCAAACTGCGGCCGCAATGCCAGTTCGTCGCATAAAAACGGATAGCTGCGGACGTCACCATCGACGAACACCGCTTCAGGCCAGGCGGAAGACAGCCCCGCGCCAACATCACCACACCTGACGATCGACGTCGTGGGGCCGACCTTCATTAACCCATGGGTTAATGAAACACCGCAAAATATTATTTTTACCGCACCAAAACGTCATGCAATGTGACCGATGAGGATCGAAGCCAACCTGGTTCGGCGGCGTCGGTGTCTGGTATCTGGCCGGGCTTGGCGCCACCGCGCTTGTCTCCGCTTTTCCTGCCAGGCGGCCTTGGGGGAACGCTGGAAGAGCGCTTTGGCTGGCGCCTGCTTTTCGTCGCTTACCGTGTCAGGCCTCAAGCCTACTCGGGGAAAGTCGGCCGGCGGGACCGCCGCTCCGGCACCAACAACGACACATCGGGAGAACGCGTGAGCATGCTGTTCGGCAAAACGATCCTCATCACTGGCATCGCCTCGGGCATCGGCGCCCGAACCGCGGAACTGGCCGGTCAGCTCGGCGCCGACGTGATCGGTGTAGATCGGCACGAGCCAACCGGACACAAAGGCGTCTTCGTCCAGGCTGATATCTCGTCCAAGGCCGGTGTCGACGATCTCGTTGCACGGCTGCCGCAGCGCATCGACGCGCTCTGCAATGTCGCGGGTCTCTCCGGCGACACCGGCGCTGCGCCGACGCTTGCAGTCAATTTCTATGGCCTGCGTGCGCTTTCCGAAGCGCTGGCGCCAAGAATTCGCGAAGGCGGCGCTATCGTCAACGTCGCCTCAATCGCGGGCTTCGGCTGGCGAGCCAACCTCAATCGGACAGCCTCGATGGTAAGCGTGGAAGGCTTCCCGGACGTGGTCAAAGTGATCGCCGACCACGCGGTGAAGAATGAGGAAGGCTATCCGGTCTCGAAGGAGCTGTTGTTGCTCTGGACCTTTCGTGCCGCGCATCAGGAATTGTTCAAGAGCCGCGATATCCGGGTCAATGCGGTGAGCCCCGGTCCAGTCGAGACACCGATCCTGAAACAATTCCGCACCGTGCTCGGCGACGCCCGCGTCGACAGCGATATTTCGAGGGTCGGCCGCGCCGGCACCTCCAGCGACATCGCGCCCGTCGTGCTGTTCCTTTGCTCGGACGGCGCTCGCTGGATCAACGGTGCCAATGTGCCGGTCGACGGCGGCCTTGAAGCATCAATCAACGCCGAGGTGCTCGGCTTCTGACTTTGCAACGCTCCACCGCGGGCGAGGAGACAACTATGGGTATCGGACTTCTGATCGATGGTGATGAACGGCCGGCTGCGGAAGAGGCGTCCTTTGAGCGCTTCGATCCATTCACCGGCAAGCTGGCGACCCGAGCCGCTGCCGCAAGCGTCGCCGACGCCAACGCCGCCGTGGAGGCCGCCGCCACTGCTTTCCCGGCCTGGTCGCGGGTCGGTCCGGGCGAACGCCGCGCCTTGCTTTTAAAGGCGGCCGATATCATGACCTCCAAGGCCGGTGAGTTCACCAAGCTGATGACGGAAGAGACGGGCGCGACCGCTCCCTGGGCAACGTTCAACGTCATGCTGGCCGCGAACATGCTGCGCGAAGCGGCAGCAATGACGACGCAGATATCAGGCGAGGTCATTCCCTCCGACAAGCCAGGCACGTTCGCCATGGCGATCCGTCAGCCGGCCGGCGTGTGCCTCGGTATCGCGCCATGGAATGCGCCGGTCATCCTCGGCACGCGCGCGCTGGCCATGCCACTCGCCTGCGGTAACACAGTGGTGTTGAAAGCCTCGGAAATGTGCCCTGGCACACACCGGCTGATCGGCCAGGTGCTGGTCGAGGCCGGCCTGCCCAGGGGCGTCGTCAATGTCGTCACCAACGACCCGAAGGACGCGGCGGCAATCGTCAAGGCGGTGATTGCGCATCCGGCGGTGAAGCGCGTCAACTTCACCGGTTCGACCAAGGTCGGCCGGATCATCGCCGAGCTCTCCGCCCAGCACCTCAAGCCGGCGCTGCTCGAACTCGGTGGCAAGGCGCCGCTCGTCGTGCTGGAGGACGCTGACGTCGACGCGGCGGTGAGTGCAGCAACCTTCGGCGCGTTCATGCATCAGGGCCAGATCTGCATGTCCACCGAACGCCTGGTCGTCGACGAAAAGATTGCGGACGAATTCGTCGCCAAGCTCGCTGCCCGCGCCTCGAAACTGCCGGCCGGAGATCCTCGCGGTCATGTCGTTCTGGGCTCTTTGATCAGCAGTCAGGCGGCCGACAAGATGGAAGAACTGGTTGCCGACGCTGTTGCCAAAGGCGCCAGGCTGGTTGCTGGCGGCAAGCGGATGGGGACGGTCATGGAGGCAACGCTGCTTGATCATGTCACCCCAGCCATGCGCGTCTATTCGGAAGAGTCCTTCGGCCCCGTAAAGCCGGTGATCCGCGTCAAAGGCGAGGACGACGCGGTGCGCGTCGCCAACGACACCGAATACGGACTTTCATCGGCTGTCTTCAGCCGTGACGTTTCTCGTGCCATGGCCGTCGCGGCGCGCATCCAGGCGGGTATCTGCCACATCAACGGGCCTACCGTAGGCGACGAGGCGCAGATGCCATTCGGCGGCATGAAGGGGTCGGGTTACGGGCGGTTCGGTGGCAAGGCATCGATCGCCGAATTCACTGACCTGCGCTGGCTGACGATCGAGGATCCAGGCCAGCCCTACCCGTTCTGATGAACCCGGCTGGTCGGTCGGCGCCGGCATCCAGGCTGGTCTAGTCGTGCTGGAGGATGTTGATCAGCTTGCCGAAAGGATCGCGCACGAAGAAACGGCGCACGCCCCAGGGTTCGTCGGACGGGCCATATTCGATGGCGAAGCCGGCTTTCTTCATGCCGGCAAGCATGGCGTCGACATCGTCGACCTCGATGGACAGGTCGGGCACCGGCGTTTCGTTGCCACCATGCTCGGCGAATGACACTTGCACTGTCATGCGTTCACTGTTGCCGTAGGTGGCGATCCAGCCATGGTCCATGACGATGTCGAGGCCGAGCACGTCGCCGTAAAAACGCCTCGCCGCCGCGACATCGGTCGTGGCGACGTTGGCGACGATGCGTTTGACGGTCACAGGCCTGTTGCGCCCCGGCGCAAAGCGGTGACCTCGATCTCGATCTTCATTTCCGGCTTGTTGAGCAGGCAGGTGATCATGGTTGCGGCCGGGCGGATGTCGCCGAAATATTCGCCGAGGATGGGGAAGACCTTGTCCACGTCGTTCTGGTCGGTGATGTAATAGTTTGCGCGCACGACATCGGCCAGTTCGAAGCCGCCTTCCTTCAGCGCCTTGGTGATGGTCTGCATGCAATTGCGCGTCTGCGCTTCGACTCCCTCTGGCATGCTCATGGTGGTGTAGTCGTAACCCGTGGTGCCGGCGACAAAACACCAGTCACCCTGCACGACGGCACGAGAATAGCCTGCCGTCTTTTCGAAGGGCGAGCCGGTCGAGATCAGTCTGCGCATCGATAATCCTCCCGAGCGCCGCAACGGGCGCTATTGCGGTTGCTGGAATGCCTTCTTCAAGGCTTCCCTCATCTCCTCCGGCCAGTCCTTGAGTGCCGGCCAGGCATTCGGTTCCGGCTTGTCGGTCTGCTGGGCGAAATAGAGCGCCTGGTTCTTGACGTCGACCGCCATGAAGCCGTCGCTGCCGCCGCAGGCATGCGGCACGCAGCCGCTGGCGTAGAAAGCCCCGGACGGGGTCTTTTCCGTGCCGCCGCCAACCAGAAGGCTGGTCGCGACATTGCCCATCTGGTCACCGAGCAGCTTCTCGGCCGCCTTGTAGACGGCCTCGTTGTGGAAGGCGTCGATGATGTTCTGGTATTTCGACGGATCGACGTCGTTCCAGCCGGTGTTGGGCTGCGGCTTGTAGGTCAGCCGACCTGCGACCTGCAGACCGTCCTGCGGCGACCACTGCAAAGCGTTATTGGAGTCGCCAGGCATGAGATAGGGCACGAAATAAATGGCGTTTTCTGCGACGGCAGCGGGCGGTGCGCCGCAGTCGTCCTGATCTACCCGCACGCTTTGCAGCGTGGCGCTGCCTTCCGGTTTCCACGCGATTATGGTCGCGGGACCACACTGATTGCCGCCCGATCCGACATTGAACAGTGCGACATCGATGCCGCCGACCTTCGCGATCCGGTCGAAGCCGACATAATAGTCGCGGGCAATTTCCTTGCCGTCATAGGCCAGGATCTTATCTTCTTCCGGTTGCTCGACGATGGTGAAGGTGCCGTCTGCGAAGGGGACCGGTGCCGATTTCTCATCGCCATCCACGGCTGCTGGCGCGCCGGTGTCAGGGGAACTGGCGGCCGGAGCATCCTGCGGGGCAGGAGCCTGATCTTGCGCGAGGGCAACTCCAGCCGCGCCGATCGAAAGAAACCCCAACATCAGAAGGCATGGCATCGACTTTGTTACGACTGAGCGCGAACAAGCTGCCATCTTCTCGAAAAGCGAGCCGATCGAGATCTGTCTGGGCATCATTGGTTCTCCAAGCCGGCCTTTTCCAACTCTTCTTCGACTTCTTGTGGCCAGTCCTTCAGCGTCGGCCATGTCCGCAATTCGGATTCGTCGCTCTTCCAGGCGATATAAAGTTTTCTGTTCTTCGCATCGACCGCCATGAAGGCACGGCCCATAGAGGATAAATGTGGCTTGTTGCCGTCGCCATAAAAGATGCCGGATCGGGTTTTTTGGGCTTTTGTGGTGATCGCCAGGCTGTCCGCCACATCACGCAACTGATCGCCGAGTAGCTTTTCGGCAGCCCGATAAACGGCCTCATTGTTGAAGGCGTGTATGATGCCACGGTCGCCAGATAACTCGAAATCGTCCCAACTCGTGCCGGGCTCCGGTATGAAGCTTATCCGTGCCCCGGTCCGCAGGCCGTCTTCCGGCGTCCAAAACAAGAGATTCTTGGGATCGTCCGGCATGATGGAGGGGATGAAATAGATAGCATAGTCGCCGACAGCCATGGACAGTTGGCCGCACTCGTCCTTGTCCGCCATCGCGCTCTGAAGTTCGGTTGCGCCTTGCGGCTTCCAAAGGATTAGCGGTTTGTCCTCACATCCAACGCCGCCATTTCCCAGATAGAATAGCGCGACATCAATGTCCCCGATCTTGGCGATCCGGTTGAACGAAACGTAAGCGTCCCGTGCGATTTCCTTGCCTTCATAGGTAAGGACCGTATTCTTTTCCGCTTCCTCATCATTGCCTGTGGTAATGGTAAAAGTGCCGCCGGCAAATGGAACAGGGGCCGGTTGTTGCTCTGCAAAAGCAAGGCCGCCCGCGCCGACCAGGAACAGGCCTGCGCTCAGAAGGCGTGGAAACAGTCTCATGGCAGCCCCCATTGTCGCGGCCGCAATCATCCCGATGCCGTCGTCGCGCAGGCAGACGATCATGATTCTGCTCGAAACGAAAGGGTTGGCGAAGCCTGCCGGAGCATCGCCCCGGCTACGGCGTCAGGCCCAGGGGCGTTGCTCTGCGTTGCGCTTTTCGAAGCTGGCGATGGCGTTGGATTTCTCCATCGTCAGGCCAATGTCGTCGAGGCCGTTGAGCAGGCAGTGACGCTTGAAATCGTCGAGGTCGAAGGTGACGACGCCGCCGTCAGGGCCGCGGATTTCCTTGGCTTCGAGGTCGACCGAAAGCGTGGCGTTGGCGCCGCGCTCGGCGTCGTCCATCAGCTTGTCGAGATCTTCCTGGCTGACGGTGATAGGCAGAATGCCGTTCTTGAAGCAGTTGTTGTAGAAGATGTCGGCAAAAGACGTCGAAATCACGCAGCGGATGCCGAAGTCGAGCAGCGCCCACGGGGCATGCTCGCGGCTGGAGCCGCAGCCGAAATTGTCGCCGGCAACCAGGATCTGGGCCTTGCGGTAGGCCGGCTTGTTCAACACGAAATCCGGGTTCTCGGAACCATCTTCATTGAAGCGCATCTCGGCAAAAAGTCCCTTGCCAAGTCCGGTGCGCTTGATCGTCTTGAGATAATCCTTCGGGATGATCATGTCGGTGTCGACATTGACGATCGGCAGGGGGGCGGCGACGCCGGTGAGCTTGGTGAACTTGTCCATGGCTTTTGCCCGTCTTGGGAGTTTGCTGGCATCGCTTTACACAAGGAGACAAGCAAATGAAAGGCGACAGTTGCCGCATCATTGATGCCAGTCAGGGCTCGATGAGCCAAAACGAGTAAGGTTCCGGCCCCCGCGAGGCTTGACCTGATGCTCCAAGCAACGTTCATGATCGCTCATGGCGAGCGGGAATCAGCAGCGAGCGGCAGAAACCGGGCAGGCAAACGGCCTGCTTGGGCACTATCGGCCGATCGATGGCGTCGTCGACGAGATGGTCGATGCGTCGGGCAATCCGCGTCCGCTATGGAGACAGTTCATTGCATCGCTGGAGGCGCTCGGTCCAGAAAAGCTGACGCAGCGCTTCGCCAGGGCAGACCAGTATCTGCGCGATGCCGGTGTCTATTACCGTGTCTACGACAATGCCGGCGCCAATGAGCGCGCCTGGCCGCCGGCGCATGTGCCGCTGCTGATCGATGAGAAGGAGTGGTCGGCGATCAGCGCTGGCCTGATCCAGCGGGCGGACCTGTTCGAGCGGATCGCCGCCGATATCTACGGGCCAAACCGGCTGGTGGAAGCTGGATTGCTGCCGCCCGGCCTGATCGCAGGCAGCCCGGAATATCTGCGGCCATTGGCGGGAGCGACTCCGGCCGGCGGGCATTTCCTGCATTTCTGCGCCTTCGAGCTCGGCCGTGGTCCGGACGGGCGCTGGTGGGTGCTGGGCGATCGCATGCAGGCGCCATCCGGCGCCGGCTTCGCGTTGGAAAACCGTGTGGCCACCACACGGGCATTGTCTGAGCTTTACGGCGAACTGCACGTGCATCGGCTGGCCGGATTTTTCCGGCGTTTCCGGGATGCCCTGAATTCCTCGGCGGCAGCTTCGCGTGGGCGTGTCGCCATCCTGACGCCAGGGCCGCTCAACGAGACCTATTACGAACACGCCTATATCGCGCGCTATCTCGGCATCATGCTTCTCGAGGGCGAGGACCTCGTCGTCTCCAAGGGGCGGCTGATGGTTCGTACCGTAGCCGGCCTGGTGCCGATCTCGGTGTTGTGGAGACGCCTCGACGCCGCCTTCGCCGATCCGCTGGAATTGCGGACGGATTCGCAGATCGGTACGCCTGGGCTGGTCGAGGTGGTTCGCCAGGGTGCGGTTACGTCAGTGAACGGTCTGGGTTCGGGATTGCTCGAAACGCGCGCCTTGCTCGCTTTCCTGCCGCGGATCAGTCAGGAACTGTGCAAGGAAGATCTGCTTCTGCCCGGTGTCGCGACCTGGTGGTGCGGGCAGGAAGCCGAACGCGAGCATGTGCTGGCCAATCTCGATGGAATGATCGTCGGTCCGGCGCTGTCGACGCGCCTGGCCTTCGAGGACGATGGAGCCAGCGTTCTGGGTGCTTCGCTGTCCGCGGAGGCGCGGGCTGATCTGGTGACGAGCATCGAAGCCAACGGCAGCGCCTTCGTCGGGCAGGAAGCAGTGACGTTATCGACGACACCCGTCTATGTCGACGGGCGGCTGGAGCCGCGCCCGGCCAGCCTCCGTGTCTATCTGGCGCGCACTGCGGACGGTTGGGCGGTGATGCCGGGTGGTTTCGCACGGGTCGGCTTTTCGCTTGATCCGACGGCGATCGCCATGCAGCGCGGCGGCCAGGCGGCCGATGTCTGGGTGGTCAGCGACAGGCCGGTGGAGCGCGAGACATTGTTCCCGCGTGACAGCGAGGGCTTCGACCGCACCGTTCCCGGCAGCCTGCCGAGCCGGGCGGCGGAAAACCTGATGTGGCTCGGCCGCTACATCGAGCGCGCCGAAGACACTGCGCGCATCCTGCGCGCCTATCACGTGCGCCTGGCCGAGACCTCTGATCCGGCCATGCCGCTGCTGGCGGAACTGCGCGCTTATCTAGATCCGCTTGGCATCGATGTCACCGATCCGGTGCCGCAAGGCCTGCTCGACATGATGGACAGCGCCGTCTACAGCGCGGGGCAGGTGCGCGACCGGTTCTCGCCGGACGGCTGGCTGGCGCTCAAGGATCTCTCGAAGACGTTGCATCTGTTCGAAACGACAGTCTCGCGCGGCGACGATGCCACGCGCGCCATGACGGTGATCCTGCGCAAACTGGCCGGGTTTTCGGGGCTCCTGCACGAGAACATGTACCGCTTCACCGGTTGGCGCTTCCTGGAGATCGGGCGGCGCCTCGAGCGCGGTGTCCAGACGGCACGCGTGCTGGCACGGTTGACACGCGCGGATGCGCCGGAAGGCGCGCTCGACATGATGCTGGAGATCGGCGACAGCGTGATGACCCATCGCAGGCAGTACCCGGTGCAGGCGGGACGCAGCACGGTTGTCGATCTGCTGGTGCTGGATCCGCTCAATCCACGATCGATCTTTTTCCAGGTCGAGCGTCTCAAGACGGAAATCGGGCTGCTGCCGGGCGAAAACGGTGCCGGGCATCTGTCGCCCGCGGCCAAGGATATCCTCAAGCTCAACACCGCGCTCGCGGTCAAGGAGCCGTCGGACATGACGGCCTCGGCACTCAATGCCCTGGCGGATGAGATTGGTGGGCTCTACACCAGCCTTGCCAAGGCGTATTTCAGCTGAGGCGCCCCATGCTATACGACATCCGCCTCAACCTGCACTACGACTACGAGACCGCCGTCGGTGGCGGACGCCACCTTGTGCGGGTACTGCCGGCCAATCTTGGCGGTGAGCAGCGTGTCGTGGCGGCATCGCTGTCCTTCGCGCCCACGCCCGGCGAACGGTCGGATTTCCATGATTTCTTCGGTTCGAACGTAACCTCGATCGCGTTTCGCGAGGCGCACCGGACACTCGACGTGCGCATGAGCGCACGCGTCTCCGTCACGCGGCCGGAAATCGGCCTCGACGTGTCGCCTGATGTTGTCGGGCTTGCCCGTGAAATCGCCGACGTGCGATCGCTCCAGCCCGATTCACCGCATCATTTTCTTGCCCCCACCGATTTTGCCGATCTCGATTCCGCCATCACCGCCTATGCCCGCGAGAGCGGCACTGGTTCCGTGGCGGCGATCGCGACGGGAATCTGTAACCGCATCCGGCGTGATTTCACCTATGACGGCACCGCAACCGACGTGCAGACGCGTGCCTCCGATGCCTTCGCGCTGAAGCGCGGCGTCTGCCAGGACTTCTCGCACGTCATGATTTCCGGCCTGCGCGGGCTGGGCATTCCTGCCGGCTATGTCAGCGGTTTCCTGCGCACCATTCCGCCCGCCGGACAGGAGCGGCTGGAAGGCGCGGATGCCATGCATGCGTGGGTTCGGGTGTGGTGCGGACGCGAGGCTGGCTGGCAGGAATTCGATCCGACCAACGGCATGCGGGCTTCCAACGACCATATCACGGTCGGTTATGGCCGCGATTATGGCGACGTGGCGCCGATCGTCGGCGTGCTCAAGACCGCCGGCGGGCAGGCCGGCGCGCAGGCCGTGGATGTCGTTCCGGTAGCCTGAGTCCGTCGCTGCGGACATCCGCAAAAATCGCAGATTTTTTATCGACGTGGTGTCGGGAAGCGCCTAACTCTTTCGTCCTTGAAGCAATTCCAGGAAAGATGCGTAGCGGCTTTCCGTCCGGTATTGCGTACAGCGTTTCCATGAAAAACGGAAACGCTCCGGAGACAGAAAGGGCCTTCCATGCTTTACGCCGTTCTTTGTTACGCTTCCGAAGACGTCGTCGGTTCCTGGACCAAGGAACAGGACGATGCAGTCATGGGCAAGCTGCTCGACGTCCAGCAGAGATATGCGAATGCCGGCAAACTCGGCCCGGTGGCCCGTCTTTTGCCGACCACGGCGGCAACGACGCTGCGCAAGGTGAAAGGCGAATCCCTCGTCATCGACGGTCCGTTTGCCGAGACCAAGGAGCAGTTCCTCGGCTTCTACACGGTCGACGTCGAAAATCTCGATGAAGCCCTGCAGTTCGCGCGCGAACTTTCCGAGGTCAATCCCAGCGGCGGCTCCTATGAGATCCGCCCTGTTTCCATATTCAGTCCTGCAACGGTAAAATCATGAGCGACCTGTCCTGGATCAGCAATGTCATCAGCGCCGCGCGGCCTCAGGCCATGGGGGCGTTGCTACGCTACTTCCGTGATCTCGACACGGCGGAAGAAGCATTCCAGGACGCATGCCTGCGCGCATTGAAGAACTGGCCGCAAAACGGGCCGCCGCGCGATCCCGCCGCCTGGCTGATCTTCGTCGGCCGCAACAGCGGCATCGACGCCGTGCGCAAGAGAAGCAAACAGACGGCGATGCCGGACGAAGACCAGGTGTCGGATCTGGAGGACGCCGAGTCCGACATCGCCGAGCGGCTGGATGGCGCGCATTATCGCGACGATATCCTGCGGCTGCTGTTCATCTGCTGTCATCCTGACCTGCCGCCGACGCAGCAGATCGCGGTGGCGCTGCGTATCGTTTCCGGCCTTTCGGTCAAGCAGATCGCCCGCGCCTTCCTGGTGGGTGAAAGCGCCATGGAGCAGCGCATAACACGCGCCAAGGCGCGCATCGCAGATGCCGGTGTGCCGTTCGAAACGCCGGGCGCTGTCGAGCGGTCGGAACGGCTGGCCGCCGTCATGGCGATGGTCTACCTGGTCTTCAACGAAGGCTATTCCACCAACAGCGGCGAAGCGCAGGCACGGGAGCCCCTGTGCGAGGAGGCGATTCGGCTCGGCCGGCTGTTGCTCAGGCTGTTCCAGACGGAAGCGGAAGTGATGGGCCTCCTGGCGCTGATGCTGCTGCAGCATGCCCGTGCGCCGGCACGGTTCGATGGCAATGGCGAAATCGTGCTGCTCGAAGACCAGAACAGGGAACTCTGGAGCGGCAAGATGATCGAGGAGGGGCTGGCGCTCGTCGACAAGGCTTTGCGCCATCGCAAGCCCGGTCCCTACCAGGTGCAGGCGGCAATCGCGGCCCTGCATGCCCGTGCAGTGAAGGCCGAAGACACCGACTGGCAGGAGATCGACCTCCTCTACAGTCTGCTCGAACGCATGCAGCCGTCGCCGGTAGTGACGCTGAACCGTGCGGTGGCGGTCTCCAAGGTAAAGGGGCCGGAGGAGGCGCTCGCCATGATCGAACCGCTGGCCGAGCGGCTTTCCGGCTATTTCCATTTCTTCGGCCTGAAGGGCGGGTTGTTGATGAAGCTGGGCCGCAATGACGAGGCACGTGTTGCCTTCGACAGGGCAATCGCGCTTGCTAACACAGCTGCCGAGGCTGCGCATATCCGTATGCACATCGACCGGCTCAAGGCCGAGGCCGCGCAAGGCAAGTCCGAAAAAGCGGGCTAGGCGGATCGCCTTCCTTCTCACTGGATCAACGGCGAACACTGCCGGCTTGGACCATGCCGGGGTGGCGGATCTGGCGCGAAACGGGTAATGCCACGCCAAAGACCTGCCTGGTGAGCGGCGGGGTGGCGGACGGCAATGGCTGTCGCCATATCAGCACAAATTCGAAAGGGAAGACGATGACGCTATCGAGTGAAACGGCGGATCTGCTGGGGAAGCTTGGTGTTGCACGGGATGTGCTTTCTGGCGGTGATCTGGTTGTGCGCAGCCCGGTGACGGGTGAGCAGCTGGCAGCATTGAAGACGGTCTCGGCAGCTGATGCCAACAAGACGATCGATGCCGCCCATGAGGCCTTCAAGGCCTGGCGCCTTGTGCCCGGTCCCAAGCGCGGCGAACTGGTGCGCCTGCTGGGTGAGGAACTGCGCGCCCACAAGACCGAGCTCGGCCGCCTGGTGTCGATCGAGGTCGGCAAGATCCCTTCGGAAGGATTGGGCGAAGTCCAGGAAATGATCGACATCTGCGACTTCGCCGTCGGCCTGTCGCGTCAGTTGTACGGCCTGACCATCGCCACCGAACGCCCCGGCCACCGGATGATGGAAACCTGGCATCCGCTCGGCGTCGTCGGTGTCATCTCGGCCTTCAACTTCCCCGTCGCGGTGTGGTCGTGGAATGCCGCACTGGCGCTGGTCTGCGGCGATGCGGTGGTGTGGAAGCCTTCGGAGAAGACGCCGCTGACGGCACTTGCCTGCGCGGCGATCTTCGCGCGCGCCGTCAAGCGTTTCGGTGCCGATGCCCCCGCCAATCTGGCACCGGTGCTGATCGGCGAGCGCGAGATCGGCGAAGTGCTGGTCGATCATGCGAAAGTGCCGCTGGTCTCGGCTACCGGCTCGACCCGCATGGGTCGTGAGGTCGGTCCGCGCCTGGCCAGGCGTTTCGCCCGTGCCGTGCTGGAGCTCGGCGGTAACAATGCCGGCATCGTCTGCCCGAGTGCCGATCTCGACATGGCGCTGCGCGCCATCGCCTTCGGTGCCATGGGCACTGCCGGCCAGCGCTGCACCACGCTGCGCCGCCTGTTCGTGCATGAGAGCGTCTATGACCAGCTCGTGCCGCGCCTGAAGAAGGCCTATGAGAGCGTCTCGGTCGGCAATCCGCTGGAGACTTCGTCGCTGGTCGGCCCGCTGATCGACAAGGCAGCCTTCGACGCCATGCAGAAGGCGCTGAAACATGCCGGCGAACATGGCGGCACGGTCACCGGCGGCGCTCGCGTCGAGAACGGGCATGGCGATGCCTATTATGTGCGTCCGGCGCTGGTGGAGATGCCGAAGCAGGCTGGTCCGGTGCTGGAAGAGACCTTCGCGCCGATCCTCTATGTGATGAAGTATTCCGACTTCGACAGCGTTCTTGAGCTGCACAATGCGGTTGGTGCCGGGCTGTCGTCGTCGATCTTCACGCGCGATCTGCAGGAATCGGAGCGGTTCCTTGCCGCTGACGGTTCGGACTGCGGCATCGCCAACGTCAACATCGGCACGTCGGGAGCCGAGATCGGCGGTGCGTTCGGTGGCGAGAAGGAGACCGGCGGCGGTCGTGAGAGCGGTTCGGATGCGTGGAAGGCTTATATGCGGCGCGCCACCAACACCGTGAACTACTCCAAGGCGCTGCCGCTCGCCCAGGGCGTCTCCTTCGACATCGACTGAGCGTCGCACACTTCCAAACCTTGATGAACGGCGGGCCTCGGGTCCGCCGTTTTTCTTTGTCTTCGCAACACCCGCGTTCCGGGTGGCGCATGGCCTATCCGGGGTGGGGTTTCGCCTACCCGGCAGGCAGGTTTGGCCCGACGCTTGATGGCGGAAGGTTCCACCTTGGCAGGTGTTGTGAGGTGTTGCAGAGGAAAAGATTATTCTTCCCACGGCGGAGCTCGCCGAATGCCTGCCGGTCCCTCGAGGCCGGCGCAGACAGATCGGGAGGATCATCATGGCTGGTTTCACGCATCTCTTCGTCCCCGGACCTACCAACGTGCCGGAAGCCGTCCGGCAGGCCATGAACCTGGCCATGGAGGACATGCGCGCCTCGACATTCCCCCTGCTGACGCTCGGCCTGTTCGATGGCTTGAAGCGGGTGTTCAAGAACGAGACCGGTCGCGTCTTCATCTATCCATCGTCGGGAACCGGTGCCTGGGAATCGGGCATCACCAACACGCTGAGCCCTGGTGACCGCGTGCTGATGTCGCGCTTCGGCCAGTTCTCGCACCTGTGGGTCGACATGGCCGAGCGGCTGGAACTCGACGTCGATGTCGTCGACGTGGAGTGGGGCACCGGCGTGCCGGTCGAGATTTATGCCGAACGGCTCGCCGCCGACAAGGAACATCGCATCAAAGCTGTGTTCTGCACGCACAACGAGACGGCCACGGGCGTCACCAGCGATGTTGCCGGCGTACGCAAGGCGCTGGATGCCTCCGGTCATCCGGCATTGCTTTTCGTTGACGGCGTCTCGTCGATCGGCTCGATCGACTTCCGCCAGGAAGAATGGGGTGTCGACTGCGCGGTCAGCGGTTCGCAGAAGGGCTTCATGCTGCCGGCAGGTCTCGGTTTCCTGTCGGTCAGCCAGAAAGCGCTTGCCGCTGCCAAGACAGCGAAAGGCCGGCGCTGCTACTTCTCCTTCGAGGACATGATTCGCGCCAACGACACCGGCTTCTTCCCCTATACGCCAGCGACCCAGCTGCTGCGCGGCCTGCGCGTTTCGCTGGACCTGATCGAGGCGGAAGGGCTGGAGGCGATCTTCGCGCGCCACCATCATCTGGCCGAAGGCGTGCGCAAGGCGGTCGACGCCTGGGGCCTGAAACTCTGCGCCAAGGAGCGCAAATGGCATTCCGACACGGTGAGCGCCGTCCATGTTCCGGACGGCATCGACAGCGCCGAAATCGTGAAGCGCGCCTATCACAAATACCAGACCTCACTGGGCGTCGGGCTGAACAAGGTTGCCGGCAAGGTGTTCCGCATCGGTCATCTCGGCTGGCTGAATGAGGTAATGGTGTGCGGGGCGTTGTCGGCTGCCGAAATGGCGTTGCGCGATTGCGGCGTGAAGGTTGCACCGGGTTCCGGCGTCGGAGCCGCACTCGAACATTTCCGCCTGGCCGAGCCGGCCGCTGTCGCCAAGGCTGCCTAGGCCACACCAGGGAGGAGACCCGGATGAGCCATACCATCAACCATCTGCGCAAGCTGCGGCTGCAGCGCTCCGAACTCGCGGTTCCGGGCTCCAATCCGGAGATGATCAGCAAGGCTGCGGCAAGTGCAGCCGACTTCATCTTCCTCGACATCGAGGATGCGGTGGCGCCTCCCGACAAGGAGCGGGCGCGCCGCAACATCATCGAGGCGCTGAACGACATCGACTGGCGTGCCAGGGGCAAGACCGTGTCGGTGCGCATCAACGGCCTCGACACGCACTACATGTATCGCGACGTCGTCGACATCATGGAACAGGCCGGCGACCGGCTGGATACGATCCTGGTGCCGAAGGTCGGCGTTCCGGCTGACCTCTACATGGTCGAGGCGATGGTCAACCAGATCGAGATGGCCAAGGGCTACAAGACCCGTGTCGGCCTGGAAGCCTTGATCGAAACGGCGCTCGGCATGGCCAATGTCGAAGCGATCGCCGCCTTCGGCGGACGGCTGGAGGCGCTGCATTTCGGTGTCGCCGACTACGCTGCTAGCTGCAAGGCGCGCACCGTCAACATTGGTGGCCTCAATCCCGACTATCCGGCCGACCAGTGGCATTTCGCACTGTCGCGCATGACGGTCGCCTGCCGTGCCTATGGCCTGCGGGCCATCGATGGCCCGTTCGGCGATTTCTCGGATCCGGAAGGCTACATGGCCGCCGCCCGCCGTGCCGCGGCACTCGGCATCGAAGGCAAGTGGGCGATCCACCCGTCGCAGATCGAACTCGCCAATGCGGTGTTCTCGCCGCCAGAGAAGGAAGTCACCCGCGCCAGGCGCATCATCAAGGTGCTGAAGGAAGCGGAAGAGCAGGGCAAGGGTGCCGCTGCGCTGGACGGCAAAATGATCGATGCCGCTTCCGAGCGCATGGCCCGCAACGTCCTGGTGACCCACGACGCAATCGAGCAGTCGGCGCGCTCGCGCCAAGCTTTACCGAACTGAGGAGGAGTTCGACATGGATATTCACGAATACCAGGCCAAGGAACTGCTTTCGCGCCATTCGGTCCACATTCCGCGTGGCGGACTGGCCTACAGCCCCGAGCAGGCGGCCTATCGCACGCGCGAGATCGGCGGCGACAAATGGGTGGTGAAAGCCCAGATCCATTCAGGCGCGCGCGGCAAGGCCGGCGGCATCCGCATCTGCAAGTCCGACAAGGAAGTCTCCGATGCGGCGGAAGCGATGCTCGGCCGCAAGCTGGTGACGCATCAGACCGGGCCGCGGGGCAAGCTGGTGTCGCGCCTCTACATCGAAGAAACCGTCGACATCCGCCAGGAGATCTATCTCGGCTTCGTGCTCGACCGCAAAGCGGAACGCGTGATGATCGTGGCCTCCGCCTCAGGCGGCATGGAGATCGAGGAGATCGCCGAGCGCCAGCCGGATTCGATCATCCGCGCCACCGTTGATCCCGGTGTCGGCATGCAGCAGTTCCAGGCGCGCGAGATCGCGTTCGGGCTCGGACTGGAGAACAGCCTGATCGGCAAGGCGACCGACACCATCATGGGCTGCTACCAGGTGTTCCGCGACTATGATGCCTCGATGCTGGAGATCAATCCGCTGGTGGTGACGCGCGAAGGCAATCTGATGGCGCTGGACGCCAAGATGTCCTTCGACGAGAACGCGCTGTTCCGCCGGCCGGAGATTTCGGAACTGCGCGACAAGTCGCAGGAAGATCCGCGCGAAACCTTCGCCAGCGACCGCGGCCTCTCCTATGTCGGGCTGGAGGGAAACATCGGCTGCATCATCAATGGTGCCGGACTCGCCATGGCGACGATGGACATGATCAAGATCGCCGGCGGCGAACCCGCCAACTTCCTGGACATCGGCGGCGGCGCTTCGCCGGAGCGTGTCGCCAAGGCTTTCCGTGCCGTGCTCGCCGACAAGAATGTCGAAACGATCCTGGTCAACATCTTCGCCGGCATCAACCGCTGCGACTGGGTGGCGGAAGGCGTGCTGAAGGCGATCCACGAGGTCGGTGTCAACGTGCCGCTGGTGGTGCGGCTGGCGGGCACGAATGTCGAGGAGGGCCGTCGCATCCTGAGTGCATCGGGTCAGTCGATCATCGTTGCCGACACGCTTGCCGAAGCCGCCGAGAAGGCGGTTGCGGCGATGCGCCAGTCGACACTCAAGAAAGCCAGCTGAGGGAGGACGAGATGTCAGTTCTGCTCAATCGCAATACCAGGGTCATCGTCCAGGGCCTGACCGGCAAGATCGGCTCCTTCCATGCCGAGGACATGAAGCGCTACGGCACCAATGTCGTAGGCGGCGTGACGCCGGGCAAGGGTGGCCAGTCACAGCAGGGCATCCCGGTGTTCAACACGGTCAAGGGTGCGGTGCGCGAGACCGGCGCCGAGGCCAGCATCGTGTTCGTGCCGCCGCCTTTCGCGGCGGACTCGATCATGGAAGCCGCGGATGCCGGCATCAAGCTTTGCGTCTGCATCACCGACGGCATCCCCTCGCAGGACATGATGCGGGTGAAGCGCTACATGCTGCGCTACCGCCGTGAAGACCGCATGACGCTGATCGGCCCGAACTGCGCCGGCGTCATCACACCGGGGCAGGCGCTGATGGGCATCATGCCGGGTTCGATCTATCTGCCTGGCCGTGTCGGCATCGTCGGCCGCTCGGGTACGCTTGGATATGAAGCCGCTTCACAGATGAAGGCGCTCGGCATCGGGGTGTCGACCAGCGTCGGCATCGGTGGTGACCCGATCAACGGGTCTTCCTTCAAGGATATCCTCGAACTTTTCGAGAAGGATGATGAGACCGACGCCGTGGTGATGATCGGCGAGATCGGCGGTCCGCAGGAAGCGGAAGCCGCCGAATGGGCGAAGGCAAACATGAAGAAGCCGCTGATTGCCTACATTGCCGGTCTGTCAGCTCCGAAGGGCAAACGCATGGGCCATGCCGGTGCCATCATCTCGGCATTCGGCGAGTCCGCGCAGGAGAAAGTCGAGATCCTGCGCGATGCCGGTGTCACCATCGTGCAGACCCCGGCCTCGTTCGGTCCGACCGTTGCGGGCGTACTGGCCGAGCAGCGCAAAGCAGCCTAAACAGGCCGAGCCAATCGTCTTGTGGGGCGGTGCCGGTCCCGGTGCCGCCTCAACCATGCAGGAGCCTATGATGAAGCCACGCGTTATCGTGACCCGGAAGTGGCCAGCGGCCGTCGAACAGGTGCTCGCCGAGCGCTTCGACACCACCCTCAACGCAGGCGACATTCCATTCACGGCAACGCAGATCAAGGCCGCCCTGCTCAATTTCGATGCCGTGCTGCCGACAGTCAGCGACAAGCTGCCGGCCGAGATATTCCCTGAACAGCCGCAAGCCAGGATCATCGGCAATTTTGGCGTCGGCTTCAGCCATATCGATACCGAAGCGGCGAAGCAGCGCGGCATCGCGGTGACCAATACGCCGGGCGTGCTCACCGACTGCACCGCCGACATCGCGATGAGCCTGCTGCTCGCGGTCGCGCGCCGCACCGGCGAAGGCGAGCGTCAGTTGCGTGGCGGCGAATGGAAAGGCTGGTGTCCGACCCACATGATTGGCGCCAAGGTGACGGGCAAGACGATCGGCATCATCGGCATGGGTCGTATCGGCAAGGCGATGGCACGTCGCGCGCATTTCGGCTTCGGCATGAAGGTGGTCTTCTTCAACCGTTCGCGTGTGGACGACGAAGAGACGCGCGCGATGGAGGCTGCGCAATTGCCATCGATCGAGGCGGTGCTGGAGCAAGCCGATTTCGTGTCGTTGCATTGCCCCGGCGGCGCCGAGAACCGCAACCTGATCAATGCCGAGCGGCTTGGCCGCATGAAGAACAGCGCCTTCCTTATCAACACGGCGCGTGGCGACGTGGTTGACGAGGGCGCGCTGGCCGATGCGCTGGAGAACGGCGTGATCGCCGGTGCCGGGCTCGACGTCTTCGCTCAGGAGCCGCACGTTCCCGAACGGCTGATCAGGCTGGAGAATACCGTGCTGCTGCCGCATCTCGGCAGCGCCACCGAAGAGACCCGTGTCGCCATGGGCATGAAGGTCGTCGACAACATCACCGCCTTCTTTGCAGGCGAGCCGATTCCGGATCGGGTCGTCTGATGGTCGTTCCTCGTCGGGGAGATTGAACGCACAAATCATTCGCTGAGCTGTCGATCCAGGTGGATTGGTTTTCTCCGATCCTCGCACACTTCGCCGCATCCAGGCTTTGGACTTGAACCAAAGTGTGAATATGTTTACCTATGGTGAACATGCGAAGTTTCGGGGGTATATAATGGACAAGTCGGTCAAGGATGGTAAGGGCGCCAGCGCTGCCGCCAAGGCGACCAACGTGTCCAAGAAGGGCTCGGCCTCCGCACAGCTCAAGGCGGCACCGCTGCACCAGGATCCACACGCGGTCCGTGACACGCGGGAAAAGGTTCTCGAAGTTGCCATCGGCCACGAAGTGCGTGCCTTCCGCAAGAAACTCGGCATAACCGTCGCCGACCTTGCCGCTACCACCAACATTTCGCTTGGGATGCTGTCGAAGATCGAGAACGGTATTACATCACCTTCGCTGACAACCTTGCAGGCTCTGTCGCGCGCCCTTGGTGTGCCGCTCAGTTCTTTCTTCCGGCGCTTCGAAGAGGATCGCAACGCTGTCTTCGTGAAAGCCGGCGAAGGCGTCGACGTGGAGCGGCGAGGCACCCGCGCGGGACATCAATACAACCTGCTTGGTTATATCAGCTCGAATACAGCGGGTGTGACCGTCGAGCCCTACCTCATCACGCTGACCGAAAACTCCGACGTGTTTCCAGCCTTTCAGCACGATGGCATGGAATTCCTCTACATGCTGGAAGGCGAGGTGGTTTATCGCCACGGCAGCAATCTCTACCGGATGCTGCCCGGCGACAGCCTGTTCTTCGATGCCGATGCGCCGCATGGCCCGGATGAATTGACGACATTGCCGATCCGCTATCTCTCGATCATCTCCTACAGGCAGGGCTCCGGAAACGAATAGCGCGCCTTTCGGCGCGCTATTGTCTCGCTTGGCAGAGGGTCAATCGCTCGAACTTAGTCCGGGGCGAAACCAGGCGAGGTGGGGGTTCCGTCGTCATACTTCGACAGCCATTCGAGGGTGGTCGGCCGGTAGCGGGTGAGGCCCTTGTATTCGACCAGTTCGTTCGGCAGGTCGCGCAGGACGCGGTGAAAGCGGCGCGCCCATTTCGGCACGGTGACCAGTTCCTCCATCTTGATCAGATAGCAGCGGATCGGGAAGACCAGCGCGTTGGAGCGTGGCAGGCGCCAGAAGCTCTGCAATTCGACACGCAGATGCACCTTGTCGCCGACATTGTCGGGCGTCACCGTGGTCCGGTCTGGTCCCCATTTGTGGTAGTTCTCGGGGCTGGTGTCGAGCCGCGGGTTGATCGTCATCGTCCAGTTGAGACGCCGCGCGGGCTTGCCCTGCTGGATGTTGGTGAGGAACTTCAGGGCCCGCGTGAAGATGCCCTTTTCATGGGCCAGCGGCACCGGCGCGTGCCATTCGAAGAAGTTCATGCCGATGTCGAAGTCGAGCGACCAGTCGGCCTGGGTGGTGACCATGCCGGCGTCCATCCAGAGGTTGCCGTCGCGCTGGTCGAGGATGCAGAAGTCACCCTGGCTCTGACGCGTGATGTATTCCATCGGTCCGTAGGGCAAGGTGGAAAGATCACCAAAGGTGAAGCTGTCGTCGATGCCGAGCGGCCGGTTGATCCAGCGCCAGCGATCGCCGTCGCGGGTGAGCGTAAAGTGCTCGGGATAACCCCTGGCCTGCTCGGTCATCAGAAGTTCGAGCAGGTCCCAGCCGGCCAGCGTCATATGCGGCAGTGACTGGCAGCGCAGCGGATCCTCGGCGAGAACCTTGGCGCGGTCCTGCATCTCGGAGACGTAGTGCTCGTCGACGTCGATGAGGTTTTCGAGCACGGTGCCTCTCGGGCCTGGCACATGCGGCTCGATGTTGACCGCATACATGTAGGCGTCTTCGTGAAACGGGAAGGGAAACCGCCGGATGAATTCCGGGCTGTTCCTGAAGGTGAAATCGTCCCGGAATGTTTCCTGCCTGAAATTGATGCCCATAGGTTCCTCCCCGTGGTTCCAACTCTTTGTGTCTACGCAATTCCGGACGCAAACCGTTGTGCGCGTCTAGCCCGGAAGCGCCCTAGGCTAGCGCTCCAGCACGAGGGACTTGCCCTCGAAGCGTGAAACGCACGGCATGATCTTCTTGCCTGAACAATGTTCGGCCTCGGTCAGCCAGTGGTCATTGTGTTTGAAGGTGCCGTCATAGGAAACGACATTGGTCTCGCACTGGCCACAGACGCCGCCGCGGCACAGATAGGGCGGGTCGATGCCGGCGGCTTCCATCGCCTCGAGCAGGCTCTGTTCTTCGCCGACGCTGATCTGCATCTTGCTGAGCGCCAGCGTGACGTCGAAGGGCAGACCCGGCTGCGGCGCGGCGAAGTGTTCGTAGTGCACGGTTTCGTCCGGCCAGCCATGTGCCGCCGCCGTCTCGCGCACCCAGCGGATCATGCCAGCGGGACCGCAGACATAGAGATGCGTGCCGAGCGGCTGCGAAGTCAGCAGGCGTTCGAGCGGCAGGCGCTCGTTGGTGTCATCGTAGTAGATGTTGACCCGCTTGCCGTAGCGATCGCGCAGCACGTCGGCATAGGTACCGAGCACTGGCGTGCGGCAGGTGTAGTGCAGTTCGAAATTGCCACCTTCAGCCGCAAGCTGGGCAGTCTGGGCCATGAAGGGCGTGATACCGATGCCTCCCGCCAGCAGCAGATGTTTCCTTGCTCTGAGATCGAGCGAGAACAGGTTGACCGGATAGGAGATCACCATCTCCATGCCGCGCTTGACCCGGTTGTGCATGAACAGCGAGCCGCCGCGGCCGGAATCGTCGCGGCGCACGCTGATCGTGTAGTCGCGCGTGTTGTGCGGCGAACTCATCAGCGAATAGGGGTTCAGCCTGGACTTGTCGCCATCGCGCATTTCCACCACGACATGGGCACCGCCGGAAAAGGTCGGCAGGTCGCCGCCATCGGTGCGCTCGAAATGGAAACGCTTCACCAGCTCATTGACCGCAACCACGTCGGTCACGGTGACGTTCAGTTTTGTCGTACCCGCGCTCACCGGAAAATCTCCTCCTTCTGAGGGATCTCGCTCGGATCCTCGGCGTTGATGCAGACGCCCTGGAAGGCGGCAAGGCGGCGCGAGTAATGATCGCGCACCAGAAGCAGCAGGCCGCAATGCGCGCAGGTGGCCGGCTGCGTGGTGACGTTCTCTGTAACGCCCTTGCAATGGACGCACTGTACCCGGCGTGCCCAGGAGCCGCGGTGTTCGGTCTGGATCGAGGAATGATCGATGCCGGCCTCCAGCGCCACCTGCATGGCCTGGCCGATCAGCCCTTCGGTGCCGGCAAGATAAAGCCTCAGTCCCATATGCGCATTGGCAAGCGTCTGCCTGAGACGGGGCAGGGCTGCCGCGATCGAGGGACCCTCGTAGAACTGCGCAGGCTTCAGGGCCCTGAGCGAAGCCTGGAACTGGCTTCGGCTCGTTTCCGGAATGAACATGATGTGTGTGCTGGCGAAGAAGCCGTCCGGAGCTTTCTTCGCCAGGTCGAGGATCGCGGACGCACCTTCGGCGTCCGCGACGAAGAGATGGTTCTTGCCGGTCTGGGGCGACAGGGTTCCATAGACCGGGCGACTGAGGATCGTCTTTGCCGGCATCCCGTCCAACGGATCAGCCTTTCGCCGTGCGCTTCAGCTTCTTGGGATCGTCGAACGGCAATGCCTGTGCGGTCGCCTTCACCGACCCGGACGCGTTGCGGATCTCGAGTTCGGTACCGACGACGGCACAGTCGACATCGAGGCGGGCGATGCCCATCGATTTCTTCACCAGCGGTGAATACATCGCGCAGGTGACGACGCCGACCTTCTTGCCGTTGCGATAGATCGGCGCGCCTTCGTCGGCAGGCTTGGTGCCTTCCAGCAAGACGCCGAAAATCTTGAAGCGCTCCTTGCCCTTGAGGCGGTAGTGTTCCTCGGCGCCGCGGAAGCCGGTCTTGCCGGGGCTGACGGTGAAATCCAGTCCCAGCTCCCACAGGGTGTCGCCAGGTCCTTCGTTGTCGAAGGGGTACTTCTGCGAATTGTCGTAGGGATAAAACAGCAGGTAACTCTCGACGCGCAGCATGTCGAGCGTAGTGAAGCGACAGGGTATGATGCCGTCGCTCTTGCCTTCTTCGAGGATGCGATCCCAGATCGTGCCGGCATCCTGACCACGGCAGAAGATTTCATAGCCGCGCTCGCCGGTATAGCCGGTGCGCGAGATCATCACCGGCAGGCCGAACAGCTGGGTCTGCATATGGTGGAAGTAGTTGAGGTCGCGGATGCCGGGCACATGCCTGGCCAGGTAGTCGACGGCAGTCGGGCCCTGCAGCGACAGGTCGTGCAGGTTGTCGTCGAAGCGAACCGAGACGTCGCGCCCGATGGATGCGCGCGTCAGCTCCTCGTGGCCGGTGCCCGAACCATGCACGACCATCCAGGAATTGGTGCTGATGCGGTAGACGACGCAATCGTCGGTGAACTTGCCGGCCTCGTTGAGCATGCAGGCGTAGACCGACTTGCCCGGGTAGATCTTCTCGACATCGCGCGTCGTGCACAGGTCGATCAGATGCGAGGCGTGCGGGCCGGTGATGTGGACCTTCTTCAGGCCCGAAACGTCCATCAGGCCGGCCTTGGTGCGGATGGCGACATATTCTTCGTCGGCGTCCTTGTCATAGGTCCAGGCCGTGCCCATGCCGCTCCAGTCTTCAAGCTTGGAGCCCAGGGCGCGATGGCGGTCGGCCAAAGTCGAGAAACGCCAGGAAGCTGTCATGTGGGTGTCCTTCTCCTCAAGGGTACCTTCGAAAAGCGGCCATTCTTTTCTTATCGGCCTGCACTTTCGCCAGACGCATATTGACTCGAATTCCGTCGTCTGGGCAATATCTTTGTGCAAGAAATATTACTGATAGGCAACTTTCCCTGGTTCCGACTTTAGTCCTCCCAGGAGGTCCCGGTTCCGCGGCGAGACGTGGTGCGAGACTTTTCTGTAAGGAAAAAAACATTCATAGCAGTTGAATTGGATTTTCAAAGCTGCTAGCGTCCAATCATCGGACCGCTGCCATTGGAGGTAACGTCGTGTGCGGAATTGTGGGACTGTTCTTGAAGGACAAGACATTGGAGCCGCAACTCGGCGCCATGCTCTCTGAAATGCTGGTGATGCTGACCGATCGCGGCCCCGATAGCGCGGGCATCGCGGTTTACGGTGCGGCCACCAAGGGTAAAGCAAAGGTTACGATTCAGTCACCATCACCGGAGGCGGATTTTGCTGGTCTGGAAGCCGAGCTTGGCAAGAAGATCGACGCGAAGGTGAAGCTGCTGGCCAAGTCCACCCATGCGGTGATCGATGTGCCGGCCGGCAAGGTCGAGGCGGCGCGCGAGGCGATCGCCGAACTCCGCCCGTCGGTGCGCATCATGGGCGCTGGCGAAGCCATCGAAATCTACAAGGAAGTCGGTCTGCCGGTCGACGTCGTGAGGCGCTTCGACGTCTGCAAGATGACGGGTACCCACGGCATCGGTCACACTCGTATGGCAACCGAATCCGCAGTCACCACACTCGGCGCGCATCCTTTCTCGACCGGTCCAGATGAGTGTCTGGTGCACAATGGTTCCCTGTCCAACCACAACAACCTGCGGCGCGAACTGATCCGCGAGGGCATGAAATTCGAGACCGAGAACGACACCGAGGTGGCTGCCGCCTATCTGTCCTCGAAGATCGCGCATGGCCTGGATCTTGGCCAGGCGCTGGAAAGCAGCGTCAGCGACCTCGATGGCTTCTTCACCTTTGTCGTCGGCACCAAGAACGGTTTCGGCGTGGTGCGCGATGCCATCGCCTGCAAGCCGGCGGTGCTTGCCGAGACTGATCGCTACGTTGCTTTTGGCTCCGAATACCGTGCGCTGACCAAGCTGCCCGGCATCGAGGATGCCAAGGTGTGGGAGCCGGAGCCGTCAACCGTCTATTTCTGGGAGCACTGAGCCGATGTCCGTGACCACTCTCGCCAAGGCGCCTCAGCGCGAAGTCAACTACGCACCGCGCGTCTTCGACCTTGATGCGGCACCGCTGCGCGAACTCAACCTCGCTCTGCATCAGGTGACGGATGCGGCCGACGAACCAAGCTGGGAAGTGATCAACCCGAAAGGCAGCCACGCAGTTGCTGCCGGTGTGGCGCAACCCATCGCCGTCGAGGTGCGCGGCAGCGTCGGCTATTACTGCGGCGGCATGAATGACAAGGCCAGCATCACCGTGCACGGCTCGGCCGGGCCGGGCGTCGGCGAAAACATGATGTCGGGCCAGATCACGGTGAAGGGCGACGCCAGCCAGTACGCCGGTGCAACCGGCCGCGGCGGCCTGCTGGTGATCGAGGGCAATGCCTCGTCGCGTTGCGGCATCTCGATGAAGGGCATCGACATCGTCGTGCGCGGCAATGTCGGCCACATGTCGGCCTTCATGGCGCAATCCGGCAATCTCGTCGTGCTGGGCGATGCCGGCGATGCGCTGGGTGACTCCATCTATGAGGCACGCCTGTTCGTGCGCGGCGAGGTGAAGAGCCTCGGTGCCGACTGCATCAAGAAGGAAATGCGGCCGGAGCATATCGCCAAGCTCAAGGAACTGCTCGACCGCGCCGGCATCACCGATGTCAAGCCGGAAGAGTTCACACGCTACGGATCGGCCCGTACGCTCTACAATTTCAATATCGACAACGCCGACGCGTACTGAGGGGACGCCTAAATGACCTATCACAATCCTCCGACGACGCCTCGCAGGTCGGCTACGTTCGATGATTATACGATGTCGGAAATCCGCCGTGCGGCGGCGACCGGCATCTATGACATCCGCGGCTCCGGCGCAAAGCGCAAGCTGCCGCATTTCGACGACCTGCTGTTCCTCGGCGCATCGATCTCGCGCTATCCGCTGGAAGGCTATCGCGAGCGCTGCGACACTAGCGTCACGCTCGGCGCTCGCCATGCGAAAAAGCCGATCCAGCTGAAGATTCCGATCACCATCGCCGGGATGAGCTTCGGCTCGCTGTCGGGACCGGCCAAGGAAGCGCTCGGGCGCGGCGCGACGATTGCCGGCACCTCGACGACCACCGGCGACGGCGGCATGACCGAGGAGGAGCGCGGCCATTCCCAGACGCTCGTCTATCAATATCTGCCGTCACGTTATGGCATGAACCCGCGTGACCTGCGTCGCGCCGATGCCATCGAGATCGTTGTCGGCCAGGGCGCCAAGCCAGGCGGCGGCGGCATGCTGCTCGGCCAGAAGATTTCCGACCGCGTCGCCGAGATGCGGACGCTGCCCAAGGGCATCGACCAGCGCTCTGCCTGCCGCCATCCCGACTGGACCGGCCCGGACGATCTCGAGATCAAGATCCTCGAACTGCGTGAAATCACCGACTGGGAAAAGCCGATCTACGTCAAGGTCGGCGGTGCGCGACCCTACTACGATACTGCACTTGCCGTGAAGGCAGGCGCCGACGTGGTGGTGCTCGACGGCATGCAGGGCGGCACCGCGGCAACGCAGGAAGTGTTCATCGAACATGTCGGCCAGCCGACACTCGCCTGCATCCGGCCGGCGGTGAAGGCGCTGCAGGATCTCGGTATGCACCGCAAGGTGCAGCTCATTGTCTCCGGCGGTATCCGCAATGGCGCGGATGTGGCGAAGGCGCTGGCGCTGGGCGCCGATGCCGTGTCGATCGGCACTGCCGCGCTGATCGCGCTCGGCGATAACGACCCGCGCTGGGAAGACGAGTACCAGAAGCTCGGCACCACGGCTGGTGCCTATGACGACTGGCACGAGGGCAAGGACCCGGCCGGCATCACCACCCAGGATCCGGAGCTGATGAAACGCGTCGATCCGATTGCAGCCGGCCGCCGCCTGGCGAATTATCTCAAAGTGATGACGCTGGAAGCGCAGACGATCGCCCGTGCCTGCGGCAAAAATCACGTGCACAACCTGGAGCCGGAGGATCTCTGCGCACTGACAATCGAATCCGCGGCCATGGCTGGCGTTCCGCTCGCCGGCACCGGCTGGATACCGGGAAAGGGCAGCTTCTAGGCATCTTCTTCGATCAATCAAAACAACAAGAAGAAAAACCCAGGGGAAAACAATGGGAACCAATTTCGAAGCCGGCACGGCTGTTACCGCAGAGCTGAAGGATTTCGCCCGGGCGCGTAACGTCAAATATTTCATGATCTCCTACACCGACCTGTTCGGCGGCCAGCGCGCCAAGCTGGTGCCGGCTCAGGCGATATCGGACATGCAGAAGGACGGAGCCGGCTTTGCCGGCTTTGCCACTTGGCTCGACCTGACGCCGGCGCACCCGGACATGCTTGCCGTGCCGGATCCGGATTCGGTCATCCAGCTGCCGTGGAAGCCGGAGGTTGCCTGGCTGGCCTCGGATTGCCTGATGGAAGGCAAGAGCGTGGCGCAGGCGCCACGCAACACGCTGAAGCGCCTGGTTTCAGAAGCGGCCGAATTCGGCATCCGCGTGAAGACCGGCGTCGAGCCGGAGTTCTTCCTGACGACGCCCGACGGCAAGCAGATCTCCGACGAATACGATACGGCTGCCAAATCCTGTTACGACCAGCAGGCGGTGATGCGCCGCTATGACGTGATCGCCGAAATCTGCGACGCCATGCTGTCGTTGAACTGGGAGCCCTACCAGAACGACCATGAAGATGCGAATGGGCAGTTCGAGATGAACTGGGCCTATGACGATGTGCTGGCGACTGCCGACAAGCACTCTTTCTTCAAATTCATGGTGAAGTCGATCGCCGAAAAGCACGGCCTGCGTGCCACCTTCATGCCGAAACCGTTCCAGGGCCTGACCGGCAATGGCTGCCACGCGCATATCTCGGTCTGGGATCTCGGCGGCAAGACCAATGCCTTCGCCGACAAGAACATGGAGCTCGGGCTTTCCGAGCAGGGCCGGCATTTCCTCGGCGGCATCATGAAGCATGCTTCGGCGCTGGCCGCGATCTGCAACCCGACCGTCAATTCTTACAAGCGCATCAACGCACCGCGCACCATATCGGGTGCGACCTGGGCGCCGAACACGGTGACCTGGACCGGCAACAACCGCACGCACATGGTGCGTGTGCCGGGGCCGGGCCGCTTCGAGCTTCGTCTGCCGGACGGTGCCGCCAATCCATATCTGATGCAGGCTGTGATCATTGCCGCTGGCCTCGACGGCATGAAGAGCAAGGCCGATCCAGGCCCACGCAGCGACATCGATATGTACAAGGACGGCCACACCGTGACCCATGGTGCAAAGCTGCCGCTCAACCTGCTCGATGCACTGCGCGAATACGACAAGGACACCTCCCTGAAGGCGGCAATGGGCGAGGAATTCTCGGCTGCCTTCATTCGCCTGAAGCAGCAGGAGTGGAACTCCTACGCGTCGCATTTCACCCAGTGGGAGCGCGATCACACGCTCGACGTTTAGCGGTAGCAGCAAGTCCAGGAAAAGTCGGTAGCGGTTAAGGCGTTTCCGAAAACCGGAAACGCCTTGGGACAAAGGTCAGAACAGACTGAAATGCGGTACTCGATCTTCTCGCTCGCCACGGCGGCCTTTCAGGCCACAAGGGCTGGACGCGCGCCTGGCGCGATCCCCAGCCGAAGAAACACTATGACGTGGTGATCATCGGCGGCGGCGGTCATGGACTGGCCACCGCCTATTACCTCGCCAAGGAATACGGCATCCGCAACGTCGCGGTGCTGGAGAAAGGCTGGATCGGATCCGGCAATGCCGGCCGCAACACCACCATCATCCGCTCCAACTACATGCTGCCGGGTAACACCGGCTTCTACGAGCTGTCGATGAAGCTGTGGGAGCGCCAAGAGCAGGACCTCAACTACAACACGATGGTGAGCCAGCGCGGCATCATCAACCTCTATCATTCCGATGCCCAGCGCGATGCCTTCGCCCGGCGCGGCAACGTCATGCGCATCAACGGCATCGACGCGGAATTGCTCGACAGCGATCAGATCCGCAAGGTGCTGCCGTTCCTCAACTACAACAATGCCCGTTTTCCGGTGATGGGCGGCCTGTGGCAGCCGCGCGCCGGCACAGCCCGCCACGATGCGGTCGTGTGGGGCTATGCGCGCGCCGCCGACTCCTTCGGTGTCGACATCATCCAGAACTGTGAAGTGACCGGCTTCGCGCGCGACCAGAACGGCAGGATCACCGGCGTCGAAACGGCGCGAGGCACGATCGGTGCCGGCAAGGTCGGCATGGCGGTGGCCGGCAGCACCTCGCGCGTCGCGGCGATGGCCGGCATGCGCCTGCCGATCGAAAGCCATGTGCTGCAGGCTTTCGTATCCGAGGCGATCAAGCCGCTCATTCCAGGCGTCATCACCTTTGGCGCGGGCCATTTCTACGTCAGCCAGTCGGACAAGGGCGGGCTTGTCTTCGGTGGTGATCTCGACGGCTACAACTCCTATGCCCAGCGCGGCAACATGCCGGTGATGGAAGACGTCTGCGAAGGCGGCATGGCGCTGATGCCGATGATCGGCCGCGTGCGCCTGCTGCGCCAGTGGGGCGGCATCATGGACATGTCGATGGACGGCACGCCGATCATCGACAGGACGCCGATCGACGGGCTCTATCTCAATGCCGGCTGGTGTTACGGCGGCTTCAAGGCGACGCCGGCCTCCGGCCTGGTCTTTGCCCATCTGCTCGCTCGCGATGAGCCGCATGAAGAAGCGAAACGCTTCCGGCTCGACCGCTTCCGGCGCGGCGCGATGATCGACGAGAAGGGCCAGGGCGCCCAACCCAACCTGCATTGAAAGCGAGTAAGGCGCCATGCGCATAGCATGCCCATTCTGCGGAGAACGCGAACTCGGCGAGTTCACCTACCTCGGCGACGCGGCACCGAGGCGGCCGATGGCTTTCGCAGCCGACGGGACCGAACAGCCGGACGCGCAGGACCTTTTCTTCGATTACGTCTATCTGCGTGACAACGTTGCCGGCGACATGGACGAACGCTGGTACCATGGCGGCGGCTGCCGTTCCTGGCTGACCGTCACCCGCAGCACGACGACACATGAAATCAAGGCCGTGCGCGCGGCACCGGGTGCAGGTGCGCAGAAGCCGGCCAAGGCAGGCGCGACATCATGAGCAGGACCAGCCAGATTTCCGGCGATGCCGCGCCACTCGCCTTCAATGACAAGGCCTCAGCCGATGCACGGCCGCCGCGCTTCGTCTCGGCAGGCACGCAGTCCCACCGCCTGCCGAGCGGTGGCCAGATCGACCGCAAGCAGCCGCTCGGCTTCACCTTCGATGGCAGGAAGATGGTCGGCTTCGCCGGGGATACGCTGGCCTCGGCCCTGGTGGCCAACGGCGTCAGGCTGGTCGGAAGGTCGTTCAAATATCATCGGCCGCGCGGCATCCTGACCGCCGGAGCGGAAGAGCCGAACGCCCTGGTTGAACTGCGCGGCGGCGCACGGCGCGAGCCCAATACACGCTCCACGACGACCGAGCTCTACGATGGGCTCACGGCGGAGAGCCAAAACCGCTGGCCCTCGCTGCGCCATGACGTCATGGCGGTGAACTCGCTGTTTTCGCCGATCTTCGTCGCCGGTTTCTACTACAAGACCTTCATGTGGCCGGCGAAGTTTTGGGAAAAGCTCTACGAGCCAGCCATCCGGCGCGCTGCCGGCCTCGGCAAGGCTTCGGGCGAAGCCGATCCGGATCACTACGAGAAAGCCTGGGCGCATTGCGACGTGCTGGTGGTGGGCAGCGGCCCGGCTGGCCTCGCCGCCGCACTCGCTGCCGGTCGCGCCGGCGCACGCGTCATCCTGGCCGAAGAGGACAATCGACTCGGTGGCCGGCTGCTCTCCGAAAATGGCGAGATCGACGGCAAGCCGGCGGCGGCATGGCTGGCGGAAGCACAGCGCGAGATCGCGGGATTGGCCAACATCCGCATCATGACCCGCACGGCTGTCTTCGGTGTCTATGACGGCGGCACCTATGGCGCACTCGAGCGGGTCAACGATCATGTCGCGGTGCCGCCGGCACATCAGCCGCGCCAGCGGCTCTGGCGCATCGTCGCCAGGCGCGCCGTCGTCGCGGCCGGCGCAATCGAGCGTCCGCTCGTTTTCCCGGGCAATGACAGGCCAGGCGTGATGATGGCATCCGCCGTGCGCAGCTACATCAACCGTTTCGCGGCAATGCCTGGGCGCCAGGTCGCGCTGTTCACCAACAATGATGACGGCTGGCGCACGGCTGAGGCCGTCCAGCGTGCAGGGGCTTCCGTCGCTGCCGTGATCGACAGCCGTGGCGTGGTTCCCGAGGCCTATCGCGGACTCAACGTGCGACAGCTCGGCGGCGTCGTCAGCGAAGTGAAAGGCGGAGTCGACGGCGTGCGCAGCATCATCGTGCGCGATGCAGCCGGCCGTACGCAACAGATCGAAACGGACTGCCTGGCCATGTCGGGTGGCTGGAATCCGAATGTGGCGCTGTCGTCGTTCCAGCGCGGCAGGCCGATCTGGCGCGATGACATCGCGGCTTTTGTACCCGGACAGTGTCCTGCCGGCATGGTCATGGTGGGCGCAGCCGGCGGTGATTTCTCGCTTGCTGCCTGCCTGCGCGAAGGTCATGCGGCCGGGGCCGTTGCCGCGAAAGACTGCGGCGCAAAGGGCAAGGCTGGTGAAGAGCCCCAGGGCGACGATGAAGGATTTGCCATCAAGCCGTTGTGGCATGTCGAAGGGGGCAAGGCTTTCGTCGATTTCCAGCACGACGTCACGGCTTCCGATGTGAAGCTGGCGCAGCGTGAAGGCTTCGAGAGTGTCGAGCATCTGAAGCGCTACACCACGCTCGGCATGGCGACCGATCAGGGCAAGCTGTCCAACGTCAACGGCCTTGCCTTGATGGCCGAGGCAAGCGGGCGCGACATCGCCGATACCGGCACGACGATCTACCGACCGCCCTATGCGCCAGTGGCGATCGGCGCACTGGCCGGTCACCATCGTGACGAGAATTTCCATGCGTGGCGCCTGACGCCATCACACCACTGGGCAGCCGCGCGGGGTGCCGTGTTCGTCGACACAGGCCTCTGGAAGCGTGCGCAATGGTATCCGATCGCGGGCGAGAAGGACTGGCTGGAGTCGGTGACGCGTGAGGTACGCGCCGTGCGCAACGGCGTCGGCTTCTGCGATGTCTCCACGCTGGGCAAGGTCGACGTGCGTGGTCCGGATGCCGGCACCTTCCTCGACCGCCTCTACATCAACACCTTCTCCAATCTCGCGGTCGGCAAAGCCCGCTACGGGTTGATGCTGCGCGAGGACGGCCTGGTCTATGACGACGGCACGACGTCGCGGCTGGCCGAGGATCATTATTTCCTAACCACCACCACCGCCAAGGCCGGGCCGGCCATGCAGCATCTCGAATACTGCCGGCAGGTGCTGTGGCCCGAGCTCGACGTACAGCTGACTTCGGTCACCGATCAGTGGGCACAGTTCTCGATCGCCGGCCCCAACACGCGCGACCTTCTGAAGAACCTGTGCGATCCGGCAGAAGACCTCTCCAATGAAGGGTTTCCGTTCATGGGGGTGCGCGAGGTGTCGCTGCGTGGCGGCATGCGGGCGCGACTCTACCGCATCTCGTTCTCCGGCGAGATGGCGTTCGAAATCGGCGTGCCGGCACGCTATGGCGAAGCCATGGCCGAGAACCTGATGCGCGCTGGCGCCGAGTTCGGGGTTACGCCCTATGGTACGGAAGCGCTTGGCGTGATGCGCATCGAAAAGGGCCATGTCGCCGGCCCTGAGCTCAGCGGCACCACGTCGGCCGACGATCTTGGCCTCGGCAAGATGATGTCGAAGAAAAAGGACTATGTCGGCCGCGTCATGGCCGGTCGCGAGGCGCTGGTCGCGCCGGACCGGCAGGTGGTGGTCGGCATCAAGCCGGTCAACAAGGCCAGCAGGCTGCGTTCGGGTGCGCATGTCATCCCCAAGGGCGCCGTTCCCGGTCCCGACACCGACCAGGGCTATCTGACCTCGGTCTGCTATTCGCCGATGCTCGGTCACTGGATCGCACTGGCGTTGGTCGAGCGTGGACGCGAACGCCATGGCGAGATCGTGCGGGCCTACGATCCGCTGCGGGGCGAAGAGATGGATGTCGAGATCACCAGCCCGGTCTTCTACGATCCCGAGGGAGGGCGCCAGCGTGGTTGAGTATTCCTGGGAAGCGCAGTCACCGCTGCGCAAGGCGTTCACGCCGGGCCGTCTTGGTCTGGCTTCCGGCGATGCCGGTATCGCGATGACGGAAATCAGTGACTTCAACCTGGTGCAGGTGATGGCGCGGCGTGGCCAGGTCGCCGCTGTCGCAAAGGCGGCCAAAAATGCCTGGGGTGTCCTGCCGCCGGAGAAGCCCGGAGCCGCTGTCGGCAAAGGCGTCACGCTGATATGGACCGGTCCGGATCAGTTCTTTGTGCTCAGCGCGGGAAACAACCCCGATCCTGTCCCATCACTGGCGGTTGTCTTCGACGGCATGGCATCTCTCAGTGATCAATCCGGTGGCCGCTGCCTGATCCGGTTGTCGGGCGCCAAAGTACGTGACGCACTCGCCAAAGTGTCGTCGATCGACCTGCATGACGCTGTGTTTCCGGTTGGAGCTGCTGCGGCTACGTCGATCGACCACACTGGCGTCAATCTGTGGCGCGGACCTGATGCTGCCAATGGCAGCCCGGTCTACAGCCTGCTGGTCTTCACCAGTTTTGCCGACAGCCTTTGGCACACGCTTGCCGATGCCGCAGCTGAATATGGCGTCGAGGCCACCCGCACACCGCTGTCCTGATCCGCGGCAGCGTCGCTGCCACCGACGGTTGGACATGTCAGCATTGTCGATCTGTGCCATGGCGCGGCTGTGAGGTGCACGCTACGCTCGCTGCAGTCCGACATCCTGCACAAGGCAAATCCATGAGCGACCAGATCGAACGTGCGCGTGCTTTCCATGCCCTTCACGTCAAGGGCGACCCGGTGGTGCTTTTCAATGTCTGGGATCCCGGCAGCGCGCAAGCGGTCGTCAAGGCCGGCGCCAAGGCGCTGGCGACCGGCAGCTGGCCGGTCGCGGCGGCGTTCGGCTATCCCGATGGCGAGAAGATCCCGCTGGCACTGGCGCTGGACAATTTCCGCCGCATAGCCGCTTCGGTGGAATTGCCGGCTACGATGGATCTCGAAAGCGGCTATGGACCGGCGCCGGCGACGGTCGCGTCGACCGTGGCACAGGCGATCGAGGCTGGTGCGGTCGGTTTCAATTTCGAGGACCAGATCGTCGGTGGCGGTGGTCTTTACGAGATCGCGGTGCAGGTCGAACGCATCAAGGCGGCCGCGGATGCGGTCAAGGCGAGTGGCGTACCGGCCTTCATCAACGCCCGCACCGACATCTTCCTGAAAGCCAAGCCCGAAGAGCACAGCGAAGCCCTGATCGAACAGGCGATTGCGCGTGCCGCAGCTTATGAGAAGGCCGGCGCGCATGGTTTCTTCGCGCCCGGCCTTGGCGATCCGGCGCTGATCGAAAAACTGTGCAAGGCCGTTGCGCTGCCGGTCAACATCATCGCGCTGGCACATGTGCCGCCGCGCCAGAAGCTGGCCGAACTCGGCGTTGCCCGCATCAGCCATGGGCCGGTGCCATACCGCAAGATGGTGGCTTGGCTGGAAGAGCAGGCGCGCGCCGCCATTTCCGGATAAGAGCTAATCCTGGTTGCGGGCGACCTCGGCCGCCCGCCCCAGATGCTGCATGAGCTGGCTGGCGGTCGGTTCGGCAATGCCGGCCTCCGCCACCGCCTTTGCCATGCATTTCAGCCAGAGGTCGCGCATCTTAGGCCGGATCGGAACGTGCTCGTGGATCTCGCGCAGCCGCGAATGACCGTGCCTTTGCACATAGTGCTGGGGACCGCCGAGAAAACCGGAGAGATAGTCGAACTGCTCGATACGGGAATGGGCGACACCATGGCCGCGACGATGGAGGAGGTGCAGTTCCTGCGCATCCTCGTCCTGTTCGATGATGTCGTAAAAGGCCTGGACGAGACGATCCAGGCCATCATCGCCGCCGATGGCTTCGTAGAGTGAAAGCTTCCCCGGTAGTGTCATTTGAAACGAGGCAATCGGCAGTAGGCAATCGGCAGTCAGAAAAGAACGATACCCCGACTGCCTACTGCCGATTGCCGACTGCCATTCCCTTTAGAACAGCCCCTCGATCTGGCCCTGATCGTTGAGGAAGATCTTCTCCGAGGATGGTTTGGAGGGCAGGCCGGGCATGGTCATGACCTCGCCGCAGATGATGACGACGAAGCCGGCACCGGCGGCAAGACGGACCTCGCGCACCGGAACCGTGTGGCCGGTCGGAGCACCACGCAGGTTCGGATCGGTCGAGAAGGAATACTGCGTCTTGGCCATGCACACGGGAAGGTTGCCGTAGCCGGCCTGTTCCCACTGGTGCAGCTGATCACGGATCGCCTTGTCGGCAATCGCCTCGTCACCGCGATAGATGCGCTTGACGATGGTGTTGATCTTCTCGAACAACGGCATGTCGTCGGGGTAAAGCGGCGAGAACTGCGAGGCGCCGCTCTCGGCGATCTCCACCACCTTGTGGGCAAGCTCCTCGATGCCGGCGGAGCCCTGCGCCCAGTGCTTGCACAGGATCGCCTCGGCCCCTTGCGCCGCCACGAACGCCTTCATCGCCTCGATCTCGGCATCGGTGTCGGAGACGAAGTGGTTGATGGCAACCACCGCCGGCACGCCGAACTGCTTCACGTTCTCGATGTGACGACCGAGATTGGCGCAGCCTTTCTTCACCGCCTCGATGTTCTCCTGGCCGAGGTCTTCCTTCTTCACCCCGCCATTCATCTTCATGGCGCGCACGGTGGCGACGATGACGGCAGCGGCCGGCTTCAGGCCAGCCTTGCGGCATTTGATGTCGAAGAACTTCTCGGCACCGAGATCGGCACCGAAGCCGGCTTCGGTCACGACATAGTCGGCGAGCTTGAGCGCGGTGGTGGTGGCGACCACCGAGTTGCAGCCATGGGCGATGTTGGCGAAGGGGCCGCCATGCACGAAGGCAGGGTTGTTCTCCAGCGTCTGCACCAGGTTCGGCTGGATGGCATCCTTCAACAGCACCGCCATGGCGCCGTCGGCCTTGAGGTCACGGGCATAGACCGGGGTCTTGTCGCGGCGATAGGCGACGATGATGTCGCCGAGGCGCTTTTCGAGATCCTTCAGGTCGGTGGCAAGGCACAGGATCGCCATCACCTCGGAGGCGACGGTGATGTCAAAGCCGGCCTCGCGCGGGAAACCGTTGGCGACACCGCCGAGCGAGACGATGATCTGGCGCAGCGCGCGGTCGTTCATGTCCATGACGCGGCGCCAGGCGACGCGACGGATGTCGATGCCGAGTTCATTGCCCCAGTAGATGTGGTTGTCGATGAGGGCCGACAGAAGGTTGTGGGCGGTGGTGATGGCGTGGAAGTCGCCGGTGAAGTGCAGGTTCATGTCTTCCATAGGCACGACCTGGGCATAACCGCCGCCGGCGGCACCGCCCTTGACGCCGAAATTGGGTCCGAGCGAGGCTTCGCGGATGCAAACGACGGCCTTCTTGCCGATGCGGTTGAGGCCATCACCCAGACCGACCGTGGTGGTGGTCTTGCCTTCGCCGGCCGGTGTCGGGTTGATGGCGGTGACCAGGATCAGCTTGCCGTCCTTGTTGCCTTTGACCGACTTGATGAACTCGGCCGAGACCTTGGCCTTGTCATGGCCGTAGGGCAGTAGATGCTCGCTCGGAATGCCGATCTTCTCACCAATCGCCTGGATCGGCTGCTTCTTCGCGCCACGCGCGATCTCGATGTCACTCTTGTACTCGGCCATGAGGGCTCTCCTCCCTTGTCTTTATCCGTTCCCGGTGTTGATCGCCGCGGTGCGGCCTAATTCCTGCTATCGCGGAATGGTCCCTTCAGGCGCGCGGGCTTGCGTCGCGCATGGCCGACGTCAGAGTGTTCGACATCAAAAGCGCGATCGTCATCGGCCCGACACCTCCCGGCACCGGGGTGATGGCGCCTGCCGCGGGCAAAGCCTCGTCATAGGCGACATCGCCTACGAGGCGCGATTTGCCGTTTTCGCCAGGTGGCAACCGATTGATGCCGACATCGATCACCACCGCGCCTGGCTTGACCCAGTCGCCCTTGATCATTTCGGGGCGGCCGACAGCGGCGACGAGAATGTCGGCGGTGCGGCAAAGATCGGGCAGGTTCTTCGTCTTTGAATGCGCGACGGTCACGGTAGCGTTGGCTGCCAGAAGCAGATTGGCTATCGGCTTGCCGACGATGTTGGAGCGACCGACGACGACTGCGTTGAGGCCGGACAGGTCGCGGCCTAGCGCGCGCTCGATCAGCAGCATCGAGCCTGCTGGCGTGCAGGGCACGAAAGCCGTCTCCAGTTCGCCGGCACCCAGCTTGCCGACGTTGACGAAATGGAAGCCGTCGACGTCCTTGTCCGGCGAAATGGTCTGGATGATGCGGCCGGCGTCGATCTGCTTGGGCAGCGGCAATTGCACGAGGATTCCGTGGATGGCGTCATCGGCATTGAGCCGCTCGATCAGCGCTACCAGGTCTTCCTCGGATGTGTCGTCAGGCAGCGTGTGCTGAATCGAGTGGAAACCGCATTCCTTGGCCTTCTTGCCCTTGGAGGCAACGTAGACCTGGCTGGCAGGGTCTTCGCCGACGATGACGACAGCGATGCCTGGCTGTGTGCCGGTTCTCGCCACAAGGTCCTGCGTCGCCGTCTTGATGCCGGCGACGAGTTCTTCGGCGACAGCCTTGCCGTCGATGATCGTGCTCATGGAACGTCCTCTGTCAGTTCGATGCGCGCTGAGAAAGATCGCCAGTGTCGAGACAGCCGGGCGAGGGGATATTCCCGAAGCGCCGGCGGCAATAAGAGAGCATCAGCCGCGCGCCGCGCGCGTAGATGTCGCCGCTGTCGATCAGCGCGCCTTCGCGTGCTGCAGCAAGCACGACGTTGACGGATTCGCGGGTGCGAAAGGGCATCAGGTCGGTGCATTCCAGCATGGCGCCGAAGACGGCGGTCACCGGGACCGCGCAGCCTTCGACGAATACCGCTGGCTCCTGCGCGTCGCCGTCTCCCTCAAGCGTGTCCGTGGCGTCCTGGAAGGCCTGATGCAGGGTGATCGGGGCGTGGCCCTGGTGAAGGTCATACAAAACTTTCGGCACGGCTGCCTCGTCGTCTCGAGTGAGCTTTCGCGACGCCCAGGCGATTGGAGTACGGTTTCGCTCTTTGCATCTTGGGAAAGATATTTGCACATAAGGAAAAGGCAGGCAAGGCGTGTTTCGGTGGAAATCATCCACCTTTCGACCATGATCGCGATGTCTGAAAACAGGGCGGCCGGTGCGGCCGGAAAAGAAAAAAGGCGGATCGCCCAGGGAGTGAAACGATCCGCCTATAAACGGCCTTAGCGCATGACCCCGAAAATCGGAATCGATTTTCGGAAAGGATCAGGCGCCAAATCAAAGTGCTAGAGCGACCTTTGCGCGTCCAAAAGGACGCGCGGCACTCTAGGAACGTGGTCTGGTCTTCTGCGGGTCGTAGTGGGCAAAAGGAACGACCCGGGCGGGAAGGCGCTTCTGGTGGCCGTCGAGCTTGCCGATCTCGACTTCTGTCCCGACTTCGGAATGTGTGACGTCTACTCTTGCCAGAGCGATGTTCTTGCCGAGGATCGGCGAACGCATCGACGAGGTGACCACGCCGATCTGTGCCCTGCCTATATGGACGCAGTCGCCATGGCCGACATCGACATTGCTGTCGATCTCGAGGCCGACGAGCTTGTGGATCGGGTTCTCCTTGCGCCGGATCAAAGCCTCGCGACCGATGAAGTCGTCGGTCTTCGATTTCAACGGCACCGTGAAGGCGATGCCCGCCTCGAACGGGTCGGTCTGGTCGGAGAATTCGTAGCCGGCGAAGATCAGGCCCGCCTCGATGCGCACCATGTCGAGCGCGGCCATGCCCATCGGCACCAGTCCATGTGGCTGGCCGGCTTCCCAGACCGCGTCGAAAACCTTCTCGGCATCGCGCGGATGACACCAGATCTCGTAGCCGAGTTCGCCTGTGTAGCCGGTGCGCGAGACGACGATTGGCACGCCTTGAGAATCGCCGATGCGGCCGATGGTGAAACGGAACCATTCGACTTCGGCCAGCGAAGGCTGATGCGGCGGTGTCCAGACGATGTCCTTCAGGATGTCGCGGCTCTTGGGACCCTGCACTGCGATGTTATGCATCTGATCGGTCGAAGACCGCACGAGGACTTTGAGGCCCAACTCCTCGGCCTTGTCGCGCAGCCATTGGCCGGAATAGTCGTCGCCGCCGATCCAGCGGAAATTGTCCTTGCCGAGCCTCAGCAAGGTACCGTCGTCGATCATGCCGCCGTGCTCGTAGCACATGGCGGTGTAGACGACCTGGCCGATGCCGAGTTTCTTCACGTCGCGGGTGAGTGTGTATTGCAGCAGGGCCTCGGAATCCGGACCGGTGACTTCGAACTTGCGCAGAGCGGAAAGGTCCATCACCACGGCCCTTTCGCGGCAGGCCCTATATTCCTGCAGCGGTCCTTCCTTGGCGAAGGAATTGGCGAGCCAGTAACCCTTGTATTCAATGAAGTTGCGGGTGTGCTTGGCGAAGCTGGAATGGAAGGCGGTTTCGCGGGTCATCTTTGGCTCTGCATCCGGGGTCACTCGTCTGGCAATCGCACGGGAGAATTTGTGCTGTCCGGAATAGGTCCGGATATGGATGTCGGTGAGGTTCCAGCCATTGGCCGGCGTGGTGTCGTCCGGACAGGCGGAAGACACGCAGACGATGTCGGTCAGTGCGCGCAGAAGCACGTAGTCGCCCGGCCGCGACCACGGCTCGTCGGAGAACATGACACCGTGCGCGTCAATCCCGGTGTTGAAGAAGAAATTCACCGCCATCCAGCCGCCGCGGGCGGTCACACCATGCGGGGCGAGGGCGCCGTTGAAATTCTCCGAGCAGTTGATGTGACCCGGATAGCCGATGTCGTCGTAATATTTGGCATAGCAGGCCAGCGCGAAGGCATCATGGCGGCCACAGGTATCCTGCACCACCTCGACCAGCGGTTCGAAATCCTGATCGAAGTATTTCGCATGGAGCCCTGGCATCGGATAGGCATGGCCCATCAGGGAGCGCGTGGCGGTGACGTCGAGCGCGAGATCGCGGCCCTTGTCGAGCTTGCGTGCGGAAAAGCACTGGAAGTCGGTGCACTGGCGACCATCGACGTCGATGATCTGGATGTAGTCGCCGGCCTTGACGAAGTAAGCTTCCGCCGTGCGCGATTTGACCCGTAGGTCGAGCACCGGGTCGGCGAGCGGATCGGGTAGCTCTGACCTCCTCTTGGTGCGGATCGTCGCGCGCCGAACCAACACCACCAGCGGCGTCGCCGTGTCGTGCTCATCCACCGCCATCGGGCCGCCGGGAGCCGCAATGACCAGCGAGCCGTCACGCGTTGCAGTGAAGCTCTCTTCGGTGCCGGCGGGCGTGGTGCTGGAAAAGATACGCAGGGCTTCGGCATTGGCCAACTGCAGCTTTCGGCGTTCCAGACCGTTGCGCAAGGCGTGCAGGCTGTCATCGCCGCCGAGCAGCAGGATCTTGAGGCCGGCAGCGTTGCTGTTGCTCTTGGCCCCGATGATGCCTGTATCGGCGCGGCCGGATTGCTCGAAGGCGACCAGTTCGCAGGGCTGGCCACCTTCCGCATTGCGGATGCTGATCTTGTCTCCGACGTCGACGTCGATAACGATGGCGCTGCCACCCGGCACATGATAGCGCTCTGTGCCCGGCAGAAGCAGTCCGGGCTGGAAGATCAGGCTCGGCCGGGGTGGCCCGGCGACCACGGTGGGATAGGCTGTCTGCTGCATGACCACCTCACACGAATTTGCCCGTGTGTAAAATAATTTCAATCTAGAGAATACCCGTTTCGTCCTCTCACGCAAGCCTGGGTTTTCACCAGCATGTGCGATCCGCGGGGTTTCGGGTCTCCTCCTTTCGTCCACTCCTGGCCACGGATGCCAGGCGCAGCAAGCTTTGCCGGCGTTGCTCGGCACGAAGCTTGTTGACAGCAACGAAATCGCGTTATTATCATCACAGTGAAAATTTTTTCGCTATGGAAATGAACTGGGAGGTGTTTCCGTATGAAAGCGCGCGTCGCCGTGATTGGAGCCGGCCCGTCGGGCCTGGCACAGCTGAGAGCATTTCAATCCGCCGCGGAGAAAGGCGCCGACATTCCGGAAATTGTCTGCTTCGAGAAGCAGGCCAACTGGGGCGGTTTGTGGAACTACACCTGGCGCACCGGCCTCGACCAGTATGGCGAGCCTGTCCACGGTTCGATGTACCGCTACCTCTGGTCGAACGGCCCCAAGGAAGGGCTGGAGTTCGCCGACTATTCCTTCGAGGAGCATTTCGGCAAGCAGATCGCCTCCTATCCACCGCGCGCCGTGCTCTTCGACTACATTCAGGGCCGGGTTGAGAAGGCCGGGGTTCGCAAATGGATCCGCTTCGAGACCGTCGTGCGCATGGTCACCTGGAATGAACAGACCAGGAAGTTCACCGTCACCGTTCAGGACCTGCCGAAAGACCACTGCTATTCCGAGGAATTCGACAATGTCATCGTCGCCTCGGGCCATTTCTCGACCCCGAATGTTCCCGAGTTCCCCGGCTTCGATCGCTTCAACGGCCGCATCCTGCATGCCCACGACTTCCGCGATGCCCGCGAATTCACCGGCAAGGACATCCTGATCGTCGGCACCAGCTATTCGGCAGAAGATATCGGCTCGCAGTGCTGGAAGTACGGTGCCAAGTCGATCACCAATTGCTACCGTACCGCGCCGATGGGCTTCGAATGGCCGGACAACTGGGAAGAGAAGCCGCTGCTGGAGAAGGTCGACATCAACACGGCCACCTTCAAGGATGGATCGACGAAACGCGTCGATGCGATCATCCTGTGCACCGGCTACAAGCACCACTTCCCGTTCCTGCCCGACGACCTGCGCCTGAGGACCGCCAACCGGCTGGCGACCGCCGATCTCTACAAGGGCGTCGCTTATGTCCACAATCCGGCGCTGTTCTATATCGGCATGCAGGACCAGTGGTTCACCTTCAACATGTTCGATGCACAGGCCTGGTGGACACGTGACGTCATCCTCGGTCGCATCAAGATGCCTTCGGGCAAGCAGGAGATGATCGCCGACGTCGAGGATCGCGTGGCGCGCGAGGATGCCGGCAAGGACGCGCACGATGCGATCGAATACCAGGGCGACTACGTCAAGGAACTGATCGCGGAAACCGACTATCCGAGTTTCGACGTCGATGGCGCCAATCAGGCCTTCTTCGAGTGGAAGGAACACAAGAAGCACGGCATCATGGAATTCCGCAACCACTCCTACCGCTCGGTCATCACTGGCACGATGGCGCCGGCGCATCACACGCCATGGAAGGATGCACTCGACGATTCACTCGAATCCTATCTGCGCACCGCTTCGTCCGTCGCCGCGGAGTGAGTTGGCCGATCAGCATCTTCGCCTGAATGGGCAGCCACGCAGCACAATCAAAGGCCCGCCGCGATATCGCGGCGGGCCTTTTCGATGGGCTAGTCCACGGCTCTATCGGTTCGCAGATGTCGCAGCTGTTCGATCGGCCATCGCGTATCTCATGCGTGCCCGACGATAGGCGTCAGGAAGGGAAAGCGCCCAGACAAACAGGCCACCGGCGTGGCGTCCGATGAAGGATTGGTCCGGTGTCGTCGTCATGTAGGTCAGGACCGAAAAGAACAGCACGAAGAACGCAAACACCAGTCCGCGCGGTGCCTCTCGAATGGCGACATGGCCGGCACCTGGCAAGACGACCGCCAAAGCCAGGACCAGATAGGGGTTGATCCGTTTGATCATTCTCCGGCTTCCATCGGCTCTGTCGTCCTCGTTTTCGTGTTGCTGTCCGCAAGGGCTTCCGACAGCAACTGTGCTTCGGCGATGGCGGTGCGCAGGAGGTCGGGTGAAACTGCCTCGAGGGGAAAACGGACCTGGCGCAACAGCAGATGCGCGCCGCGATCGCCTTCAGCCACCTGCCGGATCAGGCGCACACCTTTCGCAGTGATGACGGCTTCCTTGACGGCAGGATTGCGAAACAGCGCCGAGAAGATCGAACCGCTTCGCTCGACCTCGGCCGCCGTTGCCGTGCCATCTCCGCGCATAAGCATCGATGTGTCCGTCCGCGGGGGCGGGAGCCATTCCGGCAGGTCGTGGACCAGCGAATAGAACTCGGCCCCGGTCGGACGCGCCAGCGCGCCGATCGATGGCCGGTTTTGGGGAGAATGTTCGGCCAACGTCAGCTTCAGCCACAGTTGCGGCAGCCGGCGGCAGACGAGCGTGTCGGCGATCAGTTCGATGCGAAGCCGCCTGCCGTCCGAGAGATTTCCATCAAGCATGGGGAAGCCGTCGCGGGCGAGGTGGACACGGCTGTTGTCGAGAATGTCGGACACCTGATCGAGAAGGCCGCGACGTTGGCTGGCCAGCCTGCGCTGGTCGCGTATGGCGATCGCCGCCAGTGTCGTGACGACAATAGCGGCGACCAGGGCAAGGAGGAGGTTGGTGACCATCATGATAATCCGAAGCCGCGCGCCGGGTTCCCAGCGCGCGGCATCTCTAGCTCAATAACCGTTCGGGCGTGGCCACGGCATGGTGAACTGGTCGCCACGCTTGACGAAGCGATAGCGCCAGAAATGAAACCACAGCGAGGCGATGATGTAGAAGCACATCATGGCGATGAGCTGGGTGCCGTAGCCGAGGAACACCGCGACATAGGCAGTGGCGCAAAGAACCAGCAGCAACAACGCCGGGATCGGGTGGAATGGATGCACGTAACCGCGCTTGATGCTGTCGAGCGGCCACTTCTTGCGGAACATCACCATGTTGAAGGTCATGAAGGTGTATCCGAGCAGTCCCGACAGGATCGAGAAGGTCACCACCTGGTCAAGCGGCGCGCCGAGCGCGAAGATGAGCGCGATCGGAACCAGGAAGACGATCGAGCGGTACGGCGTGCGGTAGGTCGGATGCACGGCGCCGAACCAGCTCGGCAGATAGCGGTCGCGGCCCATCGAGAACCAGGCGCGCGAGGCATCGTTGATGCAGCCATTGGCCGAAGCGAGCGTGGCGAAGGTGGTGCCGACGAAGAGCAGCATCATCAGGCCGGTGGAACCGGTTACGCGGGCGGCGTCGAACAGCGGCGTTCCCGCCTGGCCGAGATATTCCCAGGGGATCAGGCCCGAGCAGACATACCAGGTCAGGGTGGCGGCAATCAGCAGCGTCATGATGCCGGCCATCGTGCCGTACGGCAGCGAGCGGGCAGGGGAGCGCACTTCTTCAGCGGCCTGGCAAGTGCCCTCGATGCCGAGATAATACCAGAGCCCGAAATGCAGGGCCGCGACGATGCCGACCCAGCCATAGGGCAGAGGGTCGCTGGTGATGGCGGAGAAGTCGAGTGGCACGGCGGAACCGCCGAACTGCACGGAAAGGAACAGCACGATGATCGACACGAAGGCGATCGCGGTGATGACGAGGTTGAAGGTCAGGGTTGCCAGCACGCCGCGATAGTTCAGCCAGGCCAGGAACATGACGGCAAGGATGATGAAGGGCTTCTGGTTGAGGCCGGAATGGCCGAGCATGCCGGCGACTGTGTCGAGCAGGAAGCCGACGGTGATGGCATTGGCGGCTTCCAGCATGGTGTAGGCCATGACCAGGAAGAGGCCGACATTGAAGGCCATCAACGGCCCGACGATGTGTTTAGCCTGGGCGTATTGACCGCCGGCCGCGGCGACCGTGGAGGTCACCTCGGAATCGATCATCGCGACGCAGGTGTAGAGCAGGCCGGCCACCCAGCAGGCGACAAGACCGGCGATCATGCCGCCTTTGCCGACCGAGAAGTTCCAGCCCATATATTCGCCGACGAGCACGATGCCGACGCCGAGTGCCCAGACATGGGCAGGGCCAAGAACGCGCAGAAGCTGGAGCCGCTCCGGCGCGGCGGTTGAAGTCACATTTGCCATCGCCGTTTTCCCTAGATCGTGTGACGCTCGGCCGTGGCCTCGATCTCGCCTTCACGCGAAGAGGTCAGCAGGTCGTTGTCGTAGGTGGTGTCGACCTTGATCAGGTCGATCAGCATCAAGGCGCCGAACAGCGCAGACAGCGCCCAGGCGGCGTATTCGAGGATGTTCCAGATATCCATCGCGCGCTCCTATCGTTTCGGGCCGAAGCGTTCTTCGATGACTTCGCGATATTCCTTGTCGGACAGGCGCACGACCATGACGAAATAACCGATGACGAAGACGGCCATCACGATCAGCGCGACGCAGCTGAAGGAGTAGTCGAAGCGGGCGGTGATGATGTCACTCGCGGCGGCAGGATCGGTGATGCCGAGTGCTGCCCATTGCTGCTGTTCGGTGGCGTTCTGGCCAAGTGCTTCCCAGGTCGGGTTGGCGATCGGCTGCGGTGTCTTGGCTGCTCCCGCCAGCCCCATGTAGAGCGGGATGTAGAGTGCGCCGACCGTCAGGACGAGAAGGACGAAGACGTCGAAGATCTGCCCGGCAAGGCTTTGTTTCGGAGGTTTGTAGGCCATCGGTTTCCCCTCAAGTTCGGCGTCTGCGCATCTCGTCGAGATGCTTCAGGTCGAGGCCGTAGATGAAGTGCTTGTCGTCGCTGTAGTGGCGCAGCATCGCCGCGATGGCCGCTGTGTTGAGACCAAGCACGAGGACGGCAGCAACCGCCAGGATGATGCGGATGCCGGGCACTTCGATGTAGGGCCAGACGGTGAAAAGGGCGAACAGGATGGTCAGCCAGATGGCTGCCACGAATGCGATCGCGCCGAGGCGGTCGCGCCCATGCATCCGGTCTATTCGTTCGTCAAGTGTAGTCGAACCAGCATGCTGGCTTGATGTCGCATCCATATTCCCCTCCCATGAGGCTGCGCGACTGCGGGGCATCGTTGTTGATTTTGCAGAAAACTATTTGCCCAAGGGGAATATTTAGAAACTGCGACAAACTGTCAAGGAAAAGCGCATGTTGCGCCGCATCAGTTCGCTGCTGCGCTGCGAAGACGATCCTTCGCAATTGCCGAGAGGGTGTTTGAGGGGAGGACGAAACTTATTGCGGACCCATATGCGGGCCTCTGCTGCGCTCGCTGGCGAACAGCGCCACCGCCATGGCACGGTTGCGCACGTCCAGCTTGTCGTAGAGGTTCTTGAGGTGATATTTGACCGTGTTCTCCGAGATGCCGGTGCGCGTGGCGATCTGCAGGTTGGTCCATCCGTCCGCCAGCACCGCCAGCAATTCGCGTTCGCGGGGCGTGAGCCGCGATAGCGGCGTGTCGTTGATGCGCGAAACATCCACATAGGGGATGCAGATGCGGCCGTGGGCGACCGCGATCAGCGTGTCGAACAGGATGGCGGGATCATCGAACTGGTAGCAGAAGCCCTGCACGCCAAGACGCACGCACTGCTTGAGGATGGCGATGTCGTGGTCGTTGGAGAAAATGACGACGCGCGCATGCAGGTTTCGGCGCTGCAATTCGGCCAGCACACCGCTTCCATCCATGTCGGCAAGCTTCCAGCCGAGCACGGCAAGATCGAAGCCGGGTTCTCCCTGGGAGACAGCTTCGAGAAATGCCTCGCCAGCCTGCACGGAACCGACCATGTCGAAGCGGCTGTCTCGGTGGATCATGTCACCAAGTGCTGCGACGACCAGCGGATTGCGTTCCGCGATCAGAACCCTGAATTTCTTCTCTCCCGTCATGGGCGTGACATCGGTCTCCCAACCCGGATGCTGAACTTTCCATACAGCGGTCATCGGCTTCCCACAGGCTCCAGCGCGACCTGGATAGAGCGGAATGCGAACTGACTGAATCGCATTCCGCTCTATCCTTTTGTTTGCCGCATGATCTTGGTCCGAAAAGTCTGCAACTTTTCGGGATCATGCTTAGTCGTAGATCGGGAAGCGGCGCACCAAAGCCTCGACTTCCTCCCGCACCTCATTCTCGATCCGGTTGTTGTTGTGCTCGCCATTGGCGGCAAGGCCGTCGATCACCTCCATGGTCAACCGACCGACGAGACGGAACTCCTCGGCGCGGAACCCGCGCGTCGTGCAGGCCGGCGTGCCGAGGCGAACGCCCGAGGTTACCGCAGGTCCTTGCGGGTCGAACGGAATGCCGTTCTTGTTGCAGGTGATGTGGGCTCGACCCAGGGCAGCCTCCACCGCTTTGCCGGTAAGGTTTTTACGCCGGAGGTCGACCAGCATCAGATGCGTGTCGGTGCCGCCGGACACGATATCGACGCCGCCGGAAGCAAGGGTTTCGGCGAGCGCCTTGGCGTTTTCGACGACGCGGGCGGCATAGGTCCTGAATTCAGGCGTCAGCGCCTCGCCAAAGGCCACCGCCTTGGCGGCAATGACATGCATCAGCGGTCCGCCCTGCAAGCCGGGGAAGACGGTCGAATTGATCTTCTTGCCGATCTCCTCGTCGTTCGACAGCACCATGCCGCCGCGCGGTCCCCGCAATGTCTTGTGCGTCGTGGTCGTCACCACATGGGCATGTTCGAGCGGATTGGGGTGGACGCCGCCGGCGACCAAACCGGCGAAATGCGCCATGTCGACGAACAGCTTGGCGCCGACCTCATCGGCGATCTCGCGGAACGCCTTGAAGTCGATGAATCTTGGGTAGGCCGAGCCGCCAGCCAGCAGCACCTTCGGCCGGTGCTGGAGCGCGAGATCGCGGACCTCGTCCAGGTCGATGCGCTGGTCCTGCTGGCGCACGCCATAAGAAACGACGTTGAACCACTTGCCGGACTGATTGACCGGCGAACCATGGGTGAGGTGGCCACCTGCCGCCAAGTTCAATCCCATGAAGGTGTCGCCCGGCTGCATGAGCGCCATGAATACCGACTGGTTGGCCTGGCTGCCGGAATGCGGCTGCACGTTGACGAACGTGCAGCCGAACAATTGCCTGGCGCGCTCACGTGCCAGCTCCTCGACCTCGTCGACATACTGGCAGCCGCCATAGTAGCGGCGTCCGGGATAGCCCTCGGCGTATTTGTTGGTGAGCACCGAACCTTGCGCTTCCAGGACCGCCTTGGAGACGATGTTCTCGGAGGCGATCAGTTCGATCTCGTCGCGCTGCCTGTCGAGCTCGCGCGCCATGGCGGCGCTGACCGCCGGATCGGTCGAAGCAACGCCACTGTGGAAGAACTGGCTGAGGCCGCCGAGGCCGGGTCGTGCCGGGATGTTCATGCGTCCAATCCTTTCTGGCGCCTGGCGCCGATCCTGTCTTCAACCTGTCCAGCCGAGACCGGAGGATATGCAGTTGATCGAAAGCAGGAGCGCGTTGACCGGCCGCTTCGACGGCGAAGCATTCGCGGCCTGGTCGCGGACTTCCTGCAACAATTTCACCTGGAGCGCGTGGATGCTGTTCATTTCCGGCCGCAAACGGTCGAAATTGCGCTTGAATGCCGGGAAACGCGTGGCGAAGTCGGTGTCGCCCACGATCGACCGCACCATGGCGCTGGTCAGATCGTATTCGGCCTCGATCTTATGGAAGATGCGTTTGCCAACGCTGCTGTCGGCAACGAGCCCTGCATAAAGCCGGCCGATTTCCATGTCGGCCTGGTAGAGGGTCTTGTCGACCTCATCGATGATGAGCCGGAAGAAACGCGAACGCTCGAACATCTGCCGCAGCAGGTCGCGACCGGCATCGCCGCGCACGGTGACGAATGAATTGATGGCACTGCCGATGCCGTACCAGCCGGTGAGCAGATGGCGGTTCTGGCTCCAGGCGAAAACCCAGGGTATGGCGCGCAGGTCAGCGATATCGCGGGCGCCGAAGCGGCGTGCGGGACGTGAGCCGATCTTCAGCAAGGCGAGTTCCTCGACCGGGCTCGCCTGGTTGAAATAGTCGATGAAGCCAGGCTCGCCAATCAGACTGGCATAGGCGGCAAGCGACATGCCGGTGAGGGCTTCCAGCGCCTCGTCGAATTCGGGAATGTCTCTCAGTTCGGCCTCGTTGGGCGATTTCACGCTGTGCGCGAAGACGCTTGCTGCCAGGATTTCGAGCTGATGCAGGCCGGTGCCACGATTGGCGAATTTCGACGAGACGACTTCACCCTGTTCGGTCACGCGCATCCAGCCGTCGACCGTGCCTGCCGGCTGTGCGGCAATGGCGCGGCCGGTGGGGGCGCCGCCACGGCTGACCGAACCGCCCCGCCCGTGGAAGAAGGAAATCCGGACCTTGTGCCTGCGGCCCAGCTTCGTCAGCTGCTTCTGCGCCTTGCTGAGTTCCCAGTTCGCGGCGAGGAACCCACCATCCTTGTTGGAGTCGGAATAGCCCAGCATGATTTCCTGGCGGTTGCCGAAATCACGGATCGTGCGGCGCACGATGGACAGGCCAAGAAGCTGTTCGAGGATGGCCGGGGCCGCGCGCAAATCGGCGATGGTCTCGAACAGCGGCACCACTCTCAGATTGATGGTTCCCGAGCCATCCGATGCGGTTGCCAGCCCGCAGAGCTGCCCGAGCAGGTAGACAGCCAGGATGTCGTCGGCGGATTGTGTCATCGACAGGATGAATGCCCCGATGGCACCGCCCTTCTCGGCGGATGCGTCGCGGATCACGTCGAACAGGTCGAGCAGCTCACGGGTCTCGTCGGTGAGACCCGCCGGGTCAAAGGTGATGCACTCGCCTCTGCGGATCGCGTCGCGGATGCGTGCAGACCACTGCGGCGAACCGGGTGAGGCAGGTTTGCCCGCCGGGTCCATCACGGCAAAGAGCTCTGCCAGTACCCGATTCACAACCGTCGAGTTCTGGCGAATGTCCAGGGCAACGGTGTGAAAGCCGAAGCTCTCGACCTGCTGCAGCAGCGGTCGCACCAGACGTTGCGCCATCATCTTGCCGCCAAGCAGATGCAGCGCTTGCATGAGGCAACTGAGATCCGCCCGGAATGCTTCAGCATTGGGATACGGCACGCCGCTGCCCTCGCCGGTCATGGCTTCCAGCCGGCAGAGCATTGCTGCCGAGAACTGCCTCAGCGGCTCGTCGACGTTACGGCAAGCGATTGCCTCGCCGCAGCCGCTCGCCTGCAGCGCCTCCACCAGAGCCGGTCCGAAATCGGTTGGCATGTCGACGACATTGGTGCTGATGCTGAGCAGGGTCACCAGACGACGCACCTGGGTGAGATACAGGCGGATGGCCATGCCGCGGTTTTCGGCAAGCGCGTAAGCCGTCGTGCCTGCGGTGACATTCGGGTTGCCGTCGCGGTCGCCGCCGATCCAGGATGCAAAATGCATGAAGGAGGGGACGGTGAGGGCGTAGTTGGGGAAGTGACGCTTCAGGGCGCCGTCGACGAGGTCGTAAAGCTGTGGTGTGGCCTCGAACAGGACTTCCCGAAAGAAGTGCAGTCCCCAGGCGATCTCGCGTTCGACCGTCGGGCGTTCCAGCCTGAGTTCGCCCGTCATCCACAGCAGTTCGATTTCGCTTCTGAGATCGCAGACCAGCGTTTCCCGCTCCCGGGGAGCCCAGCGCAGCTGTCCGATCTCCGTCAGCTTGCGATAGATGCGGCGGTGGATTTCGAGCACGGTGACGCGCTTGGCTTCTGTCGGGTGGGCGGTCATGGTCGGGCCGACCATGAGACTGTTCATTGCTTCCTGAACAGCCTCGGCGGAATAACCTTCCGCGGCGATTTCCCCGATCACGTTGGCGAAGGAGCCTATCACCTCCTCGGGGCTTTCCGCCTGCTCGGTCTCGCGCCGGGTGCGCATGGCCTGGAGTTCGCTGGCGATCGCGATCAGCTGGAACCAGATGCCGGTTGCCTGCAGGGCAGGGATGCGCAGTTCCTCGGCCAGGCTGTCGAGTGAACCCCGGCCGACCAGGATCTCCGCGATTTCCGGTTCGCGTTCACTGACCACCGAAACGAGCAAGCGGAAAAGCAGCTCGTGGACGTCGCTGCGGACGTCGAATGGCTTGGCTTCCCTGGCGATCGCAATCGGGCGAGCCGTCGAGCCTGCATCGATTTTCGCGAGACTGAGAATGTCCGTTGCCTCCTCAACAAACATTGCGGCTTATTCCTAGCATGAATGTTTTTTTCATACTAGTGCGTTGAACCAGCATATTCCTTTCGCCGGCGCTGAAAACGCCTGGACGGGTAGATTCCTCGCCCGTTCGGGTGGTGTCCGGATTGGCCGAAAGGGCGAATTTCCGGTGCCTGGCCTGCTATCCGGTGCGAAAACACAGCCGTTTTGCCGGTTTATCGAAAATCGCTTGACGGAGATCGGGATTCCGATGATCTTCACTATTGGGAAACAAATAAGACTAAGCGGAAAACCGCAGTGCCTGCTTTATCGTCCCGATTTCGGCGACGAGACTGTCAACAATGGGGAACCAAGCCATGAGTGCCATGGATGAAACCTACGTGGCCGAAGCCAGTGGGAACCTGCACCGAACCATCGATTGGCGCGGCGCATTCTGGGTCGCCAGCGGCGTGCCGCCGCTGGTGCTGTTTTCGATCGGTGGCATCGCCGGTGTCGGCGGCAACATCGCCTTCGCCATCTGGACGGTGTCCATCCTGATGGGCTTCATCCAGTCCTTCACCTATGCGGAGATCGCCGGCCTGTTCCCCAACAAATCGGGTGGCGCATCGGTCTACGGCGCCACTGCCTGGCTGCGCTATTCGAAGTTCATCGCGCCGCTGTCGGTATGGTGCAACTGGTTCGCCTGGACCCCGGTGCTGTCACTCGGTTGCTCCATCGCGGCGGCCTATATCCTCAATGCACTGGCGCCGATCCCGGGTTTCACCGAAACGTCGCCGGAAGTGGTTGCATACCTTGCCGCGAATGCGGGGACGAGTGCCGCGGACGCGGTCGCGGCGGTGACCGCCGCAGCGACGCCGACGATCCGTACCTGGACGCTCTACACCCACTCGCTCGGGCCGGTTTCCTTCTCGCTCAATGCGACGTTCTGGATCGGCGCGGTGCTGATGCTCGGTACGTTCGCCATCCAGCATCGCGGCATCCTCAGCACCGCCAACGTGCAGAAGGTGGTCGGCCTGCTGGTCATTATTCCGCTGCTGATCGTCGGCATCGCGCCGATCCTGACCGGGCAGGTCAACTGGGCAAACTACTCGCCCTTCGTTCCTCTGGCTGCAGCCTACGCGCCGGAGCCTGGCTCCTGGAACGTCGCCGGCTGGACGCTGGTGCTGGGCGGCATGTTCATCGCCGCCTGGTCAACATACGGCTTTGAGACGGCAGTCTGCTACACACGCGAATTCAAGAACCCCGAAACGGACACGTTCAAGGCGATCTTCTATTCGGGCCTGCTGTGCATCCTGCTGTTCATCCTGGTGCCGTTCACCTTCCAGGGCGTGCTCGGTCTCAACGGCATGCTGGCGACGCCGATCGTCGATGGTTCCGGTGTCGCCGACGCGCTTGCCTCCATGGTCGGTGGCGGCGGCCTCATCAAGACGCTGCTCATCATGCTGATGATCCTGGCGCTGCTGCTGTCGATCATGACTGCGATGGCCGGTACCTCGCGCACGCTTTACCAGGGTGCAGTCGACGGCTGGCTGCCGCGTTATCTCAGCCACGTCAACGAACATGGCGCGCCGACACGGGCGATGTGGACGGACCTGATCGTCAATCTCGGCGTGCTGGCAATCGCCTCGGCGGATGCGACGAGTTTCTTCTTCATCCTCGCCGTCGCCAATTGCGGCTACATCATCTTCAACTTCCTCAACCTGAATGCCGGCTGGATCCATCGCATCGACAACGGCCACATCAAGCGGCCATGGCGCGCGCCGACCTGGTTGCTGGCGGCAGGCACCATCTTCGCCTTTGTCAATGCCGTGTTCATGGGCGCCGGCGCCAAGGTGTGGAACCCGATGGCGCTCTGGGCAGGGCTTGCCACCGTCGCCCTCATCATCCCGGTGTTCTGCTTCCGTCACTACATCCAGGACGGCGGCAAATTCCCGGATCACATGCTGGACGATCTCGGCATGACCGAAAGCAACCTGCGGGAGCGCAAGGCCGGCATGCTGCCTTACCTGACGCTGATCGCCGGCCTGATCGTGGTGCTGATCGCCAACTGGTACTTCGTGTTCTGACCACTGATCCTGCGCGGCCAAGACAGCCGCGCAGGATTCTCCATCAGACAAGGGGATGCGCTCTGAAGAGCCGAAGGGGAAGCCGACAATGACGACGACAACAGCCAGCGCCGCGGCGCCTGCTCACGCAGGAGACGGCCAACTTCATCGCACTATCGACTGGCGCGGCGCCTTCTGGGTCGCCAGTGGCGTGCCGGCACTGGTGCTGTTTTCAATCGGCGGCATTGCCGGCACCGTCGGCACGCCGGCCTACCTGATCTGGACAGCGTCCATCATTCTTGGCCTGATCCAGTCCTTCACCTATGCCGAGATCGCCGGCTTGTTTCCTTCGAAGTCGGGTGGCGCTTCCGTGTATGGTGCCACGGCCTGGCTGCGCTATTCGAAGTTCATCGCGCCGCTGTCGGTGTGGTGCAACTGGCTCGCCTGGACGCCGGTGCTGTCGCTTGGCTGCTCGATCGCGGCGGCCTACATCCTCAATGCCCTGGCGCCGATCCCCGGATTCAGCGATACGTCGCCGGAAGTCGTGGCATGGCTTGCAGACCCGGCCAATGCCGGCAAGGCTGCGACCGATGCCATTGCCGCCCTGACGGCTGCGGGGACACCGGCTATCCGCACCTGGACACTCTTCCACGGTACGCTCGGGCCAGTGAGCTTCTCGCTCAATTCGGTCTTCTTCATCGGCGTCATCCTGATGCTGGTGACTTTCGCGATCCAGCATCGCGGCATTCTCGGCACCGCGAGTGTCCAGAAGTTCATCGGCCTCGTCGTCATCATTCCGATGCTGATCGTCGGTGTCGTGCCGATCATCACGGGTCAGATCAACTGGGCGAACTACTCGCCGCTGGTGCCGCTGGCTGCCGCCTATGCGCCGGAACCGGGCTCGTGGAACGTCGCCGGTTGGACGCTTGTACTGGGCGGCATGTTCATTGCGGCCTGGTCGGCTTACGCCTTCGAGACCGCGATCTGCTACACCAGCGAATTCAAGAATCCGGGCCGCGACACGGTGCGGGCGATCTTCTATTCGGGCCTGCTGTGCCTCGCGCTCTACACGCTGGTGCCGTTCACCTTCCAGGGCGTTCTGGGGCTCAACGGCATGCTGGCGACGCCGATCGTCGACGGCTCGGGTGTCGCAGAAGCCATGGCCCAGATGGTCGGCGGGGCGGGGTTCGTGACCTCGATCATGGTAATGTTGATGATCCTGGCGCTGATGCTGTCGATCATGACGGCAATGGCGGGCTCATCGCGCACGCTTTACCAGGGCTCGGTCGACGGCTGGCTGCCGCGCTATCTCAATCACACCAACGAACATGGCGCGCCGACGCGGGCCATGTGGACCGACCTGATCTTCAACGTCTTCCTGCTGGCCGTTGCCGCTGCCGATGCAACCAGCTTCTTCTTCGTGCTGGCCGTATCGAACTGCGGCTACATCATCTTCAACTTCCTCAACCTGAACTCCGGCTGGATCCATCGCATCGACAACGGCCATATCCACCGGCCGTGGCGGGCGCCGACCCTGCTGATCGCGGTCGGCGGTCTGCTCTCCTACGTCAATGCCGTCTTCATGGGCGCCGGCGCCAAGGTCTGGAACCCGTGGGCCCTGTGGGCCGGCTTTATCGCCGCCGCCCTGATCATTCCGGTGTTCTGCTTCCGTCACTACATCCAGGACGGTGGCAAGTTCCCGGAACATATGCTGGACGATCTCGGTATCTCCCAGGACGACCTCAAGGTGCGCAAGGCCGGTATGCTGCCTTACCTGACGCTTGTCGCCGGACTGGTTGTCGTGCTGCTCGCCAACTGGTTCTTCGTGATCTGAGGAACGCAGGAGCAATTCCAGGAAAAGTGCGTAGCGGTTTCCGTCCGGAATTGCATAAAACAAGGAGTTGGAGCATTTCCGCGTTTCCGAGAAAACGGAAACGCTCCAGCCGCGATCGATACCCGTTGTCGAGCCAATAAAAAAGTCCAGCCGGCCACCGCAGTGGCCGGCTGGACCATTCCGGTGCCCTGATGGTCAGGACGCCGGGGGCGGAGTCGGGCTTGCCGTTTGGGGGTTTACCGGCATGCCCGGCCCGATCTTCTGAAGATTGCCACTGATGATCTTGTCGTTCTCAGTGATGCCCTTGGTGATGGCGATCAGTTCGCCTTCGGTCTGACCGAGTTCGACCAATCGCATTCCAACCTTGTTGCCTTCATCGATGACATAGACAAACTTGCCGAGCTGGCTGGAACCGAGCGCGACCTGCGGCACGAGCAAGGTGTTCGGCGTTTCGCCGATCTGCAGGCGGATGTTCACATACTGGCCTGGCAGCAGCGAGCGGTCGTCATTGCCGATGGTGGCACGCGCCACAATGGTGCCTGTGGCGGCATCGATCCTGTTGTCGATGAAGGTGAGCTCGCCCTTGCGCGGCGGCGTCTTGTCGCCTGGGATCGTCACTTCGGCAACGATCGGCCCACTCGCCTTCGCCTTCTGGATGAGGGCAAGATCACCCTCGCTCGGCGTGAAGGTGACGTAGATCGGGCTGACCTGGACCAGAGTGTTCAGCGAGGTGCCGCCGACATTGACGAGCGTGCCGACAGGCGCCTGGTTGCGGCCGAGGCGACCGTCGAAGGGAGCCCGGATCGTGGTGTAGCCGAGATTGATCTCGGCGGCCTGGATGGCTGCGTTGTCGGCAGCCACGGTCGCTTCGCCCTGCTGCATGGTGCTGCTGCGCTGGTCAAAGCCGTCCTTCGACAGGAAACCGGTCTTGATCAGGTCGTTGCCGCGGGTCAGGCTCGCCTTGGTGTAGCTGAGCGATGCCTGGTTGCGCTGGGCCTGTGCCTTCACCTGGTCGAGGGCGACCTGGTAGTCGCGCGGGTCGATGCGGTAGAGCGTGTCACCCTTCTTGACGTCGACGCCATCCTCGGCTGCCTGCTCGAGGATATAGCCGGAGACCTTGGCCTGCAGCGCAACGCTGCGGATGGCCTCGGCGCGTGCGGTGTAGTCGAGGTAGACCGGCAAGGTCTTCTTCACGACCGCGGCAACCGGCACCGGCATCGCCTGCATGGCTTGTGCGGGAGCCGCCGCATCCGCCGGCTTGCTGATCAGACCGCTCAGGAAGGCAGGCTCGCCGTTGAAGTGGACATATGTTGCCGCCGCGGCGATCACGACGACGGCTGTGGTGATTTTCCAGATACGCATGGAAGGGCTCCGTTATTCTGCCGCCGGGACATGGGTCGGCGAGGGCTGCTCGCCACCATGCGGCGCATGGGATGTTTCGGTATGTTCGGCCTTCGCGCCGGCCTTGCCTTCGCGCCACTGTTCGATGATGGCGTAGAAGACGGGCACGAAGGCGAGCGTCAGGATGGTCGCCGCCAGCATGCCACCGAACACGGCGGTGCCCAGCGACTGACGGCTGGCTGCACCCGCACCTGTCGCCAGCATCAGCGGCACGACACCGAGAATGAAGGCGAAGGCGGTCATCAGGATCGGGCGCAGGCGCAGGCGACCCGCTTCCATCGCGGCTTCGACGATGCTCATGCCCTGTTCGCGCAGATGCTTGGCGAACTCGACGATCAGGATCGCATTCTTGGCCGCCAGGCCGATCAGCATGACGAAGCCGATCTGCGAATAGACGTCCATCTGCATGCCGCGCAGCCAGATCGCCAGCAACGCTCCGAACAAGGCGGTCGGCACCGACAGGATGACCATGAACGGCATCGACCAGCTTTCATACTGCGCGGCCAGGATCAGGAAGACGAAGACGATGGCGAGCGCGAAGACGAAGATCGCGACCGAACCTGCCTTCAGCTCCTGGAAGGTGATGCCTGTCCATTCGAAGCCGAAGTCGTTCGGCAGCGCGGTGGCCGCCGCTCTCTGCATCGCCTCGATCGCCTGACCCGAAGAGAAGCCGGGCGCGGCGCTGCCGTTGATGAGAGCAGAACCGTAGTTGTTGTAGTGCGTCACCGTCTCCGGGCCGACAACGGACCGCATCGTGCCCAGCGTCGACAACGGCACCATCTGACCGGTGTTGTTGCGGACATAGAGCTTGGTGAGGTCGGCTGCCTCGGCACGTGCCGACTTGTCCGCCTGCATGGTGACGCGGAAGGTGCGGCCGAACATGTTGAAGTCGTTCACATAGAGCGAACCCAGATAGATCTGCAGCGTGTTGAAGATGTCCGGCAGGGCAAGGCCAAGCAGCTTGGCCTTGTTGCGGTCGAGGTCGAAGTTGAACTGCGGCGTCGAGGTCGAGAAGGTGCTGAACAGCGTCTGCGGGTTGAGCTCCGGCTGCTTGCGCGCTTCCGCGAGCAATGCCTGCGTCGCCTCGTTGACGGCATTGGCGCCACGACCGGCAAGGTCCTCGACCTGGAATTCAAAGCCGCCCGTCGTGCCGAGGCCCTGGATGGATGGCGGTTCGAAAGCCAGCACCAGGCCCTCGGGCATACCGAACAGCTTCGGTCGCACCGAGTTGACGATGTCGGTGGCGCTCATGCCGGGTCCCGTGCGTTCCTCCCATGGCTTCAGGATGGCGAAGAGCGCTGCCGAGTTCGACTGATTGGCGAAGGTGAGGAAGTTGAAGCCGGCGACCGTGATGACGTATTGGACGCCAGGTGTGGCAAGCAACGTGTCACGCACCTTCTTGGAGACCGCATCCGTGCGTTCGAGCGACGCGCCATCGGGCAACTGCACGATGTTGAAGAAATAGCCCTGGTCCTCCACGGGAAGGAAGGCCGAGGGGATGCGTGTCGAGACGACATAGGTCGCGGCAATCAGCGCCAGGAATATGCCCATCATCAGCCAGCGCAGCTTGATGAAGCCACGCACCGCAGCCGAATAGGCATGCGACAGCCAGGTGAAGCCATCGTTGAACCAGCGATAGAGGAAGAACGTCGATGGCGGACGATGGCGTAGGAACGCCGCGGACAACGCGGGCGACAGGGTCAGCGAATTGAAGGCCGAGATGCCGACAGAGATCGCGACGGTCAATGCGAACTGGTTGTAGAGCTGGCCGGTGACGCCCGGAATGAAAGCAACCGGAATGAACACGGCCATCAGCACCGCCGTGGTGGCGATGATCGGGCCAGTGACTTCCTTCATTGCCAGCCGCGCGGCTTCGAGCGGCGGATGTCCGGCCTCGAGCTGGCGCTCGACGTTCTCGACGACGACGATGGCGTCATCGACGACGAGGCCGATGGCGAGCACCATGCCGAGAAGCGAAAGCATGTTGAGCGAGAAACCCAGCGCCAGCATCACCACCATCGTCGCGATCAGCGATACCGGGATGGCGATGATCGGGATGAGCGTGGTGCGCCAGTTCTGCAGGAAGATGAAGACGACGGCCACGACCAGGACCAGTGCTTCGAGCAAGGTCTTGACCACGTCTTCCATGGCGGCCGACACAAACTTGGTCGTGTCATAGAAGATCGTGTACTCGATGCCCTTCGGGAAGCGAGCCGACAGCTCTTTCATCTTGGCTTCGATGTTTTTCTTCAGCTCCAGCGCATTGGAACCCGGCATCTGGAACGTCGCGATGACGACGGTCGGTTTTTCGTTGGCATAGGTCGACGAATTGTAGAGCAGCGACCCGAGTTCGATGCGCGCGACGTCCTTCAGGCGCACCAGCGAGCCGCTTGCCGAATTGGCACGCACGACGATGTTGCCGAATTCCTTGGGATCGGAGAGACGGCCGGTGGCGTTGACCTGCATTTCGAACGCAGTGCCCGCCGGCGCCGGCGACTGGCCGATCTTGCCTGCGGCAACCTGTACGTTCTGCTCGGCGACGGCGTTCTGCACGTCGACGGCGGTGATACCGAGATTGGCCAGCTTGTCCGGGTCGAGCCAGACGCGCATCGAATAGCGGCGCTCGCCGAAGATCTGTACGTCGCCGACGCCGGGAACGCGTTTCAAAGGATCCGCGACCTGCAGGTAGGCATAGTTGCTGAGCGCAACCGGATCGACCGATCCATCGGGCGAGGTCAGGTTCACGATCAGCACAAAGCTCGGATTCTGTTTTTTGACAGTGACACCGGCCTGGTTGACGATTGCCGGCAGGGATGAAGCTGCCTGCGAAACGCGGTTCTGCACGTCCATCGCAGCGATATCGAGCGGATAGCCGACATCGAAGGTGACGGTGATGCGTGCGGAGCCGTCATTCGAGCTCGCCGAGGACATGTAGGTCATGCCTTCGACGCCGTTGATCGACTGTTCGAGCGGGGTCGTCACCGTATCGGCGACGACCTGCGAGCTGGCGCCCGGATAAACGGCGCTGACGACCACCTGGGGCGGCGCGATGTTGGGAAACTGCGCAACCGGCAAAAGATAATAGGCGATCAGCCCCGCGAGCACCATGATGATGGCGATCGCCGAGGCGAAGATCGGTCGCTGGAGAAAGAAATTGACCATGTTCAAACGGCTTTTCGAGTAGCGGCAAGTGGATCCCTTGGGAGGAATGCGGGATCGGTCCTTGGCAAAGTGGGGTGGTCGTCGGCGTCGCGCAGACGCGCGGCAGTGAGGACAAGCAGGGCTTTCAACGAAGCTGGATCGACGCGATCGGCCCGCATGACGGCGAGCGTCATCGGGTCGTTCAGCAGCTGATCAATGGTCAAGGCCTTCGAATAGGATGCCATCGTTTCGTCTCCCGGCTGATCCAGGCAATAAAAAAGCGCTCGGCGAAGACCGTGCTTGCGGCCTTCACCCTGTTCCATCATTCTTGTCCGGCTTGGCCTATGGTCGACCTTGACGGGGGTATTATGAAATGTTACCGCTCGGTAACAGCCAGATAGTTACTGACCGGTAACACCGACGTCAAGCCATGAGCGATCAAATTTTTCAGACTGCTGACAATAGTGATCATAACGATCGTGTGAGTGCGCGGCCGCGAGAGCGTATCGTGACCACCGCGCGGGAGATGTTTCACCAGCACGGCGTGCGCGGCGTGGGCATCGAAGCGATCACCGAGGCTGCCGGCACGAACAAGATGACGCTCTATCGTCATTTTGCCTCCAAGGACGATCTCATCGTCGAGTGTCTGCAGCGCGCCGCCAAGGAATCCTATTTGAAGTGGGATGAACTGGAGCACCAGCATCCCGGCGATCCGAAAGCGCAGTTGCGAGCCTGGATCGAGAACGCGGCCGAGTGCATCAGCGGCGACTGGCGCGGCTGCGAGATGGCCAATACCGCTGTCGAACTTGCAGATGACGATCATCCGGCCAAGCGCGTGATCGAAGAGGTCAAGAAGAACCATCGCAACTGCCTGGCCAAGCTCTGTGCCCGCGCTGGCCTCGATCAGCCCGAACTGGCCGCCGATATGCTGGGTCTGCTGCTGGAAGGCGCGCGGATCAGTCGCCAGAGCGAAGGGCAGGAAGGTCCGAGCGCCCGTTTCAAGCGTATGGCGGAGGAAGTCATCGCCACTGTCGGCGGCCTCAACGACAAGACCTGACCGGGCTGCCGTTGCTTCTTCCTGCGCGTGTCGCCAGGGGCTGTCGCCGTCGGGTGGAATCGAAAGCTGACCGTATTCGTCGGACATTCCGCCCTCGTTCCTTCTGCCAATTCTCGCTGCAGTTGCGCTGCAGAAGTGATTTTTGGCGTGCTCATCAAACTCAGGCTTCACGATCTGCACCTTCCCGCCATGGTAAGGTCAAACGCCTTTTTACAGGCGACAAAGGCCGTTGCTTCTGCGATGTCACCCGTCGCGAAGCCCCTTGACCTTCCCATGACTGGAAGCTTTATCTCCCTGAGCAACCACTCAAGAAGAGAGTTGCAGCCATGAACGCCGTTGCCCCGAAAATGTTCCCTGCCGCCACACCGAAGGCCGGCACAATCTTTCAACTCGGTATCGAAGGCATGACCTGCGCCTCCTGTGTCGGGCGCGTGGAAAAAGCCATTGCGGCCGCTCCCGGTGTTACCTCAGCAAGCGTCAATCTGGCGACAGAACGTGCCGAAGTGGCTTTTTCAGGCGAGCCCGATCTCGCTCCGGTTCTGGCCGCGGTGGCAGGCGCTGGCTATCGGGCACGCAGCGAGACGATCGAGCTCGCGATCAAAGGCATGACATGTGCCTCCTGCGTGGCACGCATCGAGCGGGCGCTAAAGGCGGTGTCCGGAGTTAGCAATGCCAGCGTCAATCTTGCAACCGAACGGGCGACGGTGACGATCGTCGCTGGCGCGGCGGCGATACCGCCCTTGAAGCGGCTGTGCATGCAGCAGGATACGAAGCGAGGCTCGTTGCCTCCGAGGCAGCCGACGGTCGGGAGGTCGACCATCGCGCCTCGGAGATCGCTTCCCTGCAACGGGCGTTGGCAACGGCGCTCGTCCTGACCCTTCCGATCTTCGTGCTGGAAATGGGTTCGCATCTGGTGCCTGCCTTTCATCACTGGGTGATGGGCACATTCGGTGCCTGGAACTGGCGATTGCAGTTCGTCCTGACCACGCTGGTGCTGTTCGGGCCTGGTCTGCGTTTCTTCGCCAAGGGCGTGCCGGCCCTGCTCAGGGGCGCGCCCGACATGAATGCGCTGGTGGCGCTGGGTGCCGGTGCCGCCTGGACCTATTCGGTGGTCGCAACCTTTCTGCCGGGAGTGCTGCCGACAGGCACGGCCAATGTCTATTACGAGGCCGCGGCCGTCATCGTGACGCTGATCCTGCTCGGCCGTTTTCTCGAAGCCCGTGCCAAGGGGCGAACGGGCGAAGCGATCAAGAAACTGGTCGGTCTTCAGGCGAAAACGGCGCGTGTGATGCGGAATGGCGCTGCCGTTGAGGTGCCGCTGCAGGACGTGCGCGCCGGCGACATCGTGGTGGTGCGGCCCGGTGAGAAGATCGCCGTCGATGGTGAGATCGTCGAGGGCTCTTCCTTCGTCGATGAAGCCATGATCACCGGCGAGCCGGTGCCAGTGTCCAAGGGCATCGGCGCCGAGGTGGTGGGAGGCACCATCAACAAGACCGGCAGCTTCTCGTTTCGTGCCACCAAGGTGGGTTCCGAAACGCTGCTGGCGCAGATCATCCGCATGGTCGAGACCGCGCAGGGCGCCAAGCTGCCGATCCAGGCGCTGGTCGACAAGGTGACGGCCTGGTTCGTGCCGGCAGTGATCGCCGCCGCGCTCGCTACCTTCGGCGTCTGGTATTTCTTCGGGCCGGATCCGGCGTTGTCCTTCGCACTGGTCAATGGCGTCGCGGTGCTGATCATTGCCTGCCCATGTGCGATGGGGCTGGCGACACCGACCTCGATCATGGTCGGCACTGGCCGCGCCGCGGAGATGGGCGTTCTTTTCCGCAAAGGCGATGCGCTGCAGACCTTGCGCGATGCATCGGTCATTGCATTGGACAAGACGGGTACCTTGACCGAAGGTCGGCCCGAACTCACAGACTTCATCGTTGCCGACGGTTTCGAGGAGGCTGAGGTGCTGGGCCTCGTTGCCGCCGTCGAAACGCGCTCGGAACATCCTGTGGCCGAAGCGATCGTGAGAGCTGCCGAAAAGCGTGGCCTGAGGCTCGCGGCAGCCAGCGACTTCGAAGCCATTCCCGGTTTCGGGGCGCGGGCGTGGATCGGAAATAGGCAGGTGGAAGTCGGTGCCGACCGGCTGATGGCGCGGCTTGGTCTCGACGTCTCCGCTTTCGCGCCGGTGGTCGAGCGCTTGGCCGGGGAGGGCAAGAGCCCGCTCTATGCTGCAATCGATGATGAGCTTGCCGCGATCATCGCAGTCGCCGATCCGATCAAGCCGTCGACACCGGCGGCCATCCAGGCGCTGCACGCACTCGGCCTGAAGGTCGTGATGGTGACCGGTGACAACCGCCACACGGCCAAGGCGATCGCCCGGCAGATCGGCATCGATGAAGTTGTTGCCGAGGTGCTGCCAGATGGCAAGGTCGAGGCGATACGACGGCTGGCCTGCGGTGGCGTCCGAGTTGCCTTCGTGGGTGATGGCATCAACGATGCGCCGGCATTGGCTGCCGCCGATGTCGGCATCGCCATCGGCACCGGTACCGACATCGCCATTGAAAGCGCCGATGTCGTGCTGATGTCGGGCGACCTCGTCGGCGTTGCCAATGCCCTGGCTCTTTCCAAGGCGACCATCCGCAACATCCGCCAGAACCTGTTCTGGGCATTTGGGTACAATGCTGCGCTGGTGCCGGTGGCGGCAGGCGTGCTGTATCCCATGAACGGGACCTTGCTGTCGCCGATGCTAGCGGCCGGGGCCATGGCTTTGTCCAGCGTCTTCGTGCTGAGCAACGCGCTGCGCCTGAAGCGCTTCCGGGTACCGCTGGCGGTGAGCCGGCGGGTGATTGCTTGATCCGGGAACTGGACAATTGGTGGGACGGTTCCTACCAATTGTCCATGCCTGCCGTGCCTGACGGGCTGGCCCTGACATGCATGCTCCGCTAACAATCAACCGTGCTTGTCTAACGGATCGATTTTCGTATCCGTGGGATGAAGCGTCGCTGATACGACCGCTTTCGAAGCGCTGGGTCTCTAGCCTGAGCGCTGGTTCGCAATGTCGTTGGGTGCGGCCGAATCTGTCGGACGCAAGTCCGGCCAAAAAGTCTGTTGGAGAGAAGAAGCATGAAAACCCGCGCCGCCGTTGCAGTTGCCGCAGGCAAGCCGCTCGAGATCATGGAGGTGGACCTGGAAGGACCGCGCGAAGGTGAGGTTCTGGTGGAGGTAAAGGCAACCGGCATCTGCCACACGGACGAGTTCACGCTTTCCGGCGCCGACCCGGAAGGCATCTTTCCAGCGATCCTCGGCCACGAAGGGGCAGGCGTCGTCGTCGATGTCGGCAAGGGTGTGACCAGCCTGAAGAAGGGCGATCACGTCATTCCGCTGTACACGCCGGAATGCCGATCCTGTCCTTCATGCCTGTCGCGCAAGACCAACCTGTGCACGGCGATCCGCGCGACCCAGGGCCAGGGCCTGATGCCGGATGGCACCTCGCGCTTCTCTATCGGCAAGGACAAGATCTTCCACTACATGGGCTGCTCGACCTTCTCCAACTTCACCGTGCTGCCCGAGATCGCGCTGGCTAAGGTCAATCCGAACGCGCCGTTCGACAAGATCTGCTACATCGGCTGCGGCGTGACCACCGGCATCGGCGCCGTCATCAACACCGCCAAGGTGGAGGAGGGCGCGACCGCAGTCGTCTTCGGCCTTGGCGGCATCGGGCTCAATGTCATCCAGGGGCTCAAGCTGGCCGGCGCCGACATGATCATCGGTGTCGATCTGAACAACGACAAGAAGGCCTGGGGCGAGCGCTTCGGCATGACGCATTTCGTCAATCCGAAAGAGATCGACGGCGACATCGTGCCATATCTGGTCAACCTGACCAAGCGTGGCGCCGACCAGATCGGCGGTGCCGACTACACCTTCGACTGCACCGGCAGTGTCAAGGTGATGCGCCAGGCGCTTGAGGCAGCGCACCGTGGCTGGGGCAAGTCCATCGTCATCGGCGTCGCCGGTGCAGGCCAGGAGATTTCGACCCGCCCGTTCCAGCTGGTCACGGGCCGCACCTGGATGGGCACGGCCTTTGGTGGTGCTCGCGGCCGCACGGACGTACCGAAGATCGTCGACTGGTACATGGACGGCAAGATCGAGATCGATCCGATGATCACCCACACGCTGAAGCTGGAGGAGATCAACAAGGGCTTCGATCTCATGCACGAAGGCAAGAGCATTCGCAGCGTGGTCGTCTACTGATCGCTTCGGCGGCATCACACCAGGGCGCTCGCTATATGTCGGGCGCCCTTTACGCGTGTTTCCAGAACGTTGATCGAAAGACAGGGCCGATGAAGACCGTTTCCACGTCAAAGTCGCATGGCGGTATCCAGGGCGTCTATTCGCATGCTTCGGACGCTTGCGCGTGCGACATGACCTTTGCCGTGTTCGTTCCACCGCAAGCTAAGGATCAGCCCGTTCCTGTGCTGTGGTATCTGTCGGGTCTCACCTGCACCCATGCAAACGTCATGGACAAAGGCGAATATCGACGGATAGCAGCCGAACTCGGCCTGATGATCGTTTGCCCGGACACCAGCCCGCGCGGCGAAGCCGTGCCGGACGAAAAGGACAACTGGCAGTTAGGCCTCGGTGCCGGTTTCTACGTCGATGCCACAGAGGAGCCCTTTGCCAGGAACTATCGCATGTATTCCTACGTCACCGCGGAATTGCCAGCGTTGATCGCGCGGAACTTTCCGGCAGACATGGCGCGGCAGGGCATCTTCGGCCACTCCATGGGTGGTCACGGCGCGCTGACCGTTGCGCTCAGGAACGCCGACCGTTTCAGGAGTTGCTCGGCTTTCGCGCCGATCGTTCAACCGACGACGGCCGGCTGGTCGAAGCCGGCGCTGGAAAAATATCTCGGCACCGACGAGAAGGCCTGGCGCTCCTATGATGCCACGTTGCTGCTCGAGGATGGCGAGCGGTTTCCGGAATTCCTGGTCGACCAGGGTACGGCCGACGGTTTTCTCGACGAAGGCCTGCGGCCGTGGCTGCTCGAAGATGCCTGCAGGAAGGCTGGAGTCGCGCTGGAGTTGCGCATGCAGGACGGCTACGACCACTCCTATAATTTCATCTCGACTTTCATGGATGACCATTTGAAGTGGCATGCGGCGAGGCTGGCGTGACGGATCGGCCTCGGGCAATCACGCCGCCGGGCCGCCCAGGCTATCTTCGAATGCCTGGTCGATGATGGCCAGTTTCACGGCCTGTGCGTCCATGTATTCACGATAGAAATCGCGCGATACCCACATTGTCGAGTTGCCGCGCTGGCCCAGCCAGCCAACGCTGCCAAGGCCTTCAGCTTCGCGCAGCTTGCGCGCCAGATGAGTGCGCGAGAGCTTCAGCAGATTCGCGAATTCGCCAATCGAAACAACTCCGGTAGGGATGCGATCCTGATCGGCGAGACTGGGTTCCACACCCGAGACCAACCACTCCATGACCACGCCCCCGTTGTTCAGCCAGGTGAACAATGAAAAGGTCCTTTCGGGAGCACGCACGGGCTCCGAGGTGAGCAGGCCGTCCGCGATCAGAGGCTCCACGCGGGCGAGCGCATCTGGCCTGGAAGCGAAGGTTGCCAGCCGTCTGCCACCGTCGAAGCCATCCAATGTCGTGAGATGGACCATTGCCCAGGCAGCCAGGGTTTCCAGTGTCTGGGGGGTTGGACGCAGCGGATTCGATCGGCGGTCGGTATTGTCCGGAAGAGGTTCCACGTAGTTGTATTGCTGCATTTCCTTGATGAAGGCATCGGCCGTGTTTTTGCTCGCGACAGAATGCAGTTCGATCAGTTGAAGGAAACGCGCGGTGGTTATCGCGCCCTGGCGAAAGTAGAGAGCCAGTCCAGCATGTGCCATCAGCCAGCGCTGCTGCGTGGCGAATACCGAAGAGAGCCGGGGTGAACTTTGATACGCAGCCAACAGTGCTTTCGCCTGGCTGCGAACAATACGATGCAGGGCCGGATGTCCGGCAATTTCCTTAGCGCTGAATGCCACCCGGTCACCCTCAACCCCGGTTCTACTTTAGCGAACCGAAAAATAGAATGCGATGGAAATCGCACCCGAGCGAACCGACTCCCGGGCTGATCTGGTCGCGGGCAACCACCGCACCTGCAGGACAGGTGAAGCTTTTGATCCGGAAAGCTATTCGGCAGCGGCGCGCGTCGCTGCCCTGGCGGCAGCATGCGCGCGCACGGCATCGCCGAAGGCCTTGAAGACACGCTGCGAGACGCTGTCGCTTTGCACCCAGTATTCCGGGTGCCACTGCACGCCGACGGCAAACGAGCGGGAATCGCGCACCGAGACGGCTTCGACGGTGCCATCGGTAGCCACCGCCTCGACCTGCAGCTTCGCCCCGAGCCGATCGACAGCCTGGCGGTGCACGGAATTCACCATGACGTCGCCGGCGCCGAAGACACCGGCCAGGCATGAGCCCGGCTTGATGCTGACGCTCTGGCGGATGGCGAAGCGTTCGTCCTGATTGTCCGAAACAGGTGCACGATGATCGAGCGAACCTTCGCGCTCCTGGATTTCGGTGGCGAGCGAGCCTCCGAGCGCAACGTTCATTTCCTGGATACCACGGCAGATGGCCAGCAGCGGTACACCGCGTTCGATCGCCCTGCGGATAAGCGGCAAAGTCGTTGCATCGCGGTCGGGATCATAGGGACCGTTTGCCTCGCTGGCGTCACCGCCATAGAGCGACGGGTGCACGTTCGACTTGGAGCCGGTCATCATCACGCCGTCGACCGACGACAGCAGCTCGTCCAGATCGAGCCGATCGCCGAAGGAAGGAACCAGAACCGGAAATACACCAGCGCCGGCGATAGCCGCTTCCAGATATTGCCGGGGTGCTGCATGCCAGGTGTAATTGTCGAACTGGCGGACATCGGTCGAGACGGCGACAAGCGGCTGCTGCATTTTGGATACGGGTTCCGTTAGGGTCCAAGACTGGAATGCCTATAAAATAGGCGATGCCGAGGCGCTTTTCCACGACAAGTTTATGGCTTCACCAAGACATGCAAGCCATGCACGATCCAGCCGTTAGACTATAGTCGCAGAGCTTGGAAAAGGCTGCTCCACAGCCCCGGCCGCTCGCTGGACACGATGGGAACGGCGTGTATTGTCTTGGCCGGTACAACCCGCCAAATCGGGGAAATCTTCTTTATTTTCATATTGCCCGTTGATCCAAAAAAGGGAGGAACTTCATGGATCGTCGTTCGTTCATCCGCAAAGCCGGTGTTACCGGTGCGGGAGCGGCGGCCGTCGCCACGACACTCGCGGCTCCGGCTATCGCCCAATCCAATCCGAAAGTGACCTGGCGTCTGACGTCGTCTTTCCCGAAGTCGCTGGATACGATCTACGGCGGGGCCGAAGTGTTCTCCAAGATGCTTTCGGAGGCGACTGACGGCAATTTCCAGGTACAGGTCTTCGCTTCCGGCGAACTGGTTCCCGGCTTGCAGGCAGCCGATGCGGCCGCTGCCGGAACGGTTGAGGCCTGTCACACGGTTGCCTATTACTACTGGGGCAAGAACCCGACCTGGGCGCTGGGGGCGGCAGTACCGTTCGCGCTCAACGCGCGCGGCATGAACGCCTGGCATTATCATGGCGGTGGCATCGCGCTGTTCAACGAGTTCCTGGGCAAGCAGGGCCTCTACGGCCTGCCGGGCGGCAACACCGGCGTGCAGATGGGTGGCTGGTTCCGCAAGGAAATCAATACAGTCGCCGACCTCAAGGGCCTCAAGATGCGTATCGGCGGCTTCGCCGGCAAGGTGGTCGAGAAGCTCGGCGTCGTGCCGCAGCAGATTGCCGGCGGCGACATCTATCCGGCGCTGGAGAAGGGCACGATCGATGCGGCCGAGTGGGTCGGCCCCTACGACGACGAGAAGCTCGGCTTCCAGAAGGTCGCGCCTTACTATTACTACCCCGGCTGGTGGGAAGGTGGCCCTACGGTTCACCTGCTGTTCAACAAGGCGAAATTCGAGGAACTGCCTGCCAACTATAAATCGCTGGTGCACACCGCAGCCCAGGCAACCGATGCCAACATGCTGCAGAAATACGACTATGTGAATCCGGGTGCTGTGAAATCCCTGGTGGCTTCGGGCGCCAAGCTGCGACCGTTCAGCCAGGAGATCCTGGCGGCCTGCTTCGAGAAGGCGAACGAGGTCTATGCCGAAATGGAAGCTGGCAATGCCGACTTCAAGAAGATCTGGGAATCGATCAAGGGCTTCCGCAAGGAGCACTATCTCTGGGCGCAGGTGGCCGAATACAACTACGACACCTTCATGATGATCCAGCAGCGCGGCAACAAGCTCTGATCAGCAACAGCCTGAAGGAAAGCCCGGGAGCATTGCTGCCGGGCTTTTTTGTTGGTGCTTTGTCGCCGCGCTGAGCTGAAGCGGCGAATGAAAACCCCGGAGCTAACTCCGGGGTTTGTCGTTCCTTGTACCGATCATTTCGCCCGATCAGTTGAAGCTGGGTGGCTTCGAAAGATCCGGTGTCGATGGCGCCGGCTGTGCAGGTTGGTCGCCGCCGAAGTTCGGCGGCTGCGACAGATCCGTGCCGGGTGCCGCAGGTTGTGCCGGTGTCGTACCGGCGCCGGCATCGGGAGCCGAGCCAAGCGGCGGCAGCCCCATGCCCGGCAGTTCCGGCACCTTGATCTCGATCGTACTCGGATCGACGGGTTTGCCTTTGTAATGCATGACCATCTGCGGGAAGGCGATGGTCAGGCCGATCATCAGCACCTGGATACAGACGAACGGCACGGCGCCCCAGTAGATCTGCCCGGTCGTGACCGGGGCGATCTGCTTGCCGGTGATGCGGTCGAGATAAGGCACTCGGGCAGCCACCGAGCGCAGGTAGAACAACGCAAAGCCGAAGGGCGGATGCATGAACGACGTCTGCATGTTGACGCCCAGGAGCACGCCGAACCAGATGAGGTCGATGCCCAGCTTGTCGGCAGCAGGCGCCAGCAACGGCACGATGATGAAGGCCAGCTCGAAGAAGTCGAGGAAGAAGGCCAGCACGAAGACAAGAATGTTGACGACGATCAGGAAGCCGAGTTCGCCACCCGGCAGTGAGACCAGCAGGTGTTCGACCCAGAGGTGACCGTTGACGCCGTAAAAGGTGAGCGAGAAGACGCGGGCGCCGATCAGGATGAACAGCACGAAAGATGACAGCCTTGTTGTCGAGGCGAGCGCCTGTTTGATGACATCCAGGGTCAACCGCCTCTTGAACGCGGCCATGACCAGAGCGCCAACTGCACCCATAGCGCCACCCTCCGTCGGTGTGGCGATACCGAGAAAGATGGTGCCGAGCACCAGGAAGATCAGCGCCAGCGGCGGGATCAGCACGATCACCACCTGCTGCGCCAGCCGGGACATCATATTGAAGTTCAGTGTCTTGTCGGCAACGGCGACGACATAGATCACGATGACCGCGAGGGTGGCGCCAAGGATGTCCGCGTTGGCGCCGTGGGTTGGTTCGAGATAGCGATAGGCGAGATAGCCGATGACGCCAGTCACCAGCAGGGCTATGACGAGTGACCAGACGCCCTGGCCCAGCGTTCGTGCCTCGGGCGGCAATGCCGGCATCGAATTTGGCCGGATGATCGACATCACGAGGATGTAGAGCATGTAGAGCCCGGTCAGCACGAGGCCAGGGATCAGGGCGCCGGCGTACATGTCACCGACCGACCGGCCGAGCTGGTCGGCGAGCACGATGAGAACCAGTGAAGGCGGAATGATCTGCGCCAGCGTGCCCGATGCGGCGATGACGCCGGAGGCAACGCGCCTGTCATAGCCATAGCGCAGCATGATCGGCAGAGAGATCAGTCCCATGGCGATGACCGAGGCGGCAACCACGCCGGTGGTGGCGGCAAGCAGCGCGCCAACGAAGATGACGGCGTAGGCAAGGCCACCGCGGATCGGGCCGAACAATTGGCCGACCGTGTCGAGCAGATCCTCCGCCATGCCGGACCGCTCCAGCACGATGCCCATGAACGTGAAGAACGGGATGGCCAGCAGCACATCGTTCGACATCACCCGGTTGCCGTAGAAATTCTCGGGCAAAGCCCAGAGCAGCGGCCAGGACAGGTTGATCGAACCGCCGGAGAACGGCGCCAGTTCCACGCCGATGGCGAAGAAGACAAGTCCGCTTGCCGCCAGCGAAAATGCGACCGGATAACCGAAGAGCAGGAAGATGATCAGCGAAGCGAACATGATCGGCGCCATGTTCTGCGCGATGAACGCGATCACGAACGCACCTCTTCGGCCAGCGCCTTGCCTTCGAGTTCGGCTTGCTCGTGCGCCGAGACAAACGGGTTCGGGTCTTCCGTGTCGCCACGCATGATGGCGATCTTCTTGATGATTTCCGAAATGCCCTGCAGCGCCAGAAGGAAAAAGCCAACCAGCAGGATAGCCTTGGCCGGCCAGACGATGAGGCCGCCGGAATTCGTGGACCCTTCACCTGACTGGAAAGAGTGGAGGGTGTAGGGCACGAACATGTAGACCATCAGAAGCACGAACGGCATCAGGAAGAAGAGATGGCCGATCAGGTCGATCCAGTGCTGCACGCGGCGCGACCACATGCCGTAGACGATGTCGATGCGGATGTGCTCGTTCTGCTTGAGCGTATAGGCGGCCGCCAGCATGAAAGCGGCGCCGAACAGGTACCACTGCAGCTCAAGCCAGGCATTCGACGACACGTCGAAAAGCTTGCGGATGATGGCATTGCCGGCACTGACCAGGATCGACACCAGGATCAGCCAGGATACCGATTTTCCGACGAATTCGTTGAGGCGATCAATACCCCGGGACAGAGCCAGAAGCCCTTCCATACAAAACCTCCCTGACGGGCAGGGCGTGCCGCTCCCCTTTTTTGCGCCGCGCCTGCTTGGACCAACGGTATGCCGCGTCTGGTCTGTGGGTCAACACAACCACGAGGCGTCGGAGGGCTGGAATTATTCCAGCCCCCAACTTTCGCAAGGCAGGATCGGCATCATGCGACGAAAGTTTAACGAAATCAGATGGTCCGGCGGGTGTCGCGCCCGGCGCCGACCAGGACGAGGATTGCAACCAGGAAGAGGAACATCCAGGCATCACGCCACTCGACCGTGAAATATCCGGTCCACAACGATTCGGCCAAACCATAGGCGGCTGCCCCTGTCGCGGCTCTGGTGGGAGACAGGTAGCCACCCACCGCGGTGATGAAGAGGACCTTGAGGCCGTAGATAAGGCCGGCGCCGAAGCCGAGATTGCCGTAGTAGAGCGCCGCAAGTATCCCGGCCAGTGCCGCGCAGAGCCCGCCAATCACGACCGCAGTGCGGAAAACCCTATGGACATCTGTTCCGCACATGGCAGCAGCGTGCGGATCGTCGGAAACGGCGCGCCACAACCGGCCATAACGCGATCGTCCCAGGACAAGCGACCCGGCAAGCAACACCAGCGCGACGAGCAGACAGTTCAAAAGCTGGATGACCGTCAACGTCGCCTTGAAGCCCCCGGCTTCGGCGAAGACAACGGGTGTCCCGAGCATCGGCGACAGCCAGACGTCATGTGTATTGGCCGCTATGCGGGCAAGCTCGGTCATGACCAGCGCGACACCCAGCGTCGCGGCCGCGATCGTGTTGGGCGAGCTTTCCGCAAGTGGCTCGAAAAGCGAGCGTGCCAGCAGATGGCTGGCCGCCGCGGCGTAGGCGAACGTCAGTGCGCTCGCGAACAGGATGGTGGCCGGCAAGGTAAGCCACAGGATCTGATAGCCGAAGACCGCTGCAAGGATCATCGTCTGCCCGCAGAATGCAAACAGTGCACCATAGGCAAGGTTGGTCCGATGCAGGATACCGTTGGTCAACGCGTAGCCGAAGGCAAGGAGCGCATAGAGCGCGCCTGAGTGCAGTCCGTTCAGGACCTGTTGAAGGAAGTAGAGCATGCCAGCCACCGGCCAGGGACAATCCGAAGGTGCCGGCAGGCTGCCTTTCTGATTCTAACTTGTCAAATGCATATTACCGGTTAGATTTGCGGCATGACGGTTTCCTGGATCCAGCATCGCTTTGCAGGTGGTGTGCTTGCGCTCGATACGGCCAACACGGTCGTCCTGCGCGGCGATCCCGATCGTGGTTTCGACCGATTTGAGGATCGATCCGAGATCGCTCGGTTTGCGGATGCAGCCAGTGTGTTCCGAGCCACGGAATTGGGCGGACGACGCCTGGAAGCCGGGGAGCCGGCGCGGATCGCGCCGGTGGTGTTGGAGATTCGCGAGACAACAGATCGCCTGTTCCGTGGGGCCGCCCGGGATGGCATCTATGAAGGCAGCCATCTGTCCGATTTCCTGAAGGCCTGCTCCAAAGGTGTTGCAGCCGTGCAGGGCAAGATCGGGGAACCATCACGGCCATTTGGCGATCCGGAAACATCAATTGCCTTCGAAGCCGCGCTGGCCGTTTCCGCCTTGTCACTGCTTGGCGGCGAGACGACGCGCCGTCTGCGGATCTGTGCCAATTGCCGCTGGCTGTTCGTGGACCGCAGCCGCAATTGCAGCCGGCTCTGGTGCGACATGGCGGTGTGCGGAAATCGTCGCAAAGCCAGCCGCCACTACCGCCGTAGCAAGGAAGCGCGGGAGATCGATCGTGGCTAGAGGAAATGCGGCCAGCTGGCGCACACTTGTCCTGGGCGCAGGCCTTCTGGCGGTGATGACACTCGCCGCCTGCCGTCAGTCCGAGGAGGGGCGATATTTCGAAGTTTCCGGACGGCTTTTCGAATTCAACTATCGGCTGGCGCGCGCCACCTATGTCGTGACGCTCAACCCGCTACGGCCGATGGAGGAAGGACAGGTCGCGATCGCAAGTTTCGAGAATCCCGCCGGCGGCGCTCCCTTTGTCGTGAAGCAGCCGGTCTGGCCGAAGATGCGGCATATCACGCTGACCAGCCCGGCGCTGACATGCGTGGTGAAAGACAAACCCTATGATGTCTCCATCCGGATCGAGGATCTGAACGGCAGGTTGCTGCAGGCGTTGCAGACCACGCTGGTTTCGAGCGAGGACCAGAGCGTGCTGCCGGATCGGCCTCTTGTGACGGGGCCCGTCTATGAACTGAACCCGGAGCTGGCAGGCCATCCGGACGGCAGGCTTCCAGATGCGCAGAAGCCTGTCTGTCCGAAGGCCTAGCTGCCGGTGTTTCGCGAAATCATGTAGTCGAGCAGTGCCGCACAGGCATCGCGGAAATGACGGGTCAGATGCCCCACCGCTGCCTGCCTGTCGCCCTGCATGCAGGCGAACAGCATCGCGCGATGCTCATCCTGCGACCGTTCGCGGTAGTCGAGGTTGGACAGCACGATGCGAACGTAGCGGTCGGAGGCGGTGTGCTGCGCCTCGATCAGGTCCAGCAGGCGCCGGTTGCCGCAGTCGCGATAGAGCGCCAGGTGGAACTCGCGGTTGAGTTGCCCCCAGCGGCCGACATCGGTTTCGCGGTCAAGCTGTTCGATCACGCTGGCCGCATGGCGCAAGCTGCCGGGATTCTGCTTTTGCATTGAGAGCCTTAGCGCTTCCGCTTCGAGCAGTTCACGCAGCGCGTAAAGCTCGCTGATATCGGCTGCGTTCATGGCTGCGACCACGGCGCCGCGTGTCGGATGGATGGCGACAAGACCTTCGGCCTCGAGGTAGCGGAGCGCGTCGCGAACCGGCATCCGGCTGACGCCGAATTCCCGGGCGAGCTCATCCTGCCGCAAAGCGGCGCCTGGCGCCAAGGTGCCGGTGGCAATGGCTTCGCGCAGGATTGCCGTCACTCCATCCGCAGCCGTTTGCGGCCTGACGCTTCTGCCTTCGCCAATCTTGCCCCGTCTGTCCATGCAACCGTCCCGGAAATGTGGAGCCAGTGTCGTGCCGCAAAGCCTCTTGTTCGTCAAATCGAATCTGTATACTCGTATACGAGAATACGAAGGGAGGAGAGAGTGACAAAGCAAACGACGGAAGCGGTCGTGATTGGCGGTGGCATCGCCGGATGCACGCTGGCCTATGAATTGGCCCGGCGGGGAATTGGCGTCACGGTGATCGAGCAGGGGCCGATTGCCGCGGAGTCATCCGGACGAAACACCGGCACGCTGCTGTCAGGACCTCAGCGCTCCGTGGTCGAGATGCTCGACAAGAGTGTCGAGATATACGCCGAGCTGGCCGACGGTGCGGTTCCTTTCGAGTTTGGTCGGATCGGGCATCTGCTGATCTCGGAAGACGATGCCAGCCTCGAGGAAGCCGGTGCCATTGTGCAGCGGTACCGCGAAGCCGGTGTCGGCATGGAGAAGGTGAAAGGCGCGGAGCTGGCGAGCGACTATCCCCGGCTCGGCTTCCGGGTTGCCGGCGGCTATTTTGTCGAACGGGCGTGGACGCTGGAGCCTATGGGGGCAACCCATGCCTTTGCCCATGCGGCCCGTCTCGCCGGCGGGCGTTTTCGGACCGGCCTGCGTGTGGCGCAGATCATTTCCCGTGGCGGCAGGGTGAAAGGAGTACTCACCGACGATGGTATCGTTGCCGCCGACATGGTCTTCGTCGCCAATGGTCTGTGGATGTCCGACATGCTGCGCCGGACAATCGGAGACGGGCCGCTACCGGGTCTTCCTTTCACCGCCGGGCGCGGCTGGCTGATCCAGCTCGGCAAGCTGGACTTCGAGTTGCCCTGGATCGTGGAGGAATTGACCTGGCCCGATCAGGACGAACTGGGCCGCCTGTCCCTGGCGGGCCTGGCGGATGTCGCTGCCCAGAACGACGACAGGCCCGGCGTCGAGGCAATCTGCCTCAATCCGATGCGAGGGGGCGATGCCCGTCTGGGCGCGTCCGTTCAACCGGCTTTTCGGGATCTGCTGCGCAACACCGATATGCCGCGCCGTATTGCCGCCCGAGCGCTCAGGATGATCCCGGGACTTGGCTCGCCGGCGGTGAAGAATGTCTATCCGGGCAACCGGCCGATGTTGTCGGACGGATTGCCCGTGGCGGGGCGCACGTCAGTCGACGGCCTCTATGTGCATGGCGGCATGGGCTCAATCGGCATGCATGCGGCGCCGGCAACCGCGCGGTGGCTGATCGATGCGGTGCTTTCCGGTGATGGCAATCCACAGCAATCCTGGCTCAGGCCGCAGCGCTTTGCCGGCTGGTAGGCACAGTCACCTGCGCTCGAAGGGATGGCGGTGAACGTCGAAGTTGGCCTTGATGCGAATTGAATTGACGTTACATGCCGAGGTGGAAAGACTGCGCCGATCCAGTCGCTGTGGCGAATCCGGACGGTTTCGCACGGGAAGGTACCATGACGCTGCACGACGTCTCGCTCGACGACAAATTCGATCTTTCCAAGGAACGTGTTTTTCTCTCGGGTGCCCAGGCCGTTGTGCGCATGCTCCTGATGCAGCGCGAGCGGGACCGACTCGCCGGCCTCAACACGGCAGGCTTTGTGTCCGGCTACCGCGGCTCTCCGCTCGGTGGCCTGGACCTGCAGCTCTGGCGAGCAAAGAACCAGCTTTCGCATGCCGACATCGTTTTCCAGTCGGGCCTCAATGAGGAGCTTGCGGCTACCGCATGCTGGGGATCGCAGCAGGCCGAACTGCTTGGCGAAGGCAGATATGACGGGGTGTTTTCGGTCTGGTACGGCAAAGGTCCGGGTGTCGACCGTTCCGGCGACGTCTTCCGTCATGCCAACCTCGCGGGCTCGTCCAGGCATGGCGGCGTTCTTGCCTTGATGGGCGACGACCACAACGCCGAATCGTCGACCAATGCGCATGCCACGGAGTTTGCCTTCGTTGATGCCATGATTCCGGTTCTCAATCCTGCGGGCGTGCAGGAACTGATCGACTACGGCCTGCTCGGCTTTGCCATGTCACGCTTCTCCGGTACCTGGACGGCGATCAAGTGCGTGAAGGACAACATCGAATCGACGGCATCGGTCGATGCATCGCTGGCGCGCCTGAACATCGTTCTGCCCGAATTCGATATGCCGCCCGGCGGTCTCAACATCCGCAACGAGCTCGACCAGCTTGGTCAGGAAGCGCGGCTGCATGAAGGCAAACGCGCTGCCATGGCCGCCTTCATCCGCGAGAACGGACTGAACCGCATCATCTATTCCGGTGGGCGCAAGGCGAAGCTGGGAATTGTCACCGTCGGCAAAAGCTACCTGGACGTGCGGCAAGCGCTGGAAGATATCGGCATCGACGAGGCCGTGGCGAACCGCATCGGCATCCGCCTGTTCAAGGTAGGCTGTCCGTGGCCGCTCGATCTAGAGCACGTTGCCGAGTTTGCGCGCGGGCTGGAAACGGTTGTCGTTGTCGAGGAAAAGCGCTCGCTGATCGAAGTCCAGCTGCGCGAGAACCTCTACGGTACCGCCAACCAGCCGGTCATCGTCGGCAAGAAGGACGAGCGCGGCGACTGGCTGTTCCCCGCCAAGGGCGCGCTCGACCCGAACGAAATCGCCATCGCACTGGGCGAGCGCATCATCCGGACCATCGGCCCTTCCGAAGAAATCACCCAGCGTGTCTCGAAACTGAAGCAGTTCCAGGCGATGCTGGCCGATGCCAAGGATATCGGTTCGCGTACGCCTTTCTTCTGTTCGGGCTGCCCGCACAACTCATCGACCAAAGTACCGGAAGGGTCGATCGCCGCCGCCGGGATCGGCTGCCATTTCATGGCCTTGTGGATGGACCGCTCGACGATCGGCTTTACCGCGATGGGCGGGGAGGGCGCGCAGTGGGTCGGCCAGGCACCGTTCTCCAAACGCGACCACATCTTCCAGAATCTCGGCGACGGCACCTACAACCATTCGGGAACGCTGGCGCTGCGTTTCGCTTTGTCCGCCGGCACCAACATCACCTACAAGATCCTCTACAACGACGCGGTGGCGATGACCGGCGGTCAGCCACACGAAGGTGGACTGACCGTTGACATGATCGCGCGTCAGGTCCGCGCCGAAGGTGTGGACCGGATTGCCGTCGTCACCGACGAACCCGGCAAGTATGCCGGCCAAGCCGAGTTCCCTGCGGGAGTGACGATCGATCACCGCGACGATCTCGATCGCATCCAGCGCGAGCTGCGTTCGGTGAAGGGTGTTTCGGTCCTGCTCTACGACCAGACCTGCGCTGCCGAGAAGCGGCGTCGCCGCAAGCGCGGAACGTTTCCCGATCCCGACAAGCGCGTCTTCATCAATGAGCTCGTCTGCGAGGGTTGCGGTGATTGCGGGGTGCAGTCCAACTGCGTTTCGATCCAGCCTGTCGAGACTGAATTCGGCCGCAAGCGCAGGATCGACCAGTCGTCGTGCAACAAGGATTTTTCCTGCGTGAACGGGTTCTGCCCGTCCTTCGTCACAGTGCACGGCGCAAAGATCCGCAAGGCGGTTGGCGTTGCCGGTAAGGCGGATCCACTCGACGGCGTGCCTCTGCCGTCGAATTTCGAGCTGGGCAAGGATGGCTGGGCGGCCATCATCGATGGTGTGGGCGGCACTGGCGTCGTCACCGTCGGCGCGATCCTCGGCATGGCGGCACATCTGGAAGGCAAGGGCTGTGGCATGATCGACATGGCCGGTCTTGCCCAGAAGGGCGGCTCGGTGTTCACGCATGTGCGGGTCGCCCGCACACCTGAGGACATCCACGCCATCCGCGTTTCGGCCGGCAAGGCCGATCTCATCCTGGGATGCGATCTGGTCGTTTCCGGCGCCAAGAAGGTGCTGGCGGCGGCGCGCGAGGGACATACGATCTTCGTTGCCAATACCGCCGAGATCATGCCTGGCGAGTTCGCGCGCTCGGCCGATTTCTCACTTCCGACCGAGCGGCTGAAAAAGGCGATCCGCCAGGCGGCAGGCGAAGACAGGACGCATTTCTTCGACGCCACCCGGACGGCGACGGCGCTGTTCGGCAATTCGCTCGGCGCCAACATGTTCATGCTCGGTTTTGCCTTTCAGTACGGCGGATTGCCTCTGTCGGCCGAGGCGGTCGAAAAGGCGATCGAACTGAACGGCGAGGCGGTGGCCATGAATGTGGCGGCCTTCCGCTGGGGCCGGCGTGCGGCGCACGATCCCGAATTCGTGCGTGGCCAGGTCGAGCGGCAGGGACGGACCATACGACCGGCTGCCGAAACGCTGGATGAGATCATCGCCCGACGCGCGGCCTTTCTTGCGGCCTACCAGAACGCCGCTTACGGCAAACGCTACTCGGATCGTATCGCTGCATTCCGGGCGCATGAGGACAGGATGGTTCCGGGCTCGACCGTGGTGACGGAAGCAGCTGCGCGCAACCTGTTCAAGCTGATGGCCATCAAGGACGAATACGAGGTCGCGCGGCTCTACACGGACGGATCCTTCATGCGCTCGCTGTCCCAGCAGTTCGAGAGCTATGATGGATTGGAGTTTCATCTTGCGCCGCCGATCCTTGGTCGCCGCGATGCCGATGGCAAGCCGAGGAAGTCCAGCTTCGGTCCCTGGATGATGAAGGGATTTGGCGCCCTGGCTGCCCTGAGAGGCCTGAGAGGCACGGCTTTCGACGTCTTTGGCTATACGGCAGAACGCCGTGGCGAGCGGCAACTGCTGAAGCAGTTCGAAGGTGATCTCGACCTGATCGCGCGTTCGCTCACACCCGGCAGGATCGAGGCAGCAGCGGCGCTCGCTTCGGTACCGCAGCTGGTGCGTGGCTATGGCCACGTCAAACATGCCGCGATGGAGAAGGCAAACGGCGAACGAGCAAGGCTGATCGAACGACTGACGGGCGCAGAAGAAGTCCGGTTGCAAGCCGCCGAATGAGATGTCACGATCGCACTGGAACCCGGGATCGGGTCAGGAATGGAAGAACGGCATTTGCATGCCGGTCAGGACGTAGCTAATTTTAGCTATTCTAAGCCTTTCTTAAGCCGGTTGTGGGATGAGATTGGCTGGTGCGGCGCCCAGGCCATGAATGTAGATCGACCCGACGACATCTCTGAAGACGTCTATGTTGGCTTTGTTCGTTCGCTTTTTCACGACGCAAGCCTGCTGATCGTTGGCGCCTTCACGCAAGGCGCGGTCGCTCTGCTGGTCTATCTGAAGACCGGCGCCCCGATCTACATCGCGCTTGCCTTCCTGATGACCGGGGTGAGCCTTGGCCGCTACATGGCCATCAGTAGGGTCGATCCGACCAGGATCCAGACTTACCGCTCCGCGCTTGCGTGGGAACGCTACTATCTGATCGCGGGCACGGCGCACGGGCTTGCCATCGGACTGTTTGCGTTTGTCAGCGTCCATGTCGTGCCGGACATGTTCGGCGAGATCGCTGCGATCTCGATGGTGTTGGCCACCACCGTTACAATTGCCGGTCGAAACTTCGGCTCGATCAAGATGGTGGCGATCCTGACGCTGTCGATCGTGGCGCCGATCGCGATCGGCCTGATCATGAAGGGGGACTTCTACAACATCGTCCTCGGCCTCTTCATCGTTCCGTTCATGTTCGCCATCAGCAAGCTGGCGCGGGCGATGCGCGCCATCCTTTTCACCGCGATTACCGAGGAGAAAAAGGCGACCCGCCTGTTCCAGCGGTTTGGGCGCGCGCTCAACACGATGTCGCATGGCCTGGTCATGCTCGACGCGGCTGGAAAGGTGGTGGTCGCCAACGCCGAAGCGGCCCATCTGATGTCGCTCAAATCGGCGGATCAGCTTCTTGGCCGGTCGATCCATTCCCTGCTGATGAGGGGCGTTGCAGGCGGTCTGCTTGCCGCCAAGGACTGTCGCTATGTCGAGGCGCAACTCACCCGTGCCTTGTGGGAAGGACGCAACCGCAAGGTGCTGGTCTCGCTGACCAACGGCCAGCACTATGAGTTTTCGGCGCGAGAAGGCTCGCAGGAGCTTGGGGTCATCACCTTCGAAGACGTCACCCAGCGTGTCGCTGCCGAGGAACGCATCCGTTTCATGGCGAGATACGACAGCCTGACAGGGCTGATGAACCGGGCCTACTTCCACGAACTGGTCAGCGAGGCGATGTCGGGAGGCGATCGCAGCCGCCAATGCGGATTGGTCGTGATCGATCTCGACGACTTCAAGAGCATCAACGACACGCTCGGCCATCCAGTCGGCGATGGCTTGATCTATGCCGCCGCCGAGCGGCTGTCGGTGTTTTCAGCGCCGGGCACCACCATCAGTCGCTTCGGCGGCGACGAGTTCATGCTGTATTTCGACAGGGTCGAGGACGAGAGCCATCTGTCCGGGCTGCTTGAGCGCATTTTCGCCGGACTGCAGGGCGAGGTCGACGTGGCTGGGCATGCGCTGCGCATCCAGGCCAGCGCGGGCGCCGTTCTGTCGCGTGTCGACAGCACCACCGTCGACGAGATGATCGTCAAGTCCGACCTCGCGCTCTACAAGGCAAAGGAACTCGGGAAAAACGGCTGGCGGCTGTTCGAAGCATCCATGGATGCAGCATTCCGCAATCGGCAGCTGATGAAGGCGGATCTGCGCTCGGCGGTGGAGGCCGACGGGCTGCGCATCGTCTATCAGCCGATCGTCGCCATGGAGACCATGCGCATCGTGAGCTGCGAGGCACTTTGCCGTTGGGATCATCCGGACCTTGGTCCGATTTCACCGGCCATCTTCATTCCTCTGGCCGAAGAGATGGGCATCATTTCGCAGATCAGCGAGCTGGTGCTGCGAGCAGCCTGCGCCGAATGCGCGAAATGGCCGAATCAGATTTCGGTGTCGGTCAATCTCTCCGCCAAGGACTTCCGCGACAGCGATGTCGTTGAGAAGGTGAAGGTCGCGCTCGAGGCTGCCAAGCTGGCGCCGAATCGACTCGAGATCGAGGTCACCGAAACTGCGCTTCTCGACGACAAGGCACAGACGCGCGAATTGATCCAGGAGATCAAAAAGCTCGGCGTGCGTATCGCCCTCGACGATTTCGGCACCGGTTATTCGAGCTTGAGCTACCTTCACAAGCTGCCACTCGACAAGGTCAAGATCGACCGATCGTTCCTGATCGACGTTGTTCAGAGCCCGCGTTCACTGGAGCTGCTGAAGGGCATTGTCAGCCTGTCGCGGTCACTCGGATTGAGCGTGACCATCGAAGGCGTTGAAACCTTCGAACAGCTCAAGATCCTGTCGCAGCAGATCGAACCCGATCTCGTGCAGGGCTTCCTGTTCGGGTCCGCACTGAGCGCTTCGGGCATCGAGACAATGTCGAGCACGATCTGGCCCTTCGTCGATGATATCGCTCAGCCGCCCAGGCGGACGAATGTGGATCCAGTTCGTCTGAACGCCCGCCCGAAGGTCGGCGCAAACTGAGGTTTTGCCGGATGGCAGCAACACCCGCGGAAGACGAAACGGGGCGTTAAGGTTAACAAAAGGTAAAACTAATTCAGCGCATTTTGAACTTTACATGCTGGCGCTGTTGCATAGGCTCCCGACCGCGGTGGTGTACGGGGAATTGTTATGAATACGCAGGACGAACCGGGCGGCGGTGCCGGGGGGTCGAAGACTGTTGCCTTTAGCGGCGCGACTTTAAGCGAGAAGGTGTTCGAACTCCTCAACAGGTCCGAATACCGCCGCTGCGACAAGGGTGAAGACCTCGAGGACATCTATCGTCTTCGATACAAAGCGTTCCGATCCAGTGACATGGTCTCGGACAACATCAGCCACACGATCAGTGATGAGCTGGACGAGGTGCCGAACTGCTATCGGTTCGGCATCTACGTGGAGCAGCGCCTCGTCAGTACGATGCGCATCCACCATGTCACGCTCGAAACCCCGCTGTCTCCTTCGACCAAGGCGTTCGGGGACATCATCTATCCCATGCTTGAGGCAGGCGACACATTCGTCTGCATGAGCCGCTTCGCTTCGGATCCGGATTGGACCCGCGTTTATCCGCAGCTCGCCTATGTGACGTTGCGCCTGGCAGGAATGGCCTGCTTCTACTTCGAGGCTCCTTACGGCCTTTCGACCGTGCGCGAGGATCACGCGGGATTCTACCGGCGCGTCTACTATTCGGAGCAGATCAGCGAACTGCGCACATACCCCGGCATTCAGCGGCGCGTGGTGTTGTTCCGCACCGATGCCTACGCCAACCGGGAGCGCTATTATGCGCGGTTCCCGTTCTTCCGGTCGACAGCCGCTGAACGGCGCATGCTTTTCGCGCCGCCCGAGCCCGGCGAACTCGCGCCGCTGACAATCTTGCCGACGGCCAAGTATTTCCGCGACGCCGCCTGAGCTAAATTTGCCGTCCGCCTCACCGCCGACACGAAGACACCAGATCCTGAATGCTGCGACAGATGGGAGACCGACCGTGACCATTTCTGCCATAACGTTGACGCCGCTGATCTCGCTGATTGCCGGCGTGCTCATCCTGATCATGCCCAGGCTGTTGAACTATATTATCGCCCTCTATCTGATCGTCGCTGGACTGCTTGGCCTGTTTCCGAATCTGGCTGGCTGAGCTGCCCGCCAGATCGCCGGCACAGCGCGTGATGGCAGCCGTCGATGACCGCCGGCTTTCAACATTATCTTGACGCTGTTCTCGCCCATCATGCGGCAACAGTGCCATTGCCCTCGGCGGCGCTTTTCGCTATGTGCCCTTGAGACGTTTCCGGAGGGGAATACTGATGGCTGATCACGCGCCGACTGGTCCTGTCGAACTGGGTGCCCAGATGGACTATGCAGAGCACGAGCGAACTTACGCGGGTTTCATCGCGCTCGCGAAATATGGATCGCTTTTCTGCGTCGCGCTGCTCATCGCCATGGCCTTCGGTTTCTTTGCCGGCGGGTTCTTCTCGGGAACGATCCTGTTCGTGATCCTCCTGGCGGTTGGCGGCTTCATTCTCCGATAAGATCTTCCCATTTCGCATGGGACGGCACCGGCCGTTCGGCCGGTGTTCGTAAAAGAACAGAGTTCCAGCCGAAAGGATCATGCGGTGGGACAAGTCGTATTCATACCTCGCGAGATTGATGCGAACGAGGGGCGCGTTGCCGCGTCGCCCGATACGGTGAAACGTATAACTGCCCTTGGCTTCGATGTTGTTGTCGAGGCCGGAGCGGGCATCGCCTCGCGCATTCCGGATGCCGAGTTTGCCAAGGCAGGAGCCACGATCGGCAAGGCAGCGGACGTCGCCAAGGCCGATGTCGTGCTGAAAGTTCGCCGTCCGACCGAAGCCGAGCTGAAAAACTACAAAAAGGGCGCAGCGGTTCTCGCCATCATGGATCCCTATGGCAACGATGCCGGGGTTCACGCGCTCGCCAAGGCTGGCGTGACCGCCTTCGCCATGGAGTTCATGCCGCGTATTACCCGTGCGCAGGTCATGGACGTGCTGTCGTCGCAGGCAAACCTGGCCGGATACCAGGCCGTGATCGATGCGGCCGCCGAGTATGATCGCGCCCTGCCGATGATGATGACGGCCGCCGGCACGGTGCCGGCCGCCAAGGTCTTCATCATGGGTGTTGGTGTCGCCGGCCTGCAGGCCATCGCGACAGCACGCCGTCTTGGTGCGGTGGTCACCGCCACCGACGTGCGCCCCGCGGTCAAGGAACAGGTCCAGTCGCTGGGCGCCAAGTTCATCGCGGTCGAAGACGACGAGTTCAAGCAGGCCGAGACGGCCGGCGGCTACGCCAAGGAAATGTCCAAGGAATATCAGGCGAAGCAGGCGGCCCTGACTGCCGAACATATCGCCAAGCAGGACATCGTCATCACCACCGCCCTGATCCCGGGTCGTCCCGCGCCTCGGCTGGTATCCGCCGAAATGGTCGCTTCAATGCGTCCCGGCTCGGTTCTGATCGATCTCGCTGTGGAGCGTGGCGGCAACGTCGCCGGTGCAGAAGCGGGCAAGACCGTCACCACCGACAATGGGGTCAAGATCGTCGGCCATCTCAATGTGCCGGGTCGTGTCGCGGCTTCCGCATCCCTGCTTTATGCGAAGAACCTGTTCGCATTTCTCGAAACGCTGGTCAGCAAGGACACCAAGGCGCTCGCCATCAATCGCGACGACGAACTGGTGAAAGCGACGCTGCTGACGGATGATGGCAAGGTCGTCCATCCCAACTTCGCGGACAAGCCGGCGACGATGATTGCTTCGGCTGAACCGGCGGCCAAATCCGCCAAACCGACGGCTGCCAAGAAAACCGCCGCAGCCAAGAAGCCCACTGCGACCAAGTCGAAGGGGACTGCCTGATGGAAGCCTTGCAGAAAGCTCTCGATCAACTCGACCAGGCGAGCGCGGCCGTTCGCCTTGCGCTGCAGGACGCCGCCAACCAGCCCGGCGTAGCCGATGCTGCCGGCGGCGCGGCGCACGCGCTCTCGGGCGGGGCGATCGACCCGTTCGTGTTCCGCTTCGCCATCTTCGTGCTGGCGATCTTCGTCGGCTACTATGTGGTCTGGTCGGTGACACCGGCCTTGCACACGCCGCTGATGGCTGTGACCAACGCCATTTCCTCGGTGATCGTGGTTGGCGCGTTGCTGGCTGTCGGCGTTTCGGCTGCCGGCGCGGCGACCGGCTTCGGTTTCATCGCGCTGGTGCTGGTCTCGGTCAACATCTTCGGCGGCTTCCTTGTCACCCAGCGCATGCTGGCGATGTACAAGAAGAAGGACAGCGCGGGCCGGTGATGCAGCTCGTCAAGCTTTTCCTCGCCGCTGCATTCCTGTCGGTCTTCGCCAGCCACGTGCTGGCCCGGCCGGCGACAGAGGCCGAGAGCAAGGCGCTGGTCCAGGCCGTGACGGATTTCGACGCTGCCATGCGCGGCAACGACTATGCCGTGGTCGTCAAGACCATTCCGCCGCGCGTGCTGGAGCATATGGCCAAGACCTCCGGCATGACGGTCGATGCGCTGCGCGGCATCGTCATCGAGCAGATGCAGGCCGCGCTGGCGACCGTGAAAATCGAATCCTTCGCCATGGATGTGTCGAAGGTGGAATACAAGGAATTGCCGAACGGCGAGCCCTACGCACTGATCCCGACCGAGGTCGTGATGGATGCCGGCGGCGCCGACAAGATCCTGGCGAAGTCCCAGACACTCGCGCTGCTCGATGGTGGCGCCTGGTATCTGCTGCGGGTCAACGAAGACCAGCAGGTGACGGTTATGCGCCAGGTTTACCCTGAATTCGCCGAGGTGGAATTTCCAGCCGGCTCGATGGAGGCGTTGAAGAAGCCATGATGTCCGTCAATCTCGCCTCTTTCCTGTATCTTGTCTCGGGCATTCTTTTCATCCTCGCCCTGCGAGGCCTGTCGCATCCGACCACAAGCCGGCAAGGCAACCTCTACGGCATGATCGGCATGGCGATCGCCATCGTCACCACGCTGCTGCTGGCCAAGCCTTCCTTCGGCGGCTTTGCGCTGATCGTGGTCGGGCTGGCCATCGGTGGTGGTGTCGGCGCCTACACGGCCCGTCGCATCGCCATGACCTCGATGCCGCAGCTGGTGGCTGCGTTCCACTCGCTGGTCGGCATGGCTGCGGTGATGGTGGCGGCAGCCGCCATGTATGCGCCAGCTTCCTTCGGCATTGGCGAAGTGGGTGCGATCCACGGCCAGGCGCTGGTGGAGATGAGCCTGGGCGTGGCGATCGGCGCCATCACCTTCACCGGTTCGGTGATCGCGTTCCTGAAGCTGGACGGGCGCATGTCGGGCAAGCCGATCATGCTGCCGGCACGCCATCTCATCAACATCGTGCTTGGCGCTGCACTCGTCGTCCTGATCATCCTGCTCGTCACCACCCAGAGCTACGCCGTCTTCTGGCTGATCGTTCTTGCTTCGCTGGCGCTGGGCGTTCTGCTCATTGTCCCGATCGGTGGTGCCGACATGCCGGTCGTGGTGTCGATGCTCAACTCCTATTCAGGCTGGGCGGCGGCTGCCCTCGGCTTCACATTAGGCAATCTTGCGCTGATCATCACCGGTGCGCTGGTCGGCTCGTCGGGCGCGATCCTGTCCTACATCATGTGCAAGGGCATGAACCGCTCCTTCATCTCGGTCATTCTCGGCGGCTTCGGTGGCGAAACGGCCGCAGCGGCGGATGACGGCATCCAGCGCACGGTGAAGACCGGTGCCGCCGACGATGCTGCCTATCTCATGATGAACGCACAGAAGGTCATCATCGTGCCGGGCTACGGCATGGCGGTCGCCCAGGCGCAGCATGCACTGCGCGAAATGGCCGACAAGCTGAAGGCCAATGGCGTCGAGGTGAAGTACGCCATTCATCCGGTGGCTGGCCGCATGCCCGGCCACATGAACGTGCTGCTGGCGGAAGCCAACGTGCCTTATGACGAAGTATTCGAACTGGAAGACATCAACTCCGAATTCGCACAGGCCGATGTCGCCTATGTCATCGGCGCCAACGACGTCACCAATCCGTCGGCGCGTGACGACAAGTCCTCGCCGATCTACGGCATGCCGATCCTCGACGTCGACAAGGCGCGCACCTGCCTCTTCGTCAAGCGCTCGCTCGGTTCGGGTTATGCCGGCATCGACAACACGCTGTTCTACAAGGACGGCACGATGATGCTGCTCGGTGACGCCAAGAAGATGACCGAGGAAATCGTCAAGGCGATGGATCACTGACGTTTTCGAGCGCTTTGAGGAGCGCACTTCGCAAGACCATATCCCAAAAGAAAAGCCCGGCTTGTGCCGGGCTTTTCTTTTGGTTCGTCGAAACTGGTCTGATCGATTTGCCCGCTATTCGGCAGGCATCTTGCAGTCGGCGGCATAGCTGTCGCTGTGTGCGGTCAGCACCTTGCTGTCGGTCTTCAGCACCATCTTGCCGTCGGCGCCCTTTTCAGCCTTCAGGGAGTACCAGTCCTGGACCGGATGCTGGTTGGGGCCGAACTTGAAGGCGCCACGTACCGAGGGGATCTCTGCGCTGAGCAAGCCTTTGCGAAGGGCTTCGACGTCGCTGGCGCCGGCAGGATCCTTCTCAAGACCAGCGCCGATCAGCAGGGCCGCGTCATAGCCCTGGGCTGCGTAATAGGTGATCGGACGATCGCCGAATTTGGCGCGCCAGGCCGCGACGAAAGCCTTGTTGACCGGATTGTCGAAGTCGTCATTCCAGTGGCTGGTCACCTTGACGCCCGCAGCGGCGTCACCGACGGCCTGGACGATGACCTGATCGAGCGAAGCCGGGTGCACCACCATCGGGATTTCCTTGAGCAGCCCGGATTGCTGGTACTGACGCATGAACGCGATGCCGAGGCCACCCGGCTCGAATTCATAGACGACGTCGGGTTTGGCGGCGCGGATCTGCGCCATCTCGCCGGCGAAGTCGGTCTGGTCGAGGCTGGTGTAGGTTTCGCCAACAACCTCGCCCTTGTAGAAGCGCTTGAACGCGCCCATGGTTTCCTTGCCGGCCTGGTAGTTCGGCGCGATCAGGAATGCCTTCCTGTAGCCGAGCGACTGGGCGAGGGCGCCCGCGCTTTCGCCCTGGCTGTCGTCCTGCCAGGAGCTGACGAAGTGGTTCGGATGGCAATCCTTGCCGGCGAATGTCGCCGATGCCGTGTTGGCGCTGACATAGAGCGCGTCGTTGTCGAGGATTTCGGGAACAGCTGCGAAGGCAACATTGGCGAAGACCATGCCGGTGAAGACTTTGATGCCCTGTTCGGAAAGCATCTTGTCAGCGATTTGCCGGGCATTGCCGGGCTTCAGGCTGTCGTCTTCGACCACGAGCTCCACCGGTGCGCCGCCGAGCTTGCCCTTGTTCTGGTCGATTGCCAGCTGGAAGCCGTCGCGAATGTCCTGGCCCAGATAACCGGCCGGACCTGAGAGCGTGGTGATCATGCCGATCTTGAGCGGATCGGCGGCATGAGCCGTACCCGCCAGCAGCGCCAAGGTGGCAGCCGCCAGTATTCCCTTGCAAGACATGGTGTCCCTCCCGTTCGTATCTTCAAATGCAGGGAGAGTGTCCGCGATCCCGGGTCGCGGTTTTGTGCCTTGCCCCTGCATGCAGTCGTACCGCCGTTGCCGACAGGTCGTCCACACGACCAAGCTTGGGCCAATCAATCTTGCGGTAAATGGAAAACTCATCTCCCAGCTATGAAGACCGGGAATAGCAAGAGTTTCGATAACAGAGGATCAGGCGGTCAGATCGACGGCCGTTCTCCTGAGCGTTTCCGCCAGCAATTCGGCTGCCGGGGAAAGCCTGGCGTTGGTGCGGGTGGTGATCCCGATCGGTATGGCGGTTGCGCGCAAGGTGACAGGCAGGATCGTAATAGCGCCAGCGGCAGCTTCCCTGCGCGCGACCTGGGCCGGGAAGACTCCAAGATAGTCGGCGTCGACGAGCAGGGCGCGGTTGGTGAGCAGGGAGACGGAGTCGACCGCGTGCACCGGCGGTTCCAGACCTTCCTCACGAAAAGCGATGTCGATCTGTCGCCTCAGGCTGGTTTCCTGCGGCGGCAGGATCCACTCCCAGCCGATGAGGTCGGCGAGGCCGAGATCACGGCGATCGGCCAAGGGATGGCCGCGTCGTGCGACGACGCAGGCGATGTCGTCCATCAGCACCTCCTGCACGACATTGAGCCGGTCGCGCAGTTCCGAAAGTCGTCCCACCACCATGTCCAGTTCGCCGGCGCGCAGCGCCGGGATCAAAACGTCATTGGTGCCTTCCACGATCTTCACCACCAGCTTAGGGCGATCCTTGCGCAGGCGGGCGATGGCCGTAGGCAACAGCTCGGCTGCCGCCGACAAAAGCGTGCCGATGGCGACACGGCCGCCGGTGCCGTCGCGCAGATCGGCGAGATGCTCTTCGGCATGAGCGAGCTGCGTGATGACGAGGCGGGCATGTTCGGCAAGCGTTTCCCCGAACATGGTCGGAACCACGCCGCGGTTGTTGCGGTGGAACAGGCGGGCCTTGGTCAACGCCTCCACTTCCTGAAGCGCTTTGGTGACGGCCGACTGCGTCATGTTAAGCCGTTTCGCCGCGCGCACGAGGTTGCCTTCCTCGACGATGGCCACGACCATTCTCAAATGGCGGATGGTGAGGCGACTGGTGACGAGTTTCATGAGCGCGTTGCCGGTTCGATGGTTGGTTCCACTCTGGTATTCCAAAGCTTCATAGAAAATTCCACAGAATTCATTTGTGTGAATTGCCAATCATTGGGAAGGTCTCGCCAACCGGCCGGGCGGTAGCATCGCCGGTACCGAGACATTTGGCGCGGCACGTCGTGGTCCGGCCAAGTCAAGAACAGGTGCGGTCAGCACCGGTGGGAGGAAGTCAGACAATGATGCAGCGAACCGGCGCCGGGCGCCGTGCCGAGATTGCGGGCGCGGGAATTGGTGGTCTGACGACGGCGGCAGCGCTCGCACAGCGTGGCTGGTCGGTGACCGTGCACGAACGCGCTCCGACCCTGCGCACCTTCGGCGCCGGCATCTATATCTGGAGCAATGGGTTGCGCGTGCTCAAGGCGATCGGCGCCTACGAAGAGGCCACCGTCGGTGCGCATATCGGCCCGCAATTCCATACCCGCGACCACAACGACACCACGATGGAAGAAATCCCCATCAACGGGCCGGATGATGCGCGTCTCATCACCATCCTGCGCGAGCAACTGATCAACACGCTGGTCGATACCTGCCGCAAAGCCGGCGTCGAAATCGCGACCGGCTCGGCAGCCATCGGCGCGACGCCGGAAGGTGAATTGCTGCTGGAGGGTGGCGAGCGGCGCAAGGCGGATCTGGTGGTCGGCGCGGACGGCATCAATTCCAGTGTGCGGGATTCGCTCGACCTGATGATGTATCGCAAGCATCTCGGCTACGGCGCGATCCGGATGCTGATCCCACGCGACGACAATGATGTGTCACCCGAGGACCGTGATCGCTACATCGAATATTTCACCGGGTCGCGTCGCATCCTCTACACACCGGCAAGCGCTTCCGATCTCTATGTCGCGCTGTGCTGCGCGGCCGATGATGCTGAGGCACTCAAGGTGCCGGCCGACCGCAAGCTGTGGACGCAATCCTTCCCGCATCTCGCCAATCTGGTCGCACGTTTTGGCGATGCCGGCCGCTGGGATGCCTTCGAGGTGGTGAAGCTCAAGCAGTGGAGCAAGGGACGGGTCGCCATCCTGGGCGATGCCGCGCATGCAATGCCGCCGTACCTTGGGCAGGGCGGTGGCTGCGCGCTGATGAACGGCCTAGCGCTCGCGGCAACTGTCACCGACGCTCCCGATATCGAGGTGGCGCTCGCAGAATGGGAAGCGTGCGAACGTCCGCTGACCGAGCACACCCAGGACACGGCCGAAAGGCTGGGCGACATGAACTTCTGGCCGGACGACATCCGTTCCGAGGTTCTGAAGATCACAGGCAGGTCCGCCGAGATCGGTGCCGTGCGCATGAAGACCGCGCGCCACATCCCGACCGCCACCGAAGCCTTCGCCTGATCGCTTTCATCGAAGGGCTTTCCCGCCCTTCGTCTCGCATTTCGGAGTTCTCGCATGCAGTCCATCCAGATCGGAGCCAACACGCTGTCCTACGACGAAGCAGGAGAGGGGGATGTTCTCCTGCTTCTGTCGGGCTGGTGCCAGGACCATCGTCTGTTCAAGACCCTGGCACCAGAGCTGGCGCGCAGCCACCGGGTCATCAGGTTGGACTGGCGTGGTCACGGCCTGCATCGTGATCATGACGGCGATTTCGTCACCGACGATCAGGCGGCCGACGTCATCGCTTTTCTCGACCGGATGAAGATCGGGAAAGTGGTGCCGGTTTCGACCTCGCATGGCGGCTGGGCCAACATGGAAGTGACCGATCGGCTCGGTAGCGCGCGTGTACCGCGCTCCGTCGTCATCGACTGGATCCAGACTACACCCAACGAAGCCTTCTTTTCGATGATCGACCACATCCAGGATCGCACCAACTGGGAGAATGGCCGCGGCGACTTCTTCAATTACTGGATCGGCGATACCGAGAACCAGGACATCATCGATCACGTCAACGAAGAGATGGCCAAATACAGTTTCGAGATGTGGGCCCGTTCCGGCCGCGAGATCGCAAGGGCGTATCGCAAATGGGGCAACCCGATGCAGCGCATGGCGGCGATGACGGAGCACCGGCCGATCACCCATATCTACTCACAGCCCTTCGAGCCCGAATATGCGCAGGCGCAACTCGACTTCGCCGCCCGGCACGATTGGTACAAGCCGAACAAACTGCCCGGCCGGACGCATTTCCCCACACTCGAGCAGCCCAAGGTGGTGGCCGAAACCATCAGGGCCTTCATCGGCTAGGAGTTGCTCTGCATGACCGGACTAGCCACCGAAGCCGATTGGCCACGCGAGATTCTCGATCGTGACTACAGCGCCCGTGCTTCGGTTTCGGCCGAAGTGTTCGAGGCAGAGATGCGGAACTATCGAAGCCGGTCGGAGGCTGTGAAGGACGTCGCTTCGCATCTCGACGTCGTCTACGATGCCGAAAGCGGTCAAACCCTCGATATCTACGGAGCCGGCGCGGAATTGCGACCGGTCTTCGTGTTCATCCATGGCGGCTATTGGCGGATGCTTTCAAAGCAAGATTCCGCCTTCATGGCCGCGATGCTGGCAAGGCACGGCATCGCCACGGCCGTGGTCGATTACAGGCTGGCGCCAGAGGTCGATCTGGCCGAGATCGTGCGCGAGGTTCGCGCCGCCATCGGCTTCCTGCGGCACAGTGGATCCCGCTACGGCATCGATCCCAACCGCATCTTCGTCGGAGGCAGTTCTGCAGGCGGCCATCTGACCGGATCGGTTCTGTCCGACGGCTGGCATGCTGCGTTCGACGTGCCGGAGGATGTCATCAAGGGTGCCATGCCGATCAGCGGCCTGTTTCACTTGGCGCCAATCTCCCGGTCATTCGTGCAGGACTGGATCAAGCTCGATGATCAGTCGGTCAGGCAGCTGAGCCCGGCCGAGAACCTGCCGCGTGTCGGCTGCCCCATCGTGACAGCCTATGCGGCAGGCGAACCTGACGGGTTCAAGCGCCAGTCGGCGGAATATCATCGGCTGTGGCGGGAAGCGGGTTTTTCTTCCACGCTGATGGAGATCGACAACCGCAATCATTTCGATGTGGTTCTTGATCTGGCGAACAGCGAAGCCGCGCTCTCCAAGGCGTTGCTGCGCCTGATCAATGGCGACCTGCAGCCTCGTTAATTGTTCTCGCGTGGGATGAGGCGCTGCGCATAGCGTCTCACGACCGCGACGAAAGCCTGTGTGGCCGGTGATACGGACCGCCCGGTGGCGTGGATCATGGCCACCTCGCGCGCGATGTTGGGATCGATCAGCGGTTTGCCGACCACCTTGCGGTGACGCGCTGCTGCCAAGGCGTAGGCCGGGAGCACCGCCACCCCCAATCCCGCCTCGACGAGCGCCAGGGCGGTTGTCACCTGGCTGACCTCGAAAGCTGGCTTCAGCGGTATCTCGCTTGTTTCGAAACCGATTTCGACCAGCAGGCGAATGCCGCTGTCGCGCGTCAGCGTGATCAACGGCTGATCCGCCAGATCGCGCCATCTGGCCGTGTCTGCATTCGCAAATATGGAGCGGTCATCGCAAAACAGCATCAGGCTGTCGCGTACCAGGGCGACGCGCTCGATGCCGTCTTCGGCCGGAGAGAAGGTTCCCAGCCCGCAGTCCGCCTTGCCGCTGCGCACGGCTTCGACGATCTGTTCAGTACCGACGTCGGCAAGCTGCACGGCGATACCTGGATAACTCCGCTGGAACTCGGCGATTGCCTGCGGCAGCACCACGGAGGCCAGCAAGGGCGGTGCCGCGATACGCAGGCGGCCGCGTCGCCGTTCTGCCAGCATGTGAACGCCTTCCACCGCGTGCTCCAACTCCTCCATGACCTTGGTGGAGGAGTTCTGGAATTCCCGGCCGGCATCGGTCAGCTCGACGCGGCGGGTAGTGCGATCGAACAGGCGCACGGACAATTCGTCTTCGAGATCGCGGATCGCTTGCGAGAGCGCCGGCTGTGCGGTGCCCAGACGCTTCGAGGCGCGCGAGAAATTGCCGAGTTCTGCGACCGCCAGGAACTGCTGGATCTGCTTGATGGTGATCTTCATCTGTGAAGGCTCAACTGCCGGCTAACCGGTGTTCCGGCGGAAGCCAATTTATACGGATATTGATATTAATTTATCGGATAAATCCGTCTTGTCGATATATCGAAATCCACCGATCTTGGCGTGCGGGAGGTTGCCGGCTCAGGCTGCGCGACGGCTTCCCATAAATTCATGCCAGTATGGAGCTGAGACGCCCCAATGTCGAACTACCCCGATCTTCAGCTCTATATCGGTGGCGCCTGGCGCAAGACGGCAGAGACGCTGCCGGTCATAAATCCAGCTGATGAAAGTGTGATTGGCGCGGTGCCCGTGGCGTCGACACGGGACCTCGACGCGGCGCTTGAGGCGGCCGAGCGCGGCTTTGCCGTCTGGCGCAGGACATCGCCGGCGCGCCGCGCCGAGATCATCCGCAAGACAGCATCGCTCCTGCGCGAGCGCATCGATGGGATCGCCCTCGATATCACCCGCGAACACGGCAAGCCGTTTCAGCAGGCGCGCCTCGAAGTCATTCGTGAGCGGAGTTCTTCGAGTGGGATGCCGGCGAGGCGCAGCGCACCTATGGGCGGGTCATCCCAAGTGAGCCCGGCATTCGTTACGTCGTGCACCACCAGCCGATCGGGACGGTGGCAGCGTTTTCACCGTGGAATTTTCCGCTCAGCCAGCCCGCCCGCAAGATCGCAGGCGCGCTCGCGGCCGGCTGTTCGATCATCATCAAGGCATCGGAAGAGACGCCGGCCGGCTGTCTGCACATCGCCCGGGCCTTTCATGACGCAGGGCTTCCGGCTGGCGTGCTCAATCTCGTCTTCGGCGTTCCGGCGCAGATTTCCGAATATCTCATCCCGCACGAGCAGGTTCGTCTGATTGCCTTCACGGGTTCGACCGCCGTCGGAAAGCGGTTGACCGGCCTCGCCGCGCAATATGTGAAACCCGCGCTGATGGAACTCGGCGGCCATGCGCCGGTCATTGTCTGTGATGATGCCGATCCAGTGAAGGCAGGCGTAACCTCGGCCATCCGCAAGGTACGCAATGCAGGCCAGGTCTGTACCTCGCCGACGCGCTTCTTCGTGCATGAGAAACTCTACAAGCCGTTCACCGACGCATTCGTCGAGCGCGCTCGCCTGGTGAAGACCGGCAACGGCCTCGAAGAGGGGACGGAGATGGGGCCGGTGGCGAACCATCGCCGAGTAGAAGCCCTGGAGGCGCTGGTGGCCGATGCGGTGTCAAAGGGTGCGAAGTTGCTGACTGGCGGGGTGCGACCGGGTAATCGCGGCTACTTCTATCCGCCGACTGTCCTCGCAGATGTACCGGCCAATGCCCGGGTGATGCGCGAGGAACCATTCGGACCGCTCGCGGTGATCAACCCGGTACCGTCGCTGGAAGACGCGATCAAGCAGGCGAATGGCGTGCCCTTCGGGCTCGCCGCCTATGCCTTCACCAACTCGGCCGCCAATGTCGACCAGATCACCGACGATCTGGAGGCCGGCAACGTCTCCATCAACACGCTCGAAGCCTCGGTCGCCGAAACGCCATTCGGCGGCGTCAAGGAAAGCGGCTTCGGTCGCGAGGGCGGAGCGGAAGGCATCATGCATTACATGGTGGTGAAAACTGTCTCGCACCGCATGGCGATCTGAAGGGTTCACAAGCCGATGAAATACGACAAGAAGACTGCCAAGGCCCATTCGCGAGCGACGATGAAAGGCATCTGGGCCGCGGCGCTGATGCCATTCAAGGACGATCTGTCCGTCGATGAAAGCGGCTTCCGCCGCAACGTCGATCATTGGATCGAGGACCTGAAGATCGATGGTTTCTTCATCGCCGGCAAGCAGGGCGAGTTCTTCTCAATGTCGCTGGAGGAACGCAAGCGCAGCTTCGAACTGGCGGTCGATGCCTGTGCCGGACGCGCCCAGACCATCATGTCCTGTTCGGATCAGAACATGGACGTGGTGATCGAACTGGCGAAACACGCGCAGAACGTTGGCGCCGACTATATCGTCGTGCATGCGCCGGTGCTGCATTTCTTCAAGGCGCAGGACGAGACGCTGCTCAACTACTACCGCACCATCGCCGACAAGGTAGACATCGGCATTGCGCTGTGGAGCCATCCCGACAGCGGCTATCTGATGAGCCCGCAGCTGTGCAGCCAACTGGCCGACATCGAGAATGTGGTGGCCATCAAGTACAGTGTACCACGCCCCATGTACAAGGATCTGACCCGCCTTGCCGGTGACCGGATCCTGGTCAGCACGGCTTCCGAAGAAGAATGGCTCGACAACATCGTTGAGCTCGGCTGGCAACTCTACCTCTGCTCCTCGCCGCCCTATCTCATCCAGGCCAAGAACGATACCCGCATGCGCCAGTACACCGATCTCGCCTTCGCAGGCGAAATCGAAAAGGCGCGTGCCGTGCGTGACAGCCTGGATCCGGTCCGTGCCGCGCTCAAGGACACACGTCCGGCGGAGAAACCGCATTCGCATCAGAAATACTGGCAGGACCTGCTTGGCCAGGCCGGTGGGCGGGTTCGTCCACCACTGCTCGAACTGACCGAGGAAGAGAAACGGGCTACCCGCATCGCCTTCGAGGCATGCGGCCTGAAGATCGCCGACTAAATCGAACGGGCGCGACAGCGCCACTATTGGGAGGAATGACCATGACCAGACGCCTGTCTGCTTTCAGCTTCTCGAAATGGATCGACGAGCATGCGCATCTTCTCAAGCCGCCGGTGGGCAACCAGCAGATCTGGGAGGATGCCGACCTCATGGTGACGGTGGTGGGTGGCCCCAACAAGCGCACCGACTATCACGACGATCCGGTCGAAGAGTTCTTCTACCAGCTCAAGGGCGACATGATGCTCAAGGTCGTCGACAACGGCAATTTCTACGATGTGCCGATCCGCGAAGGCGAGATCTTCCTGCTGCCGCCGCATGTACGCCACTCGCCGCAGCGTCCACAGGAAGGATCGATCGGGCTCGTCGTCGAGCCGAAGCGCAATGACGGCCTTCTCGATGCCTTCGAATGGTACTGCTTCGAATGCAACGGGCTGGTCAAGCGGGTCGAGGTTTCGCTGAAAAGCATCGTGCGCGACCTGCCGCCCATCTACCAGGCCTTCTATGCCGATGAGAAGGCACGCACCTGCCCGAATTGCGGATCGATGCATCCCGGCAAGACACCGCCGGATGGCTGGGTGAAGCTCTGACGGGGATGAAGCATCAGGACCTATTCCCATAGGGGTAGGTCCTGTCTAACCTGCCGACCAAGAAAAACGCCGAGACGGCGACAACGGAGGAGAACCAATGCTTATGCGAAAGACACTGCTTGCCGCCTCGGCGCTTGTGGCCACGACGTTCGGCGCGCTGGCCGAGGATCCGGTCAAGATCGGCATGATCACGACGCTGTCCGGTCCGGCTGGCTATCTCGGCCAGGACGTGCGCGACGGTTTCAAGCTCGCCATGGAAGACAACAAGATGGGCGGCGTCCCGGTCGAACTGCTGGTCGAGGATGACGGCCTGAAGCCTGGACAGGGCAAGCAGATCGCGGAGCGCTTCCTGAGTGAAAGCGGCGTCAAGCTGTTCACCGGCATCGTCTTCTCCAACGTCGCCGGCGCAACCGTGCCTGACATCGTCGATGGCGGCGCTTTCTACATCAGCCCCAATGCGGGTCCGTCGAATCTTGCCGGCAAGGGCTGCAATGAAAACTACTTCGTCGTGTCGTGGCAGAACGACAGCCTGCATGAGAGCGCCGGCCAGCTCGCCACCAATCTCGGATACAAGAAGGCGTTCATCCTGGCGCCGAACTATCAGGCCGGAAAAGACGCGCTTGCCGGCTTCAAGCGCTTCTTCAAGGGCGAGATCGCCGGCGAGGTCTACACCCGCCTCGACCAGACCGATTTTGCCGCCGAACTCGCGCAGATCCGTGCGGCAAAGCCGGATGTCGTCTTCCAGTTCCATCCGGGTGGCCTCGGCATCACCTTCCTTCGCCAGTATGAGCAGGCAGGCCTCGGCAAGGAAATCCCGATGGTGCTCGCCGAGCCGTCCATGGACGGCGTGACGCTGGCGGCCGTCGGTGAAGCTGCCGTGGGTGTAAACGTTTCGGCGCACTGGAATACGGACTTCGACAATCCGGCCAACAAGAAATTCATGGAAGCCTGGAACAAGGCCTACAATCGTCCGGCCACCTACTATTCCAGCCAGGGTTACGATACCGGCCAGTTGATTGCTTCGGCGCTCAAGGCGACCGGTGGCAAGCTGGATGACTCTTTCCGCGATGCCCTGCGCAAGGCGGATTTCCAGTCGGTGCGCGGCAAGTTCGCTTTCGGTCCGAACCAGCATCCGATCCAGGACTGGTATGCGCTGAAGGTCGAGAAGGGCGCCGATGGCAAGCCGGTCATCAAGACCGTCGGCGAGGTGTTCAAGGATCACGGCGACGCCTATTCGGCCGACTGCAAGATGTAGTCGCGATAGCGCCGAATTGAGAGGAGAGGCGGCCATGCGCCGTCTCTCCGTGATTTCCCGTTTGCCGAAGTGACCGCGCGATGACGCTCTTCCTCGAACAATTGCTGAACGGTGTGCAGTTCGGCGTGATGCTGTTCCTGATGGCTGCTGGCCTGACCCTGATTTTCGGCATCATGGGCGTCATCAACCTGGCGCATGGCTCCATTTACATGATCGGCGCCTATGCCGGCACGTTCGTTGCAACCGAGACCGGCTCGTTCTGGCTGGGCATTCCGGCGGCGCTCGCTGCCGCGGCGCTCGCCGGCGTCGCGATCGAATTCCTGGTCGTGCGCCGGCTCTACGGTCGCGATCATCTCGACCAGGTGCTTGCCACCTTCGGTCTCATCCTGATCTTCAACCAGGCGGTCACCATGCTGTTCGGCCGCCAGCCACTGTTCGTGCAGATGCCCTCCATTCTGGACGGATCGGTCGAACTGCTGCCTGGGCTCTCTTATCCGATCTATCGCCTTGCCATCATCCTGGTTGGGCTGCTGGTCGCGTTCGGGCTCTATCTGCTGATCAACCGCACACGCATCGGCATGCTGGTGCGCGCCGGCTCCACCAATCGCGAAATGGTGCGCGCGCTGGGCGTCGATGTGCGGCTGCTTTATACGCTGGTGTTCGGCCTCGGTGCCTTGCTGGCCGGGCTTGCCGGTTTCATGGCCGGGCCGATCCTGGCCGTGCAGATCGGCATGGGCGAGCAGATCCTGATCACCACCTTCGTGGTCGTGGTCATCGGCGGTGTCGGCTCCATTCGCGGCGCCTTCTTCGCCAGCCTGATCCTCGGCATCGTCGATACTGGCCTGCGCGCCTATCTGCCGGGGCTGCTCAGGCAAGTTATGGTCGGCCCGGAGGCCGATGCTCTCGGTGCCGGCATTTCCTCCATGGGCATCTATCTGTTGATGGCCATCGTCCTGTTGATCCGGCCCAAGGGCCTGTTCATCCGTAATTCCTGATTGGGCTTGATTGTGAACAGCGAAACTTCCTTCAAGCGCCCGGCACTGCTCGCAGCCGTACTGATCGTGCTGCTCGCATTGCCGATGATCGCGGATGCGACCGGCTATTCGGCGCTCACCTCGCTTGCGACGCGCATCCTGATCTACGGCATCGCAGCGGCCAGCCTCAACCTGGTGCTCGGCTACGGTGGGCTGGTCAGCTTCGGCCACGCCGCCTTCTTCGGCATTGGCGGCTATGTCGTCGGCATCCTCTATCAGCACTATTCGCTCGATGAGCCACTGTTTGGCTTCATTCCGGGTACGAACCAGATGCTGATCACGCTGCCGGCAGCGATCCTGATCTCCGGTCTTGCGGCAGCTGCGATCGGCGCGCTGTCGCTGCGCACCGGCGGCGTGCAGTTCATCATGATCACGCTCGCCTTCGCCCAGATGCTGTTCTTCCTGTTCGTGTCGCTGAAAACCTATGGCGGCGACGACGGCCTGATCATTCGCCGGACCAACGAATTGCCGGGCCTGAACATGCGCGACAAGCAGACGGTCTATTATGTCTGTCTCTTCATCACCGTGGCCTTCTTCGCCCTGTTGTGGCGCATCGTGAACTCGCGCTTCGGCAATGTGCTGGTCGGCCTGCGCCAGAGCGAGAAGCGCATGGCGGCGATCGGCTTGCCGGCCTACCGCTACCGGCTGATGGCATTCATCATCTCCGGCATGGGCTGCGGGCTCGCGGGGGCGCTGATGGCCAATTTCCTGCGTTTCACCAGCCCGGACATGATGCACTGGACCAAGTCGGGCGAACTGATGGTGATGGTCATCCTTGGCGGTGTCGGGACCCTCTTTGGGCCACTGATCGGCGCTGCCGTCTTCATCGTCCTGGAAACCTCTCTGGCAGCGTGGACGGAAAACTGGCAGCTGGCCCTCGGCTTCATCCTGTTGTTCGTGGTGCTCTACACCCATGGCGGCGTTCAGGCCCTTGTGCTGCGTCTGATGGGGAAACGCTGATGACCCAGCCGATCCTCAATGTTCGCGGGCTGGTGAAACGCTTCGGCGGTTTGCTTGCGACCGACCATGTCGACCTGACAGTGCAGCCGGGCGAAATCCACGCATTGATCGGGCCGAATGGCGCCGGCAAGACGACACTGATCTCCCAGCTGATGGGCGAGCTGAAACCCAACGAAGGAACCGTTGAATTGGCCGGGCAATCGCTGGATGCCTTGCCAACTGCACGGCGTGTTGGCCTCGGGCTGGCCCGCACCTTCCAGATCACCTGCCTGCTTCCCGATTACACCGTGCTCGACAATGTCGCGCTGGCCGTGCAGGTGCGGCAGGGCCACTCGTTCCGTTTCTGGAAAAGTGTCCGTGCCGATCGCTCGCTGCGCGATGAGGCTATTGCCTTCCTGGCCGGCACCGGTCTGGAACCGCGCGCGAACGAACTGGTCGCCAATCTCTCTCATGGCGAGCAGAAGCAGCTGGAACTTTCCGTGGCTCTGGCGACACGACCCCGCCTGCTTTTGCTCGACGAGCCGATGGCCGGTCTCGGCCATGCCGAGAGCCAGCAGATGATCGAAACCCTGCGTGGGCTGAAGAACCAGGTCTCGATGCTGCTCGTCGAGCACGACATGGACGCCGTTTTCGCGCTCGCGGATCGGATATCGGTCCTGGTCTACGGGCGTGTCATTGCCAGCGGCAGTGTCGACGAAATCCGGCAGAATCCGGAAGTGCGCACGGCCTATCTGGGAGAAGGGGACGAGCTGTGCTGAAGGTCGCGAAGCTGCAGTCCGCCTATGGGCGAAGCCAGGTCCTGTTCGATGTGGCACTGGAGATCGGCGATGGCGAGGTCGTCACGCTGCTTGGCCGCAACGGCATGGGCAAGACCACGACCGTCAAATCCATCATGGGACTGCTGAAGCCACTTTCGGGCGAACTGCATTTCAGTGGGCAAAACGTGCTGGGCGCCGCACCGGAACGCGTGGCGCGGCTCGGCGTCGGGCTGGTACCTGAAGGGCGTCATACCTTCTCGACGCTGACGGTTCGCGAAAATCTCGTCGCAACGGCCGCCAACCGGCTGGGGCGCAAGAACCCGTGGACGCTGGAGCGGATCTATGCGCTGTTTCCGCGCCTGCGCGAGCGGGCCGGCCAGGCCGCTGGAACCTTGTCGGGCGGCGAGCAGCAGATGCTGGTTGTCAGCCGTGCGCTGATGACCAACCCGAAGCTGCTCATCCTCGACGAAGCCACGGAAGGCCTGGCGCCGGTGATCCGTGCCGAGATCTGGGGCTGCATCGAGGCCCTCAAAGCGGAAGGCCAATCGATCCTGCTGATCGACAAGAACCTGCATGTCCTGAAGCGTCTGGCCGATCGCCACTACATTCTCGAAAAGGGCCGTACGGTCTGGTCCGGCAACAGTCAGGATCTGACGCGTGACGCCGAACTGGTGCATGGTTATGTCGGCCTCTGACCGGCGACGCCTCAACCTGTGTTTCGTCGGCTGGGGGGCGATTGCCCGGCGTGTCGGCGAGCTGTTGTCGGAACGTCACTCGCATGGTGTCAACATCGTCGCGGTGGCTGTGCGTGACCACCATCGTCAACGTCAGGATCTGCCGGCCGAGGTTCGGTTGATCTCGGAGCCCGGCGAGTTGGCGGGGCTCGATATCGATATGGTGATCGAAGCGGCGGGCCGTGATGCCGTCGCGGTCTGGGGCGAGGCGGCATTGCGTTATGCCGCCAGTTTCATCGTCTCATCCACCAGCGCGTTCTGCGATGATGTGCTGCTTGAGCGGCTCATCTCGGTGGCAAAGGAGACGGGCAGCCGCATCGTTATTCCTTCGGGCGCCTTGGGCGATCTCGGTGCGCTGGCCGCCGCCGGCATCCTGCCGCTGCAGGAGGTTGTCCATACCATCGTCAAGCCGCCGCGCGCCTGGCGTGGTACGCCGGCCGAAACCATGCTCGACCTGGAGACGCTTGCGGTCGCTTCACCGTTCTTCGATGGCAGTGCACGCGAGGCCGCTGATCGTTTCCCTCAGAACGCCAATGTCGCGGTGATTTCGGCGCTGTCGGGCATCGGTCTCGACAAGACGAGGGTGGTGCTGGTGGCCGATCCGGCAGCACGCCGCAATGCCCATCGGGTCGAAGCCTCTGGCGCCTTCGGCAGGCTCGACCTCACTCTCGAGAACGAGCCGTTAGCCACCAACCCGAAATCCTCGGAAATGACCGCGCTCAGCCTTGTGCGCCTTGTCGAAAACGCCGTTGCGCCGCTTGTGCGCTAATCATCAAAGCCCTGTCTAGAGCATTTCCGGCGAAATAGAATCGCCGACAATACTCTATCTCTTTGTTTTGACGCAATTTCCGGACGCAAAACCACTGCACACTTTTGCTGGAATGGCTCTAATTTGCCCACTCCGGGTCGGTGGTGAAGGCGATGGTCAGCCAGCGGTCCGGACCCTCGTCGCCGAGAGCCTCGCCGACCTCATCGCGAATGAGGTCCCATTCCTGCAGTCTTTTTGCGGGCCAGTCCGATGGCACGATGAAGAATAATTCGATCTGTCTGCCACGACCGACCCTGGCGACATAGGCGCGATAGTCCAGGAAGCCGTGACGCTTCACCGTTCCCTCGGCGACCTGATCGACATGGCGCTTGAGGTCCGCCGGGGTAACCAGAAGAATGTCCGCCAGCGCCTGTTTGATCGTGCCGAGCGGGATCGGGATGATGATCACGCAGACTGCGGCAAGCACGACCGGATCGACATAGGGCGATGTCCATTCCAGGCTGGTGCCTTGCACCAGATAGCCGAAGACGAAGGCGATGAACAAGGCTGCCGTCAGGGAGGCCGACATGACCCAGGCCTTGGCGTCGAGGGCGACAAAATCCGACTGGATGGTACGGTTTGCCCGGTGGCCGTAGATCGCCATGCCGATGGTCACGGCGAGGGTCACCACCGCATAGATGATGGCCTGGTCGAAGTTCAATTCGCGCCCGCCGGACATGATGCTGCCGATGGCGTTGATCAAGGCATAGATCGCGGCGCCGGAAAGCATGATGCCATTGAGGCCGAGCACCATTGGCTCGAGATGCCAGAAGCCCATGGTGAAGTGTTTCACTAGCTTGCCTCGGGCCGGCCCGACCGCCGTCGACGAAGCGATCAGATTGGCAACGAGAAGGGCAACGATCGTCATGGTCGCGTCGGTCAGCGCATAGATACCGTCGAAGACGATGGCGAAGGAGCCTGACAGAAGGCCGAACACGATGCCGATCACGGCCAGGGCGAAGGTGACGATGATCGATATCCGGAGAACGCCCTGTTCCGTACCTATCGCCGCGTCCTCTCCGTTTGGTTCAGCATGTCCGCGTCTTATGCGGCGGATTTGATCCCTTCGTCCAGCAGCCAGCTTCGCAGCATGGCCACTTCCGGCCGCGCAAGACTGGCTTCCGGTGTCATCATCACATAGGGCTGGCGGATCGGTAGCGAGATGCCGAAGGCGTCGACGAGGCGCCCGCTCTCCAGTTCCTGCTCGACCATGAAGTCCGGCACGAGCGCAAATCCGGCACCAGCGCTGCAGGCCTCGATCGCCAGATGCACCAGATTGAAGGAAAGCGTCGAGCGCAGTTCGAGATGGCCGAAGCCGGTGGCAGCAAACCAGGCCTCCCAGCCTTCGTCGTGCCAGCCCGGTTCGGCAAAATCCACCTTGATCAACGGCCGTGACAACAGGTCGGCGGGCGTCGGCGCCGGCGGCAGGGTTTCGACGAGACGGGGAGAGGCCACGACGACCAGTCTTCCACCGATCAGCGTGTCCTGCCGGACGCCTGGGATGGTGCCGCGGCCGTGGTAGATGGCGAGATCGGGGTCGCGTTCATTGGCATTCCAGCGATGCGGTAGTGCCTGCACCGCGATCTGGATGTCGGGATGCAGCGCGCGGAATTTTCCAATGCGCGGCGCCAGCCATTTCGAGGCCAGCGAGAACTGGCAGCGTACCGTCACGCTGCTGGTACCACCCGGCGCGCGCGCCGCGACCGCGGCCGAGGTGATCTGGTCGAAGATCGCACCCAGGCGGGTCGCAAAGACACGTCCGGTCTCGGTGAGCCGGACGCCATTTGCGCGTCGTTCGAACAGCGGATCTCCGACCCAGTCCTCCAGCTGTTTCATCTGGTGGCTGATGGCGCCTGGCGTGACGCCGAGTTCTCCACCGGCGCGGGCGAAACTCAAATGACGTGCGGCGGCCTCGAATGCACGCAGGGCTGGGAGTGGTGGCAGGTGCCGCGACATGGTGAGGCTTAATCCTATTGAGGCTAACCGAGAAAACTTTTGGTTTGCTCGCATAATCTTTGGCGTGACATCGTTCTGTCAAGAATTCGAATGAGCAGGATTATGTCTCGGAACCAAACCATCGCCCTTGCCACGTCCTTTGCCTCCGACGGCCGTTTCCTGTCCGACCTGCAGCGTCGTGTTGCCATAGCCACGGAAAGCCAGAAGCCCGAGCGCCGTCCCGAATGCTATCGCTATCTCAATGAAATCAGTGCCGATTTCGGTCGGCTCGGCTTTACCGGTGAAGTGGTCGAAAATCCGCACCCCACCGGCGGTCCGCTGTTGATCGCGCGGCGCATCGAATCCGACGCATTGCCTACGCTTCTCGTCTATGGCCATGGCGATGTCGTCGCGGGAATGGAAGGTTCCTGGTCGAACGGCCGCGACCCCTGGCAGGTGAAGGTCGAGGGCGAGCGCATCTATGGTCGTGGGACCGCCGACAACAAGGGCCAGCATACCATCGTCATGCTCGCGCTCGAGGCTGTGCTGGCAACGCGCGGCACGCTCGGTTTCAACACGATCGCGTTGATCGAGACGTCGGAAGAGACGGGTTCGGCGGGGCTTCGCGAAATCTGCGCCGAGCATCGTGCCAAACTGCAGGCTGACTGGCTGATTGCGTCCGACGGGCCACGTCTCGCGCAGCATCGCCCGACGCTGGATGGTGGAACGCGTGGCACAGCGGACTTCGACCTGGTCTGCGATCTGCGGCCTGGCGCGCATCATTCCGGCAATTGGGGCGGCCTGATCGCCAATCCGGCGGTCATCCTCGCCAATGCGATCGCGGCGCTCGTCTCGGCCAACGGCCGCATCAATGTCCGCGATATCCTGCCCAGCGAAATCCCGCAGAGTGTCCGAACCGCCTTGGCCAGGATCGAGCTTGAGACTGAAGAGAATGGTCCCGAGCTAAACCCATGGTGGGGGGAGCCTGGTCTGACGCCGTCCGAGCGGGTGTTCGGCTGGACCGCGCTGGAGGTCCTGGCGATGACATCGGGAAGACCCGAGCAGCCGATCAACGCGATCCCGCCGCATGCCCGCGCCCGCATGCAGATTCGCTATACGGTCGATGTCGATCCTGCGGCTTTCTTCCCGGCCATTCGTGCCTTCCTGGATGAAAACGGCTTCCAGAATGTGACGATCGAACCTATGGCACAGGAATCGGAATGGGGTGCGACTCGCCTCGATCCGGAACATCCGCTGATGCGCTGGGCTGCAGCCTCGGTCGAGAAAACGACCGGGATCGAACCTACGATCCTGCCGAATGCCGGCGGTTCGCTGCCGAACGACTGTTTCGCCGACATTCTCGGCATGCCGACGATCTGGGTGCCGCACTCCTATTCCGGGTGCTCGCAGCACGCGCCGGATGAGCACCTGCTGCAGCCTCTGGTCAAGGAGGGGCTCGCCATCATGGCCGGATTGTTCTGGGACCTTGGTGCAGAGGGACGCCCCGAGCGTCTCCGATAAATGAATAAAGAACAGGGGAGGGAATTCAATCATGCAGAAGACAATCAGGAGCCTGTTGTCGGTTTTCGCGCTCGGCGCAATGCTGTGCGGGCCGGCGGTCGCGCAAGACCAGGCCGAGGTGCGTATCGGCACCGATGGCGGCTACCTGCCATGGACGTCGACGACGCCATCCGGTGAGCTTGCCGGCTTCGAGATCGATCTCGCCAAGCAGGTCTGCGATCGCATGAAGCGCAGCTGCCGGTTCACTGCCCAACCGTGGGAAGGGCAGATCCCGGCACTCGAACAGGGCAAGTACGACATCCTCGTCGGCGGCATCGCCATCACGCCGGAGCGGCAGAAGCGGCTGGCTTTCACGCAGAGCTATGCCAACCTGCCGATCAATTTCGCTGCGGCGAAGACGTCCGGCCTGAACGGCAAGGCAAACTGGCAGGAGCTGAAGGCCGCACTTGCCGGCAAGACCATCGGCGTGCAGTCCGGCACCCAGAGCCAGAAGCTCGTCGACAACGAGCTGAAGGGTGAGGTGACGGTCCGGCTCTACGACAACCAGGACAGCCTCAATCTTGACCTGCTGGCCGGCCGCATCGACGCAGCCGTCGCCGGGCGTTCTCCGTGGATCGCCCTGACGCGCTCGCAACAGGGCGAACCGATCGAAATCCTTTCTCCCGATATCGACTTCGAGCAGTTCAACTATCTCGGTGTTGGTGTGGGCGGGCTGATGCGCAAGGATGAAGATGCTCTGCGCAAGGCTTGGGATGCAGCCTTGTGCGAACTGAAGGCGTCGGGCGAATTGAAGAGCATTTCGGAGAAGTGGTTCGGCTTCGACGTTTCGACGAAGCCGGATGCCAAGGTGTGCGGGGCCTGACCCTTTATGGGCTCGAGCGGTTCCGTCCTTGACCTGTTCGCCTGGGGCGGCGACGGCTGGACAAAGCCGTTGCTGACCGGCCTGGGCGTGACGATGGCGTGCGCATGCATCGGCTATGTACTGGGGGTGATGCTCGGGCTTGGCGTGGCGTTTGCGAAGCTGGGGCACAACAGGTGGCTTGCCGCTATAGCGACGCTCTACACGACGCTGCTGCGCGGCGTGCCGCCGCTGCTGGTGATCTTCCTGCTCTTCTTCGGCACCAATGGCGCGTTGATGTGGGTGGCGCGCGGTTTCGGCTATGCCGGCTATATCGAAGTGGATGCCTTCACCGTTGGCGTGATGGCCGTCGCGTTCGTGTCGGCTGCCTACAGCTCGGAAGTGTTTCGCGGCGCCCATGCCGCTATCCCGATCGGGCAGTTCGAGGCCTATACGGCGTTGGGACTGCGTCCGCTTGCAGGGCTCTGGACCGTCATCATCCCGCAGATGTTCCGGCTGGCGCTGCCGGGTCTGGGCAACGTCTGGATCATGGCGATCAAGGAAACGACATTGCTTTCGGTGATCTCGCTTGCCGAGCTGATGCGGGTTGTCGGCGTCGCCGGACGCACGACCGGGCAACCCTTCGTCTTCTATGGCGTGGCGGCGCTCGTCTATCTCGTGCTGGTGGCGATTTCCTCGCGGGCATTCCACATTCTCGAAACCAGAATGCGCTGGGCCTGACCATGGATATCGAGACAGCTCTTCATGTCGCAGGAGAACTTGCCGGGGCGATCTGGGTCACCCTGGCGCTTGCGGCTGTGACTCTGCCGCTGGGTTTGATCTTTGCTGGCCTGGCTACCTGGGCAAGGCGCTCGCCCTATCGTGTCCTCAGGGGCGTAGCATCGACCTATGTGCTGGCGTTCCGTTCCATACCTCTGCTCGTGCAGATATTCGTGCTTTACTACGGCCTCAGCCAGTTCGCCTGGCTGCGGGCCAGTCCGGTCTGGATCGTGCTCAAGGATCCGTTTGCCTGCGCGGTGATCGCGATGAGCGTCTGTGCGGGCGCCTATACGGCGGAAGTGATGCGGGGCGGTCTGGCCGCCGTGCCCGAGGGCGCAATCGAGGCGGCTCGCGCGCTCGGCCTTTCACGGTTCAAGACGTTCCTGCTGGTGACTATGCCGATCGCCATACGCCGGGCGCTCCCGGCCTACAGCAACGAGATCGTCGTCACCTTGAAGTCGACCTCGCTTGCCTGCACGATCACGGTGATGGAGCTGACCGGGGTCGCCAAGGACCTGATGAGCCAGACCTTCGCGGTCATCGAAGTGTTCTGCATGGTGGCGCTCATCTACCTGATCATCAACATGGTGCTGATCTTCCTGCTGCAGCAGGTCGAGAGATGGCTGACGCCACCGTATCAACGCAAACCGATGTTCGCGGGGTTGCGTCGTGCGGCCGCAAAGCGTCCGCTTGAAGGGGCTGTTTCACAGAAGGGGTAAAGCCAGGGCAGCGCTCAGCTCACTGCGGGGCTGCATCCTCATCGGTCCAGCGCGGACGGCGCATCTGGAACGTCTCGGCCGTTGCGAGATAATCCATATAGCCGAGCCGGGCGACATTGCCGGCCTTCTTCTGATCGAAGAGCCCGTCCGTCAGCATGGCATCATCGATATGGATGCCGACGACCTCGCCCATGACCACGAAGACTCCGGCCCAGCGACCATCGAGGCCTTTTGGTTCGATGATCTCGGTCAATCGGCATTCGAGCACGGCGGGAGCGCCTGCGACATGCGGGGTGGCGATCAGCCTCGAATTGGCGGCTTCCAGCCCGGCATAACCGAATTCGCTGATCCCGCGCGGTGCGTCGACCGAGGTCGCGTTCATCTGGCGGGCAAGTTTTTCACCGACCAGGTTGACGGCGAATTCGCCTGTTTCACGGGCGAAGACGACGCTGTCCTTCTCGGCATCGGCGGAGAACCAGACGAGATAAGGATCGACTGAGAGTGCATTGAAGAAGGAGTAGGGCGCGAGGTTTGTCGCGCCCAAGCTGCTGCAGGTCGAAATCCAGCCGATCGGCCGTGGCGACACGATCGCCTTGAACGGATCGTGGGGCAGGCCATGGCCGTCGGATGGACGGTAGAACATGAACGTCAGTCCTGTCGTGCCGCGACGAGATCCGCCTCGACCTTCCAGGCCGGGTTGGCAAGGCCTGTCACCACGACGGCTGTCGTTGCGGTCTGGACCCCGGCAAAGAGGCGGTTGCGGATGCCGGCATAGGTGATGATGTCCTCGGCCGACATGCAATAGGCGTTGAATTTGACGATGTCGGCGAAGGTCATGCCAGCGGAAGCGAGGATGGCGCGGATGTTCTCCATCATCTGCTCGGTCTGTTCTTCCAGGCTCTCCGGCACGGTGCCGTCCGGCCGCACGCCGACTTGGCCAGCGACGTAGAGATGGCGGCTGGCGGCCGGCACTTCGACGGCATGCGCATAGAGGTTGCGGGCAGGCGGTGCGATGGTCGCCGGATTGTGCAGTTTGTTGCCGTTGGTCATTTTATCCTCCCTTGGAAGCCTGAAATTCAGCGCGTTGAGCTGCAAAGCTCGTCGCAATCGTGATGACGGTTTGGTTGCCGAGATGAACCATATAGTTCACTTTGTCAACCAAATCATGTTGCGTGTAACGCGACAAAGGAGTGGATTTCCGATGGCGTTTCGGGTTGAGGTGAAATCGCGCTTCCCGCTTTGGGCGAATGCGGACGGGCGCCTGCAGGGGACGAGGGAATGAGTGGACCGGACAGCGGCGTCGACGATGCCGACAACATGGCGCATCTGATCGAAGCGCATGACGCACGCGATCTGTTTTCATTCCAGTTGCAGCGCCTCGCATCGCTTTCGAGCCGCATCGCTTTCCTGTCGATCAGCCCGCGCTACAAGCTTACGGTTCGGGAATGGCGCGCGCTTGCCGTGCTCGACTATCTCAAAGAAGCGCCGTTGCAGCTTCTGGCCAACCACAGCGGTCTTTTGAAAAGCCAGATGAGCCGTGTCGTGTCCGGCCTCATCGACCGCGGCCTGATCAGCCGCTCGGAAAACCCCGAGGACGGCCGCAGCATCCTGCTGCGTCTCACTGGTGAGGGCAGGGAGATCGTGGCGAAGATCCTCGCCGATTCCGAACACCGCAACGAGATGATGCTCTCGAGCCTGTCTTCGGAAGAGCGTTCGCAGCTTCAGAAATCGCTGCAGGCCGTCTTCAAGAGTTCGATCACCTATTACGACCAGCTTCGCCGCGAGGTCGTCGCCGCTGGTGGCGATCTCGGCGAGGAAGAGTGATGCCAACGCCACACATCCTCCTGGACGCGTAGAAGACGTTTCAGCCTCGTTTGCGCATGCTTGTTTCGAAATCGGTTCCGATTTTGGGGCGCGGGCGCAAGTCGCCTGCTTCCGCTGCCTCCAGTCTCCAGACAAATCATCAGCTTGGCCGCTGCGTGCAAAATGTGCGGCGGGGTTGAGATATTTTCACTCAAGATAGTTGACGATGTGAACTACATAGTTTACGAAATCAACTAAATTGGAATTGAGGAATACGGATGGAACTGGCGAAGCTGTTCATCGATGGCGCATGGTGCGAGGGGAGCTCCGGACGATCCGGCAAGGTCATCGATCCGGCAACCGGTGAAACCTTCGCTTCGGTGACACATGCTGCTCCGGCCGATCTCGATCGCGCGCTGTCCGCCGCCCGGCGCGCCTTCCTCGAGTGGCGCCTGGTTTCGCCTTATGAACGTTCGAAATTGCTGCGCAAGGCAGCCAACCTGTTGCGCGATCGCGCGCCGGACATCGCCGCGCTGATGACGCGCGAGCAGGGCAAGCCGCTTGCCGAGGCGCTCGGCGAGACCATCGGTTCAGCCGATCACATCGACTGGTATGCCGAAGAAGGGCGCCGTGCCTATGGCCGGCTTATCCCCGCCCGTGCGCCCGGTGTGCGCCAGATCGTGATCAAGGAGCCGGTCGGTCCCGTCGCCGGTTTCTCACCGTGGAATTTCCCCGTCAGCCAGGCGGTCCGTAAAATCGCCGGCGCTGTGGCTGCCGGTTGCACGATCATCATCAAATGCCCGGAAGAGACGCCGTTCTCCCCGATCGAACTGGTCCGTTGCTTTGCGGATGCCGGTGTTCCGGCCGGCGTCGTCAACCTCGTCTTCGGGGTGCCGGCTGAGATATCCGAGTATCTCATTCCCGCTCCGCAGATCCGCAAGATCTCCTTCACCGGCTCCATTCCGATCGGCAAGCACCTCGGCCAGCTGGCGGCCGCTCACGTCAAGCGCGCGACACTCGAGCTTGGCGGGCATTCGCCGTTCATCGTCTGCGAGGACGCCGACCCCGAGGACGCGGTCAAGCTCGGCCTGTTCCTGAAGTACCGCAACGCCGGGCAGGTCTGCGCCGCGCCGTCCCGCTATTATGTGCATGAGCGGCACTACAAGCGTTTTGTCGATGCCTTCGTTGCCGGTTCGGAAAGCCTGAAAGTCGGTCCGGGCACGGAGGCGGGCGTTCAGATGGGACCGCTGGCCAATTCCCGCCGCCTCGACGCCATGCAGGCTTTCGTTACCGACGCCGAGAGCCGTGGTGCCAGGGTGCTAGTCGGCGGCAAACGCATCGGCAACCAGGGAAATTTCTTCGCGCCGACCGTTCTGGTCGACACACCTGACGACGCGCGTCTGATGGTTGACGAGCCGTTCGGTCCGCTTGCGCCGATCGCGCCCTTTTCCAGGCTTGACGATGCGATCGCGCGTTCGAACAGCCTTCCCTATGGCCTTGCCGCCTTCGCCTTCACCCGCTCTGAGCGCACGTCGACGCTGCTCGGCGAACAGCTGGAGTCCGGCATGGTTTCGATCAATCACTTCGGCATTGCCGCGCCGGAGACACCGTTCGGCGGCGTCAAGGAAAGCGGCTATGGCAGCGAAGGTGGAGTGGAAGGCCTCGATGCCTTCTTCCAGACGAAGTTCATCAGTGAACTGGGGCTCAAGGACGCGGCGGCCTGAGCCTTAAAACAGAAAGAAGTGACGCCGATCAACGTCAATTGTGTGTCATCAATGGGAGAGATGAAGATGCACAAGTCTGTCAAACGCGGACTTATCACAGCAGCGGCCTGGGCCGTATTGTCGACCACCGCCATGGCCGCGGATACGCTGACGCTTGCAGGGCTCGGCGGCAAGGTTCAGGACGACCTCACTGCAACGCTGTTCAAGCCATCGGCGGAAAAGATCGGCGCCGAACTTCGCACGGAATCGCATGACGGCATCGCTGCCGTACGTGTGCAGGTGCAGTCCGGTGCGCCGGGCTGGGATGTCGCGCATCTCGGTGCTGAAGACTGCGCCATTGGCGCGGCCGAGGGTTTGTTCGAACCGATCGACTATTCGATCGTCAATGGTGACGGTATCCCGGAAGGCGTGCGCGCCAAGAACTGGATCGCCACGAACACCTATTCGGTCGTTCTCGCCTGGCGCACCGACAAATACGGCGACAACCCGCCAAAGGACTGGAAGGACTTCTGGAACGTCGAAAAGTTTCCAGGCCGCCGGGCGCTCAGCGTCTATCCGCAGGAGATGATGGAGATCGCGCTGCTCGGCGACGGCGTCGAACGCGACAAGGTCTACCCGCTCGACACCAAACGTTCGCTGGCGGCCCTCGAGAAGATCAAGCCGAGCGTGTCGGTATGGTGGACCTCGGGTGCGCAGTCCGCGCAGCTGCTCAAGGATGGTGAAGTCGACATGGAAGCCATCTGGGGCAGCCGTATCGCCGGCGTCATCGCCGACGGCGCACCGGTCAAGTTCACCTATCAGGATGGCGTCATCGGCTTTGGTTGCGTCGCCATCCTGAAGGGCTCCAAGAACGTGGCAGCCGCGCAGAAGCTTGTTGCCAACATCGTCTCGCCCGAGATGCAGGCGCGCATCCCGACGATGATGGGTTACTACGGGCCGTCGAACAAGAAAGCCTTCGAGGCAACCCAGTTCTCCGCCGACATACTCGCGCAATCGAACGCTTCGCCGGAAAACGCGGCAAAGCAGGTAACCATGCAGCCGACCTGGTGGTCCGAGAACATCCAGAGCGTCCAGGAAGACTTCAAGAACCTCATCGTCCAGTAGGTCCCGCATTCCTGGAATTCGGAAGGTGGATCGTGGCGTCCACCTTCCACCCAGACCTCGACGTTGCACCGTGTGCCGCACGTCTGTTTCGACGCGCAAGCCGGTGCAGCGATCTCTGACTCGTCTTTGTATCGGTGGATTGTCGATGATGCTGCCAACGACCTTTGTAGAGAAAGCCGGTCAAACGCGGCGGCTGACCGAAGCGCTCGACGCGTCCCGTCGTCGGTCGCAAGATGCGTCCTGGCCGCTTTCACGCTTGAGTGCGTAGCGAATGCCGACCGTTTACAAGGAGGCCGCGATGCCCGGCAGGGTCGAAATCCGAAACATCAAGAAAGCCTATGGCAGCTTTCTCGCGCTCGATGACGTGTCGCTTGATATCGCGCCGGGCGAGTTCCTGACGCTGCTCGGACCGTCGGGATCGGGCAAGACGACGCTTCTCAATGTGCTTGCCGGCTTCGTGCGTCCGGATTCCGGCTCGATCACCATCGACGGCGCCGAATTCCTGCTGCTGCCGCCGCACAAGCGCAATCTGGGCATGGTATTCCAAAACTACGCGCTGTTTCCCCATATGAGCGTGCGCCGCAATGTCGGCTATCCGCTGCGCCTGCGCGGCGTCTCCGGCGTCGATCTCGATCGTCGTGTCGAGGAAGCACTTGGCCTGGTCCAGATGGCGCATCTCGCCGACCGTGGCGTCAACGCGCTCTCGGGCGGCCAGCGCCAGCGCGTGGCGCTGGCGCGCGCCATCGTCTTCGAACCGTCGATCCTGCTGATGGACGAGCCGCTTTCGGCGCTCGACAAGAAGCTGCGTGAGCACATGCAGCTTGAACTGAAGCGGCTGCATGATCGATTGGGAACGACCACGGTCTATGTCACGCATGACCAGCGCGAGGCATTGACGCTTTCGGACCGCATCGCTGTGGTGAACGGCGGCAAGATCGTGCAGCTCGGAACACCCGACGAGATCTACGACCGGCCGAAGAACAAGTTCGTGGCGGATTTCATCGGCGAGACCCGCTTCCTGCCCGTCGAAACCAATGCTTCGGGCGCGTTGCTCTATGGCCGTCCGCTCAGGACGCGCGACGACTGGAAGAGCAGCGACAAACCCTGGCTCGTCATCCGCCCCGAGCGGCTGCGCTGGAAGGGCGACGAAACCGAGACCGCGAACCGGATCGAGGCCGAGGCGACCGACATCATCTATCAGGGCGACAGCTATCTGATCACGGTCCGCATGCCTGACGGCATCGAGCTCGACCTGCGTCGCGGGCCAGACCTCGGCGGCAGGGACCTGCCGGAGCGCGGGCAACCGATCCAGCTGTGGCTCGACCGCGAACACACGATCCTGGTGGCGGACAAGTCATGACGATGGTGCTCAATCACCCGGGCATCACCGATGCCGACCACAATGCCGATGCCTTGAAGCGACAGGGCAGCCGCGAGCGTCGCGCGCTTGCGTCGCTGACGCTGCCGGGCGCGATCCTGATCTTCCTTGTCCTGGTCCTGCCGATCGGCTGGCTGTTCTGGCTTTCCTTCTTCGGGCCTTCCGGGGAGCCGACGCTGGAAAACTACACGCGCATGCTGAAGCCGATCTATGTGCGCACCTTTATCTCCACCTTCGAGGTGGCAGGCCTGGTGACACTCGTCTGCGTGCTGCTCGGCTATCCCGTTGCCTACCTGCTGTCGCAGCTTTCCGAACGCACCGCAGGGCTGCTGATGATCTTCGTGGTTCTGCCGTTCTGGACTTCGGTACTTGTGCGCACCTACGCCTGGCTTGTGCTGCTGCAGCGCACCGGACTGGTCAATACGTGGCTGATCGAGGCCGGACTGATCTCCACGCCGCTGCCGCTGGTGCACAACATGCTGGGCACGGTGATCGGCATGGTGCATGTCATGCTGCCGTTCCTGATCCTGCCGCTCTATGCCTCGATGCGGGCGATCGACCCGGTCTACATGCGCGCCGCCGCCAATTGCGGCGCCACGCCCTCGCAGGCATTCCGCCAGGTTTTCCTGCCGATGTCGCTGCCCGGGCTTGCCGCCGGTGTCGCGCTCGTCTTCGTGCTCTGCCTCGGCTTCTTCGTCACGCCGGCATTGCTTGGCGGCGGGCGTGTCGCGATGTGGGCGATGCAGATCGCCAACAACATCTCCGTGTATGGCAACTGGGGTGCTGCGAGTGCGCTCGGGGTCGTGCTCCTCGTGGTCACCGCCATCATCCTCTACGTCTTCAAGCGACTCTTCAGGGTCGACGGTTTCGAGGGCGTACGCTGATGCTGAACCGTCCCGCGACCGAGACCCAGATCACGCATTTCCAGAGGCTGTGGCTCTACATGCTGGTGGCGCTGGTGTTCGCCTTCCTGATCATCCCCTGCCTCATCGTCATTCCGATGTCCTTCTCGGGCAGCAAATATCTGGAGTTCCCACCCCGGAGCTGGAGCCTGCAGTGGTACCAGGCTTATCTGGGATCGCCCGAGTGGCGCGCGGCCACTTTCGTGTCGTTGCGCGCCGCGCTGCTGACGACGGTCTTCGCGACGACGTTCGGCACGCTTGCCGCCTACGGAATCTCGCGGGCTTACGGCGCTGCCTCGTCGCTGGCGCGCGGCGTTTTCATGCTGCCGATGCTGGTGCCGCTGATCCTCATCGCCATCGGCTGCTTCTTCGTCTACGCCAAGATCGGCCTGAACGGCACGACCATCGGCCTGGTCATGGCGCATACCGTGCTGGCGTTGCCTTTTGTCGTCATCGCGGTGCTGAGCGGCCTTGCCAGCTACGACATGAACCAGGAGCGTGTCGCCCAAAGCCTCGGCGCATCCCGTCCCTGGGCCTTTCTCACCGTCACGCTGCCGCAGATCCGTCTTTCGGTGATGTCGGGTGCGCTTTTCGCCTTCGTCACCTCCTTCGACGAAGTCGTGATCGCGCTGTTCATCTCCGGCGGAGAGAACGCGACGCTGACCCGGCTGATGTTCGCCAACATCCGCGACCAGATCGATCCGACCGTTGCGGCGATTTCCTCGCTGCTGATCGGGCTTTCGATAATCCTGCTGGTCGGCTCGCATCTGCTGCGCGGCCGGGAGGATCGCAAATGAGCGCCGATGTCGTCATCTGCGAATGCTTCGCGCGCGACGGCCTGCAGCACGAGCCCGATTTTGTCGCTACCGCCGACAAGATAGCGTTGATCGACGCGTTCACCGCGGCGGGTTTCCCGCGCATCGAGGCGACCAGTTATTCGCATCCCGGCAAGGTGCCGGCCTTTGGCGATGCGGGCGATGTACTCGCCGGCATCGGGCGGCGTCCCGGCGTCTACTACAAGGCGACGACACCGAACCTTACCGGCGTCGAGCGGGCAGTGGCCGATCTCGCCGCCGGGCATGGCGCCAACGAGGTGAGCCTGCTCGCCTCTGCAACTGAATCCCACACGCAGCGCAATCTCGGAACATCGCGCGAGGGCCAATGGGAGCGCATTGCCGAGATGGTGGATGCCGCAGGTAAGCGATTCCGGCTCGTCGGCGTCATCTCGGTAGCGCTCGGCTGCCCGTTCGAGGGCGTGGTCCCACCAGAGCGGGTCGTCGAGGATGTGCTGCGCTTCGCAAGGCATGGCGTTAAGATCGTGACGATCGGCGACACAACCGGGCTCGGCACGCCGACCAAAGTCGCGCGGCTTTTCCGTCTTCTGAGCGCCGCCGCTTCGGACGTGATCTGCGTCGGTCATTTCCATGATACGCGCGGCATCGGCGTCGCCAATTGTGTCGCGGCCTATGAAGCGGGCTGCCGCTATTTCGATTCATCCTTTGGCGGCGTCGGCGGCCATCCGACGAAGATCCGCTACGGCTCAGGTCGCGCGGGCAACGTCGCCACCGAAGATCTGGTCAATCTGTTCGAGATGGAAGGGGTCTCCACCGGGCTCGATCTCGACAGGGTGATGGTTGCCTCGCGCCTCTGCGAGCAGGTGCTTGGGCGCCAGCTCGACAGCAAGGTGGCGCGGGCAGGGTTCGCGACATCGTTCGCCGAGGCCCACGAGAATGCGTGAGAGGACCGAAATGCCAGAATGCATAGTTGTCGAGGACAGGGGTGCCGTGCGGATCATCCGCATGAACCGGCCCGACAAGCTCAACGCGCTCAATACAGAGCTGACCCAGGGGCTGCTCGACGCATTGAACGCGACGGATGGCGACGATGCGGTCCGTGCGGTCGTGCTTGCCGGCGAAGGCAAGGGGTTCTGTGCTGGCGCCGATCTCTCCGAATTCAAGGACCTGACGCCGGACCAGCAGCATCGCGTGCTGGCTCGCGCCGACCTGACCTGCCGGCTGCAATCCAAACTGCAGGAGATGAAGAAGCCTGTCGTGTCGGCGGTGCAAGGTGCTGCGGTCGGTGGCGGCGCGGGCCTGGCGATCGGCTGCGACATGATGGTGGCCGGAGCCGACCTCAAATTCGGCTATCCCGAACTCAAGCACGACATCGTCCCGGCCCTGGTCATGACCGGGCTGCAGCGGCAGCTCGGACGCAAGGCCGCTTTCGAGATGGTGAGCCTTGGCCGATTGATCGGCGCCGAAGAAGCGCAGGCGCTCGGCCTCGCCAACCGGGTCGTTCGCACGGACGCCGTAATCGATACAGCGCTCGAGATCGCGAACCAGTGGGCGAAGGCCAACCCGATGGCGATGGCCGCCGCCAAGGCACTGTTCTATCGTGTTGCCGACCTGCCTTTCGATGCCGCCATGGCCGCCGGACGCGACGTCAACGCGCTGATGCGCGGCTTCCGGAGGACCGAAAAGTGAAGCCCCTCGACGGTATCCGCATCCTGGATTTCAGCCGCGTGCTCGCCGGGCCGATGGCAACGCAGATCCTGGCGGAACTTGGCGCCGAGGTGATCAAGATCGAGCGGCCGGGCAGCGGCGACGAGACGCGCTCGTTCGAGCCGCGCGTGGCCAGTGGTGACAGCGGCTATTTCTTTGCTTTCAACCGCGGCAAGAAATCGGTGACGCTCAACCTCAAGTCGCCAGACGGCCAGGCGATTGCCCGCTCACTGGCGCAGAACGCGGATGTTGTCGTCGAGAACTTCCTGCCGGGGGAAATGGCGCGCTTCGGGCTCGGCTACGAACAGCTTTCAGCTGATAACCCCAAGCTTGTCTACGTCTCGTGCACGGGCTTCGGACAGACCGGCCCTTACAGCGACCGCAACGGCTACGACACCATCTTCCAGGCGCTGTCGGGCGTTATGGCCCTGACCGGGCATCCGGATGGCGCGCCAGCCAAGGTCGGGGTGCCTTTTGCCGACCTGTCATCCGGCCTCTGGATCGCCATCTCCGTTCTGGCAGGCATTGCTGGACGGGCACAGTCGGGACGCGGCACCCATGTCGACCTGTCGATGCTCGACGTGCAGGTCTCGATGCTGACCATTGCCGCCGCGCGCTGGTTCCTGCTGGGCGAGGACCCGAAACGCACCGGCACCGAGCACCCCGGCCGTGTTCCGTCCGCGGCTTTCGAATGCGGGGATGGACGCTGGTTGCACATCTCGGGTTCCGACCAGCATTGGGCGGCAATCTGCGCGGTGCTTGACCTGGATGAACTTGCGGCGGACGCGGCACTGGATCGCAATTCCGAACGCGTCGTCCAGCGCGAACGGGTGATGGCCGCTATGACGGCGGCAATTGCCGGGCGTGGACGCGACGAGCTTGCCGAAGCATTGCGCGCTGCCAATGTGCCGGCAGGCGAGGTCAACAGTGTCGCCGAGATCCTTGCCGACCCTCATGTCGAGGCGCGCGGCATGGCCGCCGCCTTCGAACATCCGAAAGCCGGCCGGATCGGCGCGTTGCGGACTCCGGTCAGGCTGTCCGGTTACGACGAGATTTCGATCGGCGTACCGCCGGTTCTCGGCGCCGACACCGAGGTCGTGCTCGGCGAGATGCTCGGTTTGCAGGCCGAGGAAATAGACAGATTGCGTGGCGAAGGAGTGATCTGATGTCGGGACCGGTCAAGGTCAAGCGCGAGGGAGCGGTCGCCCGCGTCGTTCTTTCACGATCCGAGGCGCGAAACGCACTCAACCTGCCGATGTGCCATGGGCTGACCGAAGCTTTCAGGGCGATTGATCGCGATCACGATATCCGTGTCGTGATCGTCGAGGGGGAGGGGCCGGTGTTCTGCGCCGGCGCCGATCTCAAGGAGCGCAAGGGGCGCGACGCGGCCTGGATCCGCCAGCGCCGGCTCGCCTCCTTCGAAGCCTATTCGATGATCGAGCGCTGCGCGCGACCGGTGATCGCGCTCGTCCAGGGGCCAACCGTCGGTTCGGGCGGCGAAATCGCCATGAGCTGCGATTTCATTGTTGCGGCGAGCGATGCGAGCTTCCGTTTTCCGGAAGCGCATTGGGGCACGGTCGGGGCCACGCAGCGGCTGCAACGCGTTGTCGGTGTGTCACGGGCCAAGGAACTGCTCTACACCGGCCGCGAGATGCCGGCTGCGGAAGCCTATGCGCTCGGCATGGTGGCACGGCTGACTGAGCCATCGAAGCTTTCGGAAGAAGGCATGACGATCGCGCTCAAGATCGCCGAGGCGCCACCGCTCTCGATCGCGCTGACAAAGCAGTCCGTCGACCTTGGCTCGCGGACGGACCTGGATTCAGGCATCCGCATCGAACTCGCCGCGATCGAACGCGTGCTTGCCGACAATGGCTGGAAGAACGGCGTCGACCGTTTCCTGCAGAATGTCGGCAACGGCACCGCCGACGCCAGTTGAACCGTCCTTTGTTGCCACATGATCTTCGTTTGAAAAGTCCGCAACTTTTTGAGGATCGTGCTTTCAGGAGACCGCTATGACCCAGCTCGCCAATTCCGCCGCCGCCCGCGACATCCGCTATCAAATCCACTCGCAGACCAATATCCGCCAGCATGAGAAGGATGGTCCGCTGATCATCACGCGCGGCGAGGGCGCCTATATCTATGACGACAGCGGCAACCGTTATCTGGACGCCATGTCGGGCCTGTGGTGCGTGGCGCTGGGTTATTCCGATACCTCGATCAAGGAGGCGGTGAAGGCGCAGATCGACGAACTGCCTTACTTTCATCTGTTCGCGCACCGCTCCAACAACCCTTCGATCGATCTCGCCGAGAAACTGATCCAGAATTCACCCGGCATGTCCCGTGTCGTCTTCCAATGTTCGGGTTCGGAAGCAAACGACACCGCCGTCAAGCTGATCTGGTACTACTGGAACGCGCTTGGCCGGCCCGAGAAGAAGAAGATCATCGCCCGCAAGCGCGCCTATCATGGCACCGGCATCGCTTCCGGCAGTCTCACCTTCCTGCCGAACATCCATCGCGAGTTCGATCTGCCGATCGACCGCTTCCTGCATGTGACATGCCCGCATTTTTACCGCGAAGGCCGGCCAGGCGAGAGCGAGGCCGATTTCGTCAAGCGACTGGCCGATGAACTTGAGCAGCTCATCCTTGCGGAAGGTCCGGAAACCGTCGGTGGCTTCTTTGCCGAGCCGGTGATGGGCACCGGTGGCGTCGTGATGCCGCCAGACGGCTATTTCGAAGCCATTCAGGCGGTGCTCGACAAATATGAGGTGCTGACGGTTTCCGATGAGGTCATCTGCGGTTTCGGACGCACGGGCACCTATTGGGGCGCGGAAGCGGTCGGCTACAAGCCGGATATGATCACCTGCGCTAAGGCGCTGTCGTCTGCCTATCTGCCGATCTCGGCTGTCATCGTGTCGGAGAAGATCGTCGATGCGATGCGCGAGCAGTCCGACAAGGTCGGCGTCTTCGGTCACGGCTACACCTATGGCGGTCATCCGGTGTGCGCGGCGGCCGCTCTTGCGTCGCTCAACCGTTATGAAGAACTCGATACGACCCGCAACGCACGCGAGACCGGAGCCTATTTCCAGAAGCGGCTTGCCGAATTGAAGGATCATCCGATCGTCGGCGAGGTGCGTGGCATCGGGCTGATGGCCGGTGTCGAGCTCGTCAGCGATAAAAAGACCAAGGCGCCGTTCGACGCGTCGGTCGGGGCGGCGGCGGCCTGTTCGCGCTTCGCACTCGAGCGTGGCCTCGTCACCCGCAATCTCGGCGAGACGATGTCGTTCTCGCCGCCCCTGATCGTGACGACGAAGGAAATCGACTTCATCGTCGACACGTTCCGGGAAGCGCTCGACCAGACGCTGGCATGGGCCAACGCCAAGGCCGCAGCCTGATCGATCGGCCAGAGCACATGAACGTCACCACGCTTTTCATCAATGGCGCGATCCGGACGATGGATCGGGCGCGCCCGACAGCCGAGGCGATCGCTGCCGATGCCTCGGGTCGCATTCTTGCCCTCGGCACGACAGCCGAGCTTCGGGACCTCGCCGGCCCCGATACCACGGTCGTCGATCTCGGCGGACGTTTCGTCATGCCCGGTATCGTCGACTTCCACATGCATGTCATTTCCGGCATGACGACACGATTGCGCTCCTTCGCCATCGACGCCGGTGACGACTTCGAGGCCGTGCTGATGCGGGTACGCAAGGCAGCCGAAGGCAAACCGGAAGGTGCCTGGCTCACCGGCAGCGCTTACGGGGCGACGGCACTGGCCGATATCGAGAAGCTCGGCATCGAGGCAAAGCGGCTGCTCGACGAGGCGAGCGGCGGCCGCCCCGTGCTCCTTACCCATGGCAGCCTGCACGGCGCCTTCGCGAACGGTGCGGCGCTTGCCGCTGCGGGCATTGACGCCTCCACAGCTGACCCCGCCGGCGGCCGTATCGTGCGCGTTGACGGCGAGGTGACCGGCCTTCTCGAGGAAAGCGCGATGTGGATCGTCGATGGCGCCGTCCCGGCGCTCGGCGACGGCGAGATCGTCGATGTGGCACGCGCCGCCGTCGGCTATTTCAATTCGGTTGGCGTCACCGGCTTTTCCGACGCGCAGTCGACGCCGGAAATGATCGCCGCTTTTCGTACCCTCGACAATGCCGGCGAGCTTTCGACCTGGGCTGGATTCCACCTGTCCGCCAGCCGCACCTGTTCGACCTGGTCCAAGGAAGCCGAGGAGTTTCTGAGCCGCCATGAAGCCGCCTGCGGCCCGCATATGGTGGCTGGCAACGCCAAGATCTTCCTCGACGGCGTGCCGTCGCTGAAGACTGCGGCAATGATCGCGGCCTATCCCGGCACGAACGAACATGGCGAAATGTATCTGTCGCCGGATGAGCTCTTCGCCGAGATCGCCGCGCATGACCGGCAAGGCATCGGCGTGAAGGTCCATGCGGTGGGCGATGCCGCCATCTGCCGTGTGCTCGACGCCGTCGAACGGGTCCGTGCCGAAAACGGTGACAATGGCCCATGGCACCACATCGCGCATGGCCAATACATTCCGCATGAGGATATCCCGCGCATGAAACGGCTGCGGGTCATCGCCGACCTCAATCCGCCGATGTGGTTCGTCAACCATGCCAGCCTTGCGCATGAACGTGTTGTCGGCAAGGAGCGCTACGCCACCGTCTGGCCGATCCGCACCATGCTGGAGGCCGGCGTGACGATGGCGGTTGGGTCCGACTGGATGACAGTCTTCCCGGAACTGAGCCCATGGCAATCGCTGGCCGGGTTGCTCACCCGCGCGGATCCCTCGGGCCGGTTGCCGGGTGTGCATTCGCCGCACGAAGCCATCACACTCGACCAGGCACTGCCGCTGATGACGCGCAACGGCGCGCAAGGCATGGGCCTTGGCGACAAGACCGGTCAATTGGCACCAGGCTTCTCGGCGGACTTCATCGTGCTCGACCGCGATCTCCACGCCGTGGAGCCGCGCGCCATTGCCGATACAAAAGTCCTGAAGACCTTCTTCGAAGGCAGGGAAGTCTACACCGCTTGAAATCTGGCCGGGCAGGCCTCGACAGCAACACCAAGCAAAACCCCGCCGGAGCCTATCCGGCGGGGTTTTCATTTGCGGTTCCGGCCCCAGGTGAGCCGGAACCGAACTTGCGTATCCTTCAGCCGACCCTGGCGAGCGCCTTGTCGAGTGCTTCGACGAGCATGTCGGCGTTCTCGCGCGAAAACACCATGGGCGGGCGGATCTTCAGGAGGTTCCTGCCGGCGCCGGTAAGACCGACCAGCACGCCGCGGGTAAGCAGATCTTCGATCACGGCACGTGCCTTTGTCGGTGACGGCTTGTCCCCTTCGACAATTTCGACGCCGGCGAAAAGGCCGGTACCGCGCACGTCGCCGATCGCGGCGTGGCGACCCATCAGGCCGGCGAGGTTTTCGCGCAGATGGGTGCCAATATGGAGCGCGTTCTCCTGCAGCTTTTCTTTCTCGATGACATCGAGCACGGCGAGGCCGGCGGCTGCGGCGACCTGGTTGCCACCGAAGGTGTTGAAGTAGCGCTGGCTCTGAAGGAAACCCTCGACCAGCGAGCGGCGCGCGACGACGACGCCCAACGGAATGCCGTTGCCCATCGGCTTGCCCATGGTGACGATGTCGGGAACGAGCCCGGCGTGCTGGAAGCCCCAGTAGTGGCTGCCGGTGCGGCCGAGTGCGGTCTGCACCTCGTCGGCAATGACAAGTCCGCCGGCGCGACGGATCTCCGCAATGGCCGGATCGAGATAGCCGGACGGCACCGAATAGAGACCGTCGGATGCGAAGACCGGGCAGACGAAGAAGGCGGCCGGATGATGCCCACGCTTCGCCAGTCCTGCAATGCTTTTTGTGTAGGTCGAGGCATAATCGCCGGAGGACAGTGCGTTGCCGTTGCCTCCGGCGGCACCCGCGAAGCGGGGCGCGGACACGGTGCCGATCCAGGGTTCGAGGCGGTCATGCGGCAGCGTTGCCGTGTCGAGCGCGCCGATGATGGTGGAATTGCCATGGAACGCGGCGTCGGTAACGAGGGCACCCGTGCCACCGGTATTCGCGGTCGCGATGCGCCAGGCGAGCTCATTGGCTTCGGTTCCCGAGCAGACGAACATCGCCGTGTCGAGATGGTCCGGCAGGGTGGCCGTCAGCCGCTCGGCATAGTCGACGATCAGCTCGCTCGGATAGCGGGTGTTGGAGTTGAAGACCCGCACCTGGTTCGCCACAGCGTCCGAGACCTGCGGGTGGCAGTGACCGACATGCGGCACGTTGTTGTAGGCGTCGAGATAACGCTTGCCATGCGTGTCGGTTACCCAGACGCCTTCACCTTTCACCGGCATGAAGGGCTGCTGGTAGAACTCCTTGTACATCGGCCCCATGGCTTTCCGGCGCCGCGCCATCAGATCCTCAAAGTGCTGGTCGGTCGAGGTCGAACGGGGGGCTGCTGCAAGCGCGGTCATGGCTTTCTCCAGATGTTCTGAGGCGTGTTCGGGATTGATCGACAGCGCGCGCGAGAGCGCTTCCCATCCCATTTCGGATATATCGGCCCGATAAGGCGAAGGACCGTCCAATGTGGCGCTGCGCCAGGCCACGATGATCTCGCGGGACAGCAGCCGCATCTTCACAAGGTCGAAGAGGACGGCGACTTCGGCGTGTTCAAGCGGCATCGCGGTGGCATAGGCGGACAGGAATTCGGAAGCGACACCGAGAACATCCGGCTCGCGGTAGAGCTGGTGAGCGATCGCTATCGCCGCCTCGTTGATGAGGCAGGTCTCCACCATGTCGCCGAAGTCGATGATGCCGGTGATCGCACCGGAACACGGGTCGCGCATGATGTTGTTCTGGTGGATGTCGTTGTGGACCACCTGCCTGCGCAGTCCGGTGAAGGCCGGCACGACATGCGTCGTGAAATCCGTCATGACCTTCTCGGCGATCGCGCGACGCCTGGGGTCGGTGATGTGGTGGATGCGATCTTCGAGTGCCGCAGCGTGTCGCAGGTCCCAGATCATGTCCGTAGGGCCGCCGGAATGCCGGAAGCTGGAAAGTGCGCGATCCAGTCGGCCAGCCAGCCGGCCGGCGTCACGGCGGAAGCCGGGGGTGGCACGAAAGTCGAGTGCCGGCTCACCGGGCAGGTGCGTGACGAGCCGTGCCATGAAGACCGCGCTGTCGTGGTGCACGGGCACGATCGTCGCTCCTTCCAGCGAGGTGACCGTGCGCGGTACCGGCAGATCCTGATCGGCCATGGCGATGTGGTCCAGCGCGGCATTCTGGAAGGCGAGCGCCTGAGCCGGCTCGGCCGCATTGGCGATCTTCAGCACATAGTGGCGGCCATCCGCGGCCGTTACCTTGAGGTTCTGATCACGCTCGCCGGATAGAGGTTTGAAGGTGCCGGACAGCCCGTAGACGTCGAGCAGTCGTGCAAGTTCGGTGGCGGCAAGACGAGGAACACGGGCGGTCAGGATGTTGCCTGCCTCCGTACTGGCTTCCGCAGATTGTCGGGACCTGCTTTCCAGCATGTTCAAGCTCCTGATCTGGTGCGGAAGTCGTTCATAGTGCGGAGTCGTCGACGGCTTGTCGCAACGTTGGCGGATGCGTTGACATGACGGATCTGATTGTTTCTTTTCGCGACAAACGAACCGGCAGGGAGATGGTATGAGCGAGAACCGCACCGTGCTCGTCAGCGGCTACGCCCAGGCCCCGCGTGGTACCGGCATGTCGGAAACCATGACCTGGATCGGCGTGGTACTGGAGATCGATTTGCGAACCCACGAGATCGTTGCGGCCGACGCGACCTTCGTGACGGACTTGGCGCGTGACTTCTTTCGCCGGACGGTGCTGGGCTATCGCCTGACCGACGGGCTCGAAGGGCTCACCGCACTGATTGAAAATCGTATCCATACGCCGTCAAAGAACTCCCTGCAGACTGCGCTCCAGGCGGCCTTCCAGCGCTATGTCGAGGCCCGCCAGGCGGGCAAAGGCTGAGCGGTATTCCGCGATCAGGCGCAGTGTCAGTTCCTCGGCACCGGGGAGATCATCGATCAGTCCTGCGCTCTGGCCGGCCTCGATCTTGCCGTTGCCAACATCGCCGTCGAGAGCCGCAAGCTTGAGCGAACTGGCGGCGAAGATCGCACGGCGTGTCTCGATGTCGGCGCCGGCGGTTTCTGCCTCGAGGAAGCGCACCGCGAAATCGTTGCAGACCATGCGGATCGGGCTCATGCCACGGCCGACCAGCGCCGTGTCGGCGATCCCGGCGGCGAGGACCTTCTGCTTGTAGGCCTCGTGCACGCTCGCCTCCTTGGTGGCGAGATAACGTGTTCCGAGCTGTACCGCGTCAGCACCGAGCGCGAGCATGGCGACGATGCCTGCGCCATCGGCAACGCCACCGCCGGCGATCAGGATCGCTTCGGGTGCTGCCTTGGCGATGGCGCGAACCAGAACGAGCGTCGACACTTGATCGGGTGGTGGATGACCGCCGGCTTCGCCGCCGACGGCGACAATTGCGTCGACACCGGTTTCGAGAGCTTTCAGCGCGTGAGTCTCCGAAGCGACGACGTGGATGCACTTGATACCGGCGGCCTGGAAGCGGCCGAGATACTTCTTTGGACCGCCCTGCGAGGCGATGAGGATGGGTGCCTGTTCCTCGATGACGATATCGAGGATTTCATCGGCCTGCGGCCGGTAAAGCGGCACATTGACCGCGAAGGGTTTGTCGGTCGATGCTTTCAGCGTTCGCAGCGCATTGCGGAAATCCTCGACGAACATCGGGCCAGCGGCAAGAACGCCGAGCCCGCCGGCATTGCAAACGGCGGCCGGCAGCACCGGGTTCGACGAGGCCCAGCTCATCCCGGCCTGGACGATCGGGTGAGCGATGCCGAAAGTCTTGGTGAAACGTGTGGTCACGAGGCGCTCTCCTCAAGGCCGAAATGGCGTTTGGCGTGCTCGATCAGCAGGCGCTTCGGCACTTTCGAACTGGCGGTGAGGCCGACGATGTCGAAGCTTTCGATGACGGCGAGATATTTCGGCAGTTTGAAGCCGGCGAGCCTTGGTTTCGCCCAGGCCAGAACCTCGTCGGCGGTCACAACTTCGCCGTCGCGCGGCACGACATAAGCGCCGGGCACCTCGATGAGGCGGGGGTCGGGCAAGGCGAACACCTGTGCCTGACGGATTTTCGGATGGCCGATCAGCACGTCCTCGACGTCGGCCGGCGCGACATTCTCGCCGCCGACACGAATAATCTCCTTCAGCCGTCCGACAAAGGTGACGCGGTCGTCCTCGCGCATGACACCCATGTCGCCGGTCTTGAGGAAGCGTCGGCGGTCATGGTCTCGCGCGTCGCCTGTTCGTCACGGTAGTAGCCTTTCATCACGCACCAGCCGCGCACGCGGATTTCGCCCTTCTGGCCGCGGGGCAGTTCGAGACCGCTCGTCGGATTGCAGATACGGACTTCCAGGCCGGGATGAGGGCGCATCCAGCCGGCGATGCGCTCTTCCACCGGATCAGTGTGATCGGAGGCCATGATGTTGGGTGAAGCTTCGGAGAGGCCATAGCCGGTCACCGTCTGTTCGGCGCCGAATTCCTCGACCGCGCGGCGCATGATCGCCGGGCTTATCGCCGCCCATCCGCCGCGGAGCGTGTAGGAGTGCGGTTCGAAGTCCGGGCTGCCCAGCATCATCAGATACATGGTGTCGTTGCCGGAGGTGAGGGTGCAGGCCTCTTCGCGGATGAGCCGAAGCGCTTCCTCGCCGGTGAAGCGATGCATCGTCACCAGCGTGATGGCGTGCACGGCGGACAGCACGACCGCGAGCGTCGAACCGGCAACGTGGAAAAAGGGGCGGGCCGACAGGTAGCGGTCGCCTTCGCGAGCGCCCATGCGTTCGCCGAGGAAATGGGCGTCGGTCACCATATTGGCGTGGGTGAGCAGCACCGCCTTCGGGAAAGAGGTCGAACCGGAGGTGAATTGGATCAGCGCGACGTCGTCCGGCTCGGGCAAGGCTGGGAGATCGACGCCCTCGCCCTTGGCGAGGAAGTCGGCATACTGCCTGCAGGTCCCCGGCGCCGCATCGCCGAGTACAACGACGTCGGTCAGAAGCGGCAGTTCTGGCGAAGGCAGCGCGGTATCAACCGTTGAGCAGACCTCGCGCAGCACGGCGATGAAGTCGATCTTCAGCAGGCTGTCGACTGTAAGCAGCATCCGCGCGTCGGCACGTTCAAGCTGCATGCGGATCTCTCCTGGCGTCAACCGCGTGTTGACTGGCACGCAAACCGCGCCGACCCGCACGATGCCGTGGAACAGGATCGCCCATTCGACACTGTTGCCGGCGCAGATCGCGACATGGTCACCGCGACGAATGCCCGAGGCGACAAGACCGCGGGCCACCTTCAGGCTCTCGTTTCGCAGTCGGTCGAAGGTTATCCTTTCACCGTTGCCGACCAGGGCTTCGGTGTCCGGCCGAAGTGCCACCGCGCGATCGAGCGCCTCGCAGATGGTGGCCGGGATATCGGAAGAGCCGGACGGTTGCCGGTTCTGCATCTGGGTCACTGACCAGTCCTCCAAAACGAAAAACCGGCGGCTGTCGTGGCAAAGCGCCATGACATCCGCCGGTCTGAAATCCTTGAAAATCGCACCGCAGCCTTTTTCGGCGCGGTGCCAGGAAGTCTCCTAGCACCTGTTTGAATGAACTTCGATGCGATGGATGTCAAGCCGACGAGTTGGCAGGTGCCGGGGAGCATCAGGCGCGCGCGTTGTGCCGCCCATTGGGCCGAGGTGGGTGACATGACCGGGATTGTCCGAGTTTCGAGGTGGTGCGCCGAGCGGTTGACAGATAGTTGATAACGTGAACGATATAGTTCACATTATCAACCAAAATATCGCAAGGAGCTGGAAGCCTTCAGCAGACTGCAAGAGCGTGCTTCTGACGCGAACGGGACCATGGACTGTCCCGTTCGGTCGAAGGGCAGCTGTTACCTGGCGATGACCATTCGGCAACGCCGGCACGCTGTCATGTCCTGAATTTCACCCAGACCAGGAGAAAGCAGATGAGGGGAATGTCGCGAACTGGTTTTCTATCCATGGCCTTGTCGGCCATGTTGTTGTCCGCCGTGCCGGGCGTCATTTTGGCTGAAGAAAGCAGGTCGGCACAGACGGAAATCGTCAGCAACAAGAATGTTGCCATCGAAGTTCTTGTCGAGGGCAAGGGGCCGGCTGTCGTGCTTTTGCCGTCGCAGGGACGGGACAGCTATGGCGACTATGACGTGCTCTCGAAGACATTGGCTGCCGGTGGCTTCAAGGTCCTGCGGCCGCAGCCGCGGGGAATAGGCAAGTCGGTCGGTCCGATGAAGGGGGTGGACCTCTATGATTTCGCGCAGGACGTCGCCAATGTCATCGATGCCCTGGGTGATGGACGTGCGGTCGTGGCCGGTCATGCCTATGGTCATTTCGTTGCCCGCATGACCGCAACACGCTATCCCGAAAAGGTGCGCGGCGTCGTCGTTGCCGCTGGTTCCGCCAGCGACACGGCGGAACGCAATCCGCTTGTCTGGTGGGCCCCCGACTTCGCAGGCAATCTCAGCCTGCCGGACGAGCAACGCCTGGCTGCTTTGAAGGGAGCTTTCTTTGCCAAAGGCCATGACGCAAGCGGCTGGTTGAAGGGCTGGTATCCCGAGGTCACAGCGATGCAGTCGGAAAAACCGGTACCGAGGAAGATCTGGTGGGCGGCAGGCACCGCGCCCATCCTCGAGATCATCCCCGAGGAAGACCCGTTCAAGCCACGTGATCGCTGGGACGAACTGCGCAAGCAATTCGGCGAGCGCGTGACCACGGTGACGGTGGCCAATGCCTCGCACGCGCTGATGCCGGAACAGCCCGCCGCAGTCGCCGAGGCCATTTCAAAATGGGCGCACGACCTCCCGAAATAGCGCCGTTCTGTCTCGTGCAGCGCCCTAGCAAACACCGTGGCGGGCCGGCCATGCCGGGCCGCCATCATCGTGTGTCAGCGCATCAGCTTTCGGAATTCCGACTGGACGGCAGTCATGGCGGGAAGATAGAGGCGCGCCATTTCATCGGTCTCCGTACGCGATGCAGCGACGCCGACGTTCATCGCCGCGACCGTCTGGCCGCGCGAATTGTAAAGTGGGATGCCGATCGAGCGCAGCCCGAGCTCGACCTCCTGATCGACGATCGCATGACCTTGCAGCCTGACCCGTGCGAATTCTGCAACGAGCGCTTCTGGATCCGTAAGGGTATGGGCGGTTCGAGCCGATAATGGTGCCTGGGAAAGGATTTCTCTGGCTGCAGCTTCGGGCAGGGCAGCAAGCAGCACCCGGCCCATCGAGGTACAATAGGCGGGCAGGCGGGAGCCCGGCATGAGGCCGATCGACATCACCTTCCTTTGCGCCGCGCGTGCCACATAGACGATGTCGGTTTCATCGAGGATCGAAACCGAGGAACTCTCGCCGATCTGTTCGGACAGGCGGTCGAGCAGGGGTTGCATCAGCTGCGGAAGCGGCATGGTGGCGAGGCAGGCCGTGCCAAGCCGCAACACGCGCGGTGTCAGGGTGAAGAACTTGCCGTCATAGTCGGCATAGCCGAGATGGGCCAAGGTCAGCAGGCAGCGCCGCGCCGTAGCCCGGTCGAGCCCCGATGCGACGGAAACCTCCGATATCGATTGCCGCGGATGCTCGGCCGTGAAGGTTTCGATGACCGACAGGCCCTTGGCCAGGCCGCCCATGATGTCGCGTTCCAGGAGGGACATCGCTTCACTTCCATGCATATTGATTTGTGCGAATAGTCAACAAAAGAACGATATCGCACAAACTGTATTGAAGGACCACTTCATTGTCGCATATTGCCGTATCCGAGTAGGAGGACAGCATGGACAAGACAGTGGCCAGCCTTGCCGAGGCGGTGGCCGTCGTCCAAGACGGCGCGACCGTGATGATCGGCGGCTTTGGCGGCGCGGGTGCGCCAATCGAATTGATCCACGCGCTCATCGACCGTTTTCGGGCGACCGGCAGCCCGGGACGGCTGACCGTAGTCAACAACAATGCCGGCAATGGTCGCATCGGCATTGCCGCCATGATCGATGAAGGCATGGTGACGAAGATGGTGTGTTCGTTTCCGCGTTCGTCCGACCCGCGCGCCTTTACCGAGAAATATCTGGCGGGTGAGATCGAACTGGAACTGGTGCCGCAAGGAACGCTCGCCGAGCGCATTCGCGCCGGGGGCGCGGGCATCCCGGCCTTTTTCACGCCCACGAGCTACGGCACCGAACTCGCCGCCGGCAAGCCGGTCGCCGAGTTCGAAGGCCGCAGCTATGTGCAGGAGCGCTGGCTGAAGGCCGATGTGGCCCTGATCAAGGCCGAACTGGCCGATCGCCGCGGCAATCTCACTTATCGCAAGGCGGCGCGCAATTTTTCACCGTTGATGGCGATGGCCGCCCGCACGACCGTGGTGCAGGCGCATGCGATCGTCGAGCCAGGTGGCATCGATCCCGAGCAGGTGATGACACCTGGGATCTTCGTTGACCGTATCGTCAAGGTAGTCGACGCCGCGCAGGAAGAGGCGCTGATCAGGCAGGGAGTGGAATACGCATGAAACTCACCAACGCCCAGATCGCCTGGCGGGCGGCGCAGGACATCGAAGACGGTGCCTATGTCAATCTCGGCATCGGCTTTCCCGAGATGGTGGCGCAGTTCCAGCCCTCCGGCCGCGCGGCGATCTTCCACACCGAAAACGGCATCCTCGACTTCGGGGAAGCGCCGGTGGCGGGAGAAGAGGATTGGGATCTGATCAACGCCGGCAAGAAGGCGGTGACGTTGAAGCCGGGGGCTGCGTTCTTCCATCACGCCGACAGCTTCGCCATGGTGCGTGGCGGCCATCTCGATGTGGCGATCCTCGGTGCCTACGAGGTCGCCGAGACGGGTGATCTCGCCAACTGGAGCACCGGCCCGAAAGGGGTGCCGGCGGTCGGCGGCGCCATGGACCTCGTGCATGGCGCCAAACGTGTCGCGGTCATAACCGACCATGTCACCAAGGACGGCAAGCCCAAGCTGGTCAAGCGCTGCAGCCTGCCGCTGACCGGAGTGGGCTGCGTGACGCGCGTCTACACCAGCCTCGCTGTCATCGACATCGTGAGTTCGCGGTTCGTGCTGCGGGAAAAGCTGCCAACTCTCAGCCTTGACGAATTGCAGGCACTCACCGGCGCTGAATTGCTGGTCGAAGGCGAAATCATCAACCTGAACGTTCCGGAAGTCTAAGATGAGCGAAGCGTATATCTGCGATTATGTTCGCACGCCGATCGGGCGGTTTGGCGGGGTGCTTGCGTCGGTTCGTGCGGATGATCTCGGCGCTGCGCCGATCAGGGCGCTGGTGGCGCGCAATGCCGGCATCGACTGGGAAGCGGTCGACGACGTCTATTATGGCTGCGCCAACCAGGCCGGCGAGGATAACCGCAACGTTGCCCGCATGGCGGCACTGCTGGCCGGACTGCCGGTGGCGGTGCCGGGCTCGACTGTCAACCGCCTCTGCGGTTCGGGCATGGATGCGGTGGCCATTGCCGCCCGCGCCATCAAGGCAGGCGAAGCCGAGCTGTTGATTGCCGGTGGTGTCGAATCGATGAGCCGTGCTCCCTTCGTCATGCCCAAGGCCGAGACCGCCTTCTCGCGCCAGGCCGAGATCCACGACACCACCATCGGCTGGCGTTTCGTCAATCCGCTGATGAAGAAGCAGTACGGCATCGATTCCATGCCGGAGACCGCTGAGAACGTCGCCGAACAATTCGCGGTCAGCAGGGCCGACCAGGATGCCTTCGCGGTGCGCAGCCAGGACAAGGCCGTGGCAGCACAGGCCAATGGCCGGCTGGCGAAAGAGATCGTTGCCGTCACCATCCCGCAGAGGAAGGGTGATGCGATCGTGGTGGCACAGGACGAGCATCCGCGTGCCGGCACCACCGTTGAGACGCTGGCCAGGCTCGCAACGCCGTTCCGCAAGGAGGGCGGCACGGTGACGGCGGGCAACGCCTCGGGCGTCAATGACGGTGCTGCGGCATTGATCGTGGCCTCGGAAGCAGCGGTGCGGAAGTATGGCCTCACCCCGATCGCCCGTGTGCTGGGTGCTGCCACGGCTGGTGTCGAGCCGCGCATCATGGGCATCGGCCCGGTGCCAGCGACGCAAAAGCTCTGTACCCGGCTTGGACTGACACCGCAGGACTTCGACGTGGTTGAACTCAACGAGGCATTCGCGGCGCAGGGCCTTGCGGTGCTGCGCGAGCTCGGGCTCGCCGAGGATGCACCACACATCAATCCGAATGGCGGCGCGATCGCACTCGGTCATCCGCTCGGCATGAGCGGTGCCCGCATCACCGGCACGGCGGCGCTGGAACTGAAGGAGCGCAGCGCCCGCCTCGCGCTCGCCACCATGTGCATCGGCGTCGGGCAGGGCATCGCCATCGCACTCGAAAGGGTGTGAGTTTGGCCAAATCGTACTCAAGCTGACGGACAGTCGCTTGCTCCGGCTCAAACTTTTCCTGATGGGTCTGCGCTGGCCAGAGCAATTCCGGGAAAAGTGCGTAGCGGTTTTCCGTGCGGAACTGCGTAAAAACAAGGAGCCGGAGCGTTTCCGTGTTTCCGTTAAAATGGAAACGCTCTAGCATCAGCTTGTCGTTCTCAGTATGACAGCCATACACTGTTGACCGAAGGCTGTTGTCCAACCGGGAGCAGGCACCAACTTGTCCACCGAAATGCCGGGGTAGTGGCTTTGGCTCAAAGGCAAAGACAGATCGCATCCGAGGATAGCGAGGAACGGAAACTTCGCTATCTGCACGTCTATGACTGGATCCTCGATTTCATCGCCAAGAACAATCTGACCGGCGGCGACAAACTGCCGAGTTCGACCGAGCTCGCCAGATTGACCGGCGTCAGCCTGATCTCGGTGCGACACGCTCTCGACAAGCTGGAACACGCCGGCAAGATCCACCGCCACCAGGGCATCGGCACTTTCGTCGCCAAGGATCGCATCGTTAGCGAACCGAGCAGAACCGGGCGTCTTCTGGAAACGCTCTCTCCGTCCGGCGGGCCGGACCTCGCCACGGAGGTGCTTGCCATCAACATCGGCCTGCCCGGGCCGGAGATTGCCAAGGCGCTATCGATCGAGATCGGCCAGCCCGTCTGGGAAATCATGCGGCGTCGCAGCCTCGGGACAACACCGGCGATCCTGGAGCAGGCGGTGCTGCCGCTCAGCCTTGTCCCGGCCATCAACGAGAGCGATCTGCAGGCGGGCGACTCGCTCTACACGTTGCTTGCCGAGCGTTACGGCCTGCGCGACGACTATGCCGAACAATCGCTGGAAGTGGACAAGCCCACCGCTGCGGAGCGCGAGGCGCTGGACCTTGGCCCGCGTGACCAGATCGTGCGGATCAGAGGTGTTTCCTTCACCGCCGATGGCAAGGCCTTCGACTGTTACCAGCAGACCTACAAGGCCTCGGATTTCGTGTTCTATACGTCAGGTTCCGGAAGCCGGCATCTGCTGCAACCGACCGACATGAAACAATGGGTGGTGCTGCCGCTGCATGGCGGCAAGTCCGCGTCTTCGGCGAAAAAGGTGGCCGGCCGCTCAGGCCGATAGGTCGGCCAAGGTCGAGCGGTTCGGATCCGGGTGGGGGATGCTGGCGAGCAGCGCCCGCGTGTAATCGGCCTTCGGCGAGCGGACCACCGCGGAAGCCACACCTTCTTCCACGATCCTGCCTTGATGCATGACGGCAATACGGTCCGCATAGTGCGCCGCAGTCGAAAGATCGTGCGTGATCATCAGGATGCCCATCCTGGCGTCGGTGCGCAGTTCGTCGAGGAGCTCGAGCACACCGGCGCGCACCGATACGTCCAGCATGGACACTGGCTCGTCTGCCAGCAGCAATTCCGGTTTGAGCACGATCGCCGAAGCGATTGCGACGCGCTGGCGCTGGCCGCCTGACAGTTCATGCGGGAAGCGGTTGAGATAACGTTCGACCGGGGTCAGACCGACGCGTTCGAGAGCCGCATGGATCAGGCTGTCGCGCTCTTTGGCCGTCAGGCCGATGCCGTGGACGCGCAATGGTTCCTCGACCGTCGAGCGCACGCGATAGCGCAGGTCGAGTGACTCATACGGATCCTGGTAGATCATCTGCACTTGGCGGCGCAGTGGCCGCCACTGTCCGCTGGTCAGGCCGGTGACGTCACGGCCATTGAGATGGATGGATCCGGAGCGCGCCCTGACCATGCCGAGGATCGCCTGCAGCGTCGTTGTCTTGCCGCTGCCGGATTGTCCGACCAGCGCGACCATCTCACCACGATCGACGTGCAGCGAGACGTTCTCCACCGCGGAAGGCGCTTCCGGCTCAGCGCCACGCATCACATCGCGGAGGCTGCGGACGCGCGGGTAGGATACGCTGATGTTCCGCACTTCGAGCAAGGGCGAGGCGGACTCTGTTTTCGTCGATGCCGGGGAAGTCCTGACGGGAGCCTCCGGCGTGCTGAACACGTCCGGCGTCGCCTCGAAAAGCTTGCGTGTGTATTCGTGCTTTGGCCGATGATAGAGGTCGCTGACCTCTCCCTGTTCGACGACCTCGCCTTTCAACATGACAGCCGCCCGGTGACAGCTTTGCGCGACGATGGCGAGATCGTGTGTGACGAGGACGAGCGCGAGGTTCAACTCTTTGCTCAGCCGGACCAGCAGTTTCATCACCTGGTCCTGCACCATGACGTCGAGGGCTGTCGTTGGTTCATCGGCCAGCAGGACCTTGGGCTCGCATGCCAGGGCCATCGCGATCATGGCGCGCTGGCGCATGCCGCCGGACAATTGATGCGGAAAGCGCGCGGCATGATCGGCCGGGATGCCGACCAGCTCCAGCAATTCGCCGATCCGGCGTGTCATGGCGATGCCACGTGCAACGCCATGCATCTGCATAGCTTCTGCGATCTGCCAACCGATGGTCCTGACCGGATTGAACGCGCTCATGGCACCCTGGAAGACCATGGCGATATCTTTCCAGCGATGCGGCGCGACGCTGGCTTCTCCACCATGCAGGATATCGGTGCCGCCAAGCAGGATGCGGCCGGAGACTTCCGCGGTTGCCGGTAGCAAGCCCATTGCGGCGAGAATGGTGGTGGTCTTACCCGAACCGGATTCGCCGACGAGCCCGAGGCGCTCGCCGGGGGCGAGTTCCAGGTTGACGTTCTTGACGACATGGAATTCGGCGCGGCCGTTGGCGGTGTTGGCGCCGAACCAGATGTTCAGGTCTTGGATTGCGAAGGCGCTGCTCAAGCTGGAGTTCCTTGTCAAATAGCATCCGGCCCGCGGCCGACGAGCGGACGCAGCTTCCAGCCATGCAATGAGAGATATGAGACCTTGAGGCGGGGATTGAGCCCGTCCTCGATCGAACGGCCGAGCATGTAGCAACCCATGATCAGCACGGCGACAGCAACGCCGGCGGGAACGATCGCCCACCAGGCGCCGCTGCTGACCGCTGCGCGATCGAAGGCGTGTTCCATGATGGTGCCCCAGGTGATCGCTGTCGGATCGGACAGGCCGAGAAATGCCAGCGCGGTCTCGTTGAAGATGGCGACGGTGATGGCCAGCACGGTGTTGGCAACCAAAAGCGGCCCGATCTGCGGCAGGATGTGGCGAATGATGATGTGGAAATGGCTGGCGCCAAGCGCCTCGACGCGTTTCACATAAACCCGTTCACGCAGGCTTTTGACCTGCGCACGGATAAGCCGCGCGGTACTCGTCCACATCAAGGCGCCGATGACGATGATGACATGGGAGAGGCTTGGGCCCCACACCGCGGCAATCACGATCATCAGCACGATCTGCGGGATGACGAGGAAATAGTCGGTGATGCGCATCAGCACCGTATCCACCCAGCCGCCGAAATAACCCGACAGGATACCGACCGTCGCACCGATGCCGATGGCGATGAGGGTCGCGGTCGCGCCGACGATCATCGAGATACGACCACCGCGCAGCACCAGGCTGAACACGTCGATGCCGCCGTCGTCACAGCCGAACCAGTGTTGCCAGGAGGGTGGCTCGAACACCGCGCAGGTAGCTTCGTGGACGCTGTAGGGCTCGATCAAAGGCGAGATCAGCCCGAGCAGGACGAAGACGGTGACGATGGCAAGGCCGGCAAGCGCGGCGCGCTGGTGCAGCACGTCGTTCAGCATCGGCCAGAAGCCGAGCCGGGTCTCGGCTTCCGGGGCGGCTGGCCCAGGCAGGGAAAGGGTCATGTCGTTATCCGGGGATCGAGCTTGTAGTAGATGAGGTCGGCAATGAGGTTGAAGGTGATCACCACCACGGTGATGGCTAGGAACCCGCCTTGAAGCATCGGATAGTCGCGCTTGAGCACTGCCGTGTAGAGAGCCCGGCCAATGCCCGGCCAGGAGAAGATGACCTCGATGAGGATGGAGCCCGTGACGACGGCGCCGAGCGACATCGCCACCATGGTGACGATCGGCAGCATGGCGTTTCGCAAGGCATGCGCACGGATGAGCCGGCCTCGCGGCACGCCCTTTGCCTTGGCCGTCAGGATGTAGTCCTCGCCCAGCGTTTCCAACATCGCTGAACGCACGATCAGCGCGTTCTCGGCATAAAGGGTCAACGCCAGTGTGGTTACGGGCAGCACCATATGCTTCAGCGTGTCGAGGAAGGTCTCCCATCCCGAGCCACCCATGGCGAAGGGATCGCTCATGCCGGCAGATGGCAGCACGCTGGCGAATATGATGAGCAGCATCATGCCGAGAAATTGCGTCGGGAAGGCATAGAACAGGACGGCGATGTTGGTGCTGAGGTGGTCGGTCATGCTGCCACGGCGAACGGCCGAAATGACGCCGACGATCACACCGAGCGTCAAAGCGAGGATCGTGCCTGTCGCAACCATCGGGATGGTGTTGCCAAACGCTTCGACGAGATTGTCGAACACCGGCTGCCTGTTCATATAGGAAACGCCGAAATTGCCCTGCAGCGTCTGCTGGAGATAAAGCAGGTATTGTTCCCACAGCGGCTTATCGAGACCGAACTGTGCGGTCAGAGCCTGTTTCAAGGCGGGTGAGGCGTTCGGCACGCGCGAAATCTGACTGACCGGGCCGCCGGGAAGCACGCGGAACAGGATGAAATTGAGCGTCAAGGCCACAAAAACCGTGACGACAGCGAAAACTATTCGCTTCCAGATATAGGCCGATCCCCGCAACGCCTCTGCTCCTCCCAAGCGGCTTGACATGTACTCATCATACTCAGTAGCCTGAATATGAGGCAAGTCCCCATTTTGGAGAATCTTGCGTCTCGGGAGAACACAATGAAAAAGAAACCTCACCAGAGTTGGAATATCCGCACCCTGGCGATCGCCGCAGCAGTCGCGGCAGCGGCCGTTTTCCAGGTGCCCGCAATACCATCAGCCTCTGCAGCCGAAATCCTGCGTATCGGCGCGACCCAACCGATCGACTCGCTCAACCCGTTCGTCTCGGACTCCGATTACAGCTCAGTGTTCTATCAGTATGTGTACCCACACCTGACTGAATATGATGCCAAGCTCGAAATCGTGCCGTCCTTCGCCACCAAGTGGGAAACCTCGGCGGATGGCAAGGTCTGGACGTTCCACACCGTCGCGAATGCGAAGTGGTCCGATGGCGAGCCGCTGACGGCGAAGGATGCGGCCTTCACCTTCAACCTGATCCGCAAATTCCAGACCGGCACCACCGGCAAGCTGGCCGGTTGGGTTGCTCATATGGAGGATGCCAAGGCCACCGACGACAACACGCTGGTGCTGACCTATTCCTTGCCGGTCGCCAATGTGCTCACGCAGCTGCAGGCGTTGCCGATCCTGCCGCAGCACATCTGGGAGCCTCTGGCGGAGGGCGATGGCGAACAGATCCCGACCTTCGCGAATGCCGCCCCCGTGGTCGCAGGTGGCCCGTTCATGCTGACCAAGCATGAGAATGAACAGATCGCGCTTTTTGCCCGCAATCCGAACTGGTGGGGCGAGAAGAAGCCAGTGATCGACGGCTTCGGTCTGCAGTTCTTCGCCAATGACGATGCCATGATCACCGCGCTTGTCACCGACAAGCTCGACATGATCGGCGAGCAGACGCCGCCGACATCCGTCGAGACCTTGAAAAAGGCCGGGATGACCGTGCTGAGCGGGCCAGGGGTCGGCATGAAGACGCTGATCATCAACACCAGCGCCGACAAGCCGAACAATCGGGAATTGCTCGACGCCAAGGTGCGCGAAGCCCTGGAGTACGCCATCGATCGGGAGACGATCGACAAGATCGTCTGGCTCGGCTTCTCCACGCCGGGTTCGACCATCGTGGCGCCGGCAAGCGGTTATCATGACGAAGCGATCAAGCCGCTGCCCTACGATACCGACAAGGCAAACCAGATCCTGGACGAGAAGGGTTACAAGAAGGGCGCCGACGGCATCCGCATCGTCGACGGCAGGCGCATGGCCTATGAAGTGATCTTCCCGACAGAAGAGAACGGTACCGGCGACCGCGCCTTCCAGATCATCCAGTCGGGCTTCAAGAAGATCGGCGTCGAGATCACCCAGCGCAAGATGGATCCAGGCGCCGCGGCCGAAGCGATACAGGCTCCCGAGGCGAAATATCTCGATTATGATTTCGCGATGTGGAGCTGGGTGCCACCGGTGGAGCCGGACTTCATGCTGAGTATTGTCACCTGCGCGGCGCGTGGCGGCAACAGCGACAGCGGCTACTGCAATGCAGACTACGACAAGATGTATCTGAAGCAGGGTACACTGCTCGACAACAAGGAACGCCGGGCCGAGATTTCCGCCATGCAGAAGCACATCTTCGAAGCTCGTCCCTATATCGTGCTCAACTATCCGAATGTCATCGAAGCCCACAGCCCGAAATGGGAAGGCTTCGTGCTGTCGCCTCTGGTTGGTTCGGTGAACAACCTGTCGACCGAAACGCTGATGAACGTTCACAAGGTGAAATAGCATGACCACCCTATGCATCGGCAGCGAGCCGTCTGTTCTGGCCAAAGCGAACATTCTGGTGATGCCCGCTTTTGCGGGAGCCAGTGGGTTTGAAGTTGCCGATGCTGAGTTGGCGGGGAAGGCGGCACATGGCGGGCAATTTGCCCGTCATGTGCTGCGCCTTGATCCATCCTTCGAGGGCAAGGTCGGGCAGCTTTCGGCACTTCTGGTACCGGCGTCGGACCAGCCGGCGGTGCTTCTGGTCGGTCTCGGAGCGCGCGAAGCTTTTACTGCAAACACGCTGCGCGAAGCCCTGATGCCGGTGGCGTATTTCCTGCGGAAGCGAGGTCAAGGCGTCATTGCGTTGGATGGGCTGGGAGCCGAGCCGGCCTCTATCGTACGGGCTGCGGCAGAAGCCTGTCTGATTGGCGGCCATGCCCGGATGAGCAAGTCCGAAGTCGTGATCGAGCTTCTGGTGTCCGGTTCAGCCGGGCTGCAACGCGCCTTCGAAATCGGCATGGCAGCGGGCAGGGCGGTCAATTGGGTGCGCGATCTTGTCGAAACGCCGGGCGGTGACCTCGTGCCGGCGCGTTTTGCGCAGATTGTGGCCGAGCGTGCACGGCAACTGGGTGTTGGTGTAGAGGTTTGGGACGAGGCTGAACTGGCCAGGCAAGGGTTCGGAGCGACGCAGGCTGTCGGTCGCGGCAGCGCGAACAAGCCATGCGTGGTGTGCCTCTATCCTGGTCGCAAAGAGGCGCGTCTCGGTTTGGCGGGCAAAGGCATCACCTTCGATTCCGGCGGCATCAATCTGAAGCGGAATGCGGAAGAGATCGCCTGGATGAAGGCCGATATGGCCGCTGCCGCTGCGGTGGCCGGCGCCGTTTTTGCAGCCGTGGAACTCGGTGCGGATCCAGACGTGACTGTCGTCCTGCCGATGGCGGAGAACATGCCGGGTGGCCATGCCTTGCGTCCGGGCGATGTCGTAAGTCATCCCGGTGGCCGCAAAACGGAAGTTGTCGACACCGATTGCGAAGGCCGCCTGGTTCTGGCGGATGCAGTTGCTCATCTCGCCAGGAGCGGCGTCAAAGAGATCATCGATGTCGGCACGCTCACCGATGGCGGCGGCGTCGGTCCGCTGTTGTGGGGATGCTGGTCGACATCGACCTCGCTTGCTGCTGCGCTTTGCGATGCCGGCGAATTCGCCGGCGAGCCGGGCTGGCGATTGCCGCTCAGAGCCGAGTACGAACGCCTGATCGAATCGAAAGTCGCCGACATCGCCAACGCGCCCTTGTCGGTTCCAGACAGCGGTCAGCTTGCCGCTACCTATCTCCGGACATTTGCTGGTGACGTCCCCTGGGCTCACATCGACAATGGATCGAGCGCCTATCTCGACCAAGGGTTCGAACCGTGGCCGGTGGGAGCCACGGGCTCGCCGGTCAGGGCGCTGCTGCAATTGCTGCTCAACCGGGCTGGTGAATAGGTTCCAACGCCATGACATCGATCGAAATCATCGCGCAGCGGCTGCGCGCACTGGCTGATGAATTCACGCAGCATTGGCCAATTCCCGGAGGCATCGTCATTGCTGTCTCGCGCGACGAGACCCTGCTCGAACTTCCCTTTGGTCTTGCCAACATTGATGCGCGCCAGTTGGTCACGCGCGAACATCTGTTTGCCATCGGCTCCATCAGCAAAGGCTTCGTCGGCTTGACGCTGCTGCAGCTTGCCGAGGAGGGAAAAGTCGATCTCGACGCACCCGTCACAACCTATCTGCCCTGGTTCAGTGTCGGCTCGGACTACCCGATGTTCACGCTGCGCCATCTGCTCAACCACTCTGCTGGATTGCCTGCCGGGACCGACTCCCTGCCGGACGAAATCGGGCAAGGCTGGTGGCTAAGGGAACTTTCCACGGGCTTCGCGCCCGGCAGCGCGTTCCACTATTCCAACATCGGCTACATTCTGCTCGGTCTTGTCGTTTCTGCCGTCACCGGGCAACCGACCGTCAAAGTCTACAGGGAGCGACTGCTCGCGCCGTTCGGGATGGCTGCCAGCGCGCCTTGCATCTCGAACCGGGACCGGCATCGATTTGCGGTTGGTTACGCGCCTGCTCGGGATGACTGTCCGTGGCTGCCAGGAAGTGCGTTGGCGCCGGCAACCTGGTTCGAAACCAACACGTCCGATGGCAACATCGCCGCGACAGGTCCGGATCTGGCGCGGTTCGTGCGGATGCTGCTGGGGGCGGGGCAACTGGATGGAAGAACGGTTGTCAGCCCGACAGCGTTCGAACAGTTGACCGGGCTTCTGGCGCCGGAAGGAGAGCCGATCGTCGAGTACCTGGCGGATACCGGTGTCGAGCGGAGCGTCTACGGTCTCGGCATCAATGCCGAGACCATCCGGGGTGGCCATTGCCTGACCCATGGCGGTGGCATGGTTGGGTACGCCACGTTCGTGCTGGCGGATCTGTCTCGCGATGTCGGCATCGTCGTGCTGACCAACGCCAATGGCGACTGTCCGGGCGCGCAAGTGATTGCCCGCGCGGCACATGCCTGGCTGACAGGTCATGAGATCGAGTTGCCTCCGATCAGGCTCGACCTCGATGTGCACGATCAGCTTGCGTTCCAGCCCGCGATGCTGGGCGATTTCTCCGCCCATGATGCGGTCGGCAATCCGGTCGCTGTCTCTTTTGCCGTCGATGAGGGCAAGGTCATGCTTTCGAGTGGAGGCATCCGGGGGCACGTCTTCAAGACGTGGTCGTCGCGTTACGTCACCGATCATCCTGCCTTCGCGACGTTTCACCTGACATTCGAACAGGGTATCGACGGTGGGGAGGGCGGATGGAACTATGGTCCGCTCGAACTGCGCCGAAAGCCGAACGCTTCGACAGGCGGCGGCAAGGCTTCCAGCGCCTGCGTCGGTCACTACCGCTCGCATTCGCCCTGGTACACGAATTTCCGCATTGTCTCGCGCGGTGGGCGCCTGTTGCTGATCGCGCCCGGTGGCGTCGAGGCACCCGGCGAGGACCTGGAACTGGTGGAACTCGAGCCCGGCGTTTTCCGGGTCGGCGCCGAAACCCATGCGCCCGAGCGCCTGGTTCTCGGCCCGGTCGTCAACGACAAGGTCATCTCGGTGACCCGGGACGGCAATCGCTATTCACGAACCTTCACCGATTGAACGACGGTCTCATTATTCCATTCGTTGTCGTTGACATGTCATCATACTCATTATAATAAGTATGCAAACTTGTTCTCCGAGGAGAGATTTTATGCCTGCATACAAGACACCCTCGCGCTCCACCCGGAGCCGAGACTATTTTGCCCGCTCCAGCGAGATCATCCCGAGTGGTGTCAACAGCACGGCGCGCGCCGTCTGGTCGGGCTGGGATCCTTATCCGCTGTTTGTGGATCGCGGCACAGGCTCGCGTCTCTTCGACGTCGACGGCAATGAGTACATCGACTATCTGCTCGGCCTCGGGCCGATGATCCTGGGCCATCGTCCGCAGAAGATCACCGATGCCGTCGTGGATTTCATCCAGAATCGCGGTACGGTTTTCGCGATGCCGGCGGCCGAAGAGATCACGCTGTCGGAAAAGATCATTGCCGCGGTGCCGGCGATCGAGCAGGTTCGCCTGTGCAACACCGGAACCGAGGCGGTTCTCTATGCCGTACGCCTTGCCCGCGCCTTCACCGGCCGCAAGAAGCTCATCCGTTTCGAGGGCATGTATCACGGCTTCTCCGACGGCGTTTACTGGAGCAAGCATCCGACCCTGGAAACGGCAGGCCCCGACAAGACGCCGAAGGCAATCCCCCAAGGTCCCGGCATGCCGGCCGGTCTCGACGATTCCCTGATCATCCTGCCATGGAACGATGTCGAGGCGCTGCGCGACGCGATCGCCCGCGAAGGCCAGAACATTGCTGCCGTCATCACCGAGGCGGTGATGTGCAACACCGGCTGTATCCTGCCGGAGCCGGGTTATCTCGAAGCGATGCGCGAATTGACGGCCAAGGCCGGCATCATCCTGATCTGCGACGAGGTCATCACCGGCTTCCGTCTCAGCCTCGGTGGTGCGCAGGGCTATTACGGCCTCCAGCCTGACCTCTCCACCTTTGCCAAGGGCCTTGGTGGCGGTTTCCCGGTCGCGGCACTCGGCGGGCGCAAGGACATCATGGCGCTTGTCGCGGACGGCACCGTCTCGATGGCGGGTACCTATGCGGCCAACGGCATCGCGGTGACGGCAGCCAATGCGACGCTCGACCAGTTGGCGACGCCGGGCCTCTACGACACGCTCTACCAGCGTTGCCAGAAGCTGTTCGACGGTTTGGCCAAGGTGATCGCCGACAACGACATCCCGGCCTATGTGACCGGCGTCGGGCCGGTCATGCAGCTCTGGTTCGCCGACAAGCCGATCCGCAACTATCGCGACGCTGCCCGTTATGCACGTCACGACGTCTTCCGGACATGGTGGGAAGAGATGCTCGACCGTGGTGTCCTGTTCCACCCCGGCGCGTTCGAGAACCTGTTCATCTCCTTCGCCCACACCGAGGACGACATCGCGCAGACCGTCGCCATCGCCGGCGAGGCGATGCGTGCGGTCAAGGCAAAGCACTGAACCTCCGACAAGGCGCCTTTGCATGCAGGCTGAAGCCTGCAAAGCTCGGGCGCCTTCTCCCTCAAGGACAGCAATGAAGAACGACAACGTCATCCTCGGCATCGATCTCGGCACCTCGGCCATCAAATGCGTGGCGATGTCGGTGTCGGGCAAGGTCATGGCCACTACCGAGGCGGCGTTTCCCCTGACAAGGGAGTTGCCCGGCCAGGCCGAGCAGAATCCGCTCGACTGGCTGGCTGCCCTTGAGGCTGCGGTCAAGCAGTTCGACGCAGATGTTGCAAAACAGGTCTCCGCCATCGGCCTGACCGGCCAGCTGCCCACCCTGGTCTGTCTGGAGGGTGATCGGCCGCTGCCATCCGCGATCACCTGGATGGACAGCCGCGCCGACACCTGGGCATCGGGCATCCTCGACGAGCGCAAGCGGCAGATGATCTATGAACGGACGGGAATGCCCATCGATGGGCGTTACCTGGCGCCGATGTTCCGTCATCATCTCGACTGTTTCGGCAAGGGCGTGACCACGATCCTGTCCGCCAAGGATTTCCTGCATTTCGCGCTGACAGGCGAATTGGCGACCGATCCGTCGACTGCGGCGGGATACGGTCTTTACGATCTCGACGGCAAATCCTGGGCTTCGGACCTCTGTGCCATATGGGGTGTCGACACGTCTCTGCTGCCGGCGATCCGGCCGGCTGAAGCGACGAGCCCGCTTCGCGACGACGTGGCGACGCGCCTCGGCTTGCCGGCAGGCGCACCCGTGGCCGTCGGCTGCGCGGACTCGGTCGCCAGCGTCTATGCCATGGCCGGCCTCGGCAGCGGCACGGTGTGCGTCACCACCGGGTCCAGCACCATCATCATGGACAGTCTGCGCGATCCGTTGCGCGACCCGCAGCGGCGCTATCTGCTGACGCCTCATGCTGTCGATGGCGTGTTCGGGCGTGAAATGGACCTGCTCTCGACCGGTACCAGCTATCGCTGGCTGAACGACTTGCTCGGCTGGGACAATGGCAGGATCGACGCCGCAGCGGCGACATCGCAGGCAGGCGCCAACGGCCTGATGTTCTCGCCCTATCTGGCTGGGGGCGAGCAGGGCGCGTTGTGGAATCCGAACCTGCGCGGCGTCCTGCATGGTCTGACGGTGCAGCACAAGGCGCAGGACATCGCCCGTGCCTATCTCGAAGGCGTGCAGTTCGAGATCAGGCGTTGCATCGACATCCTGGCGGAGACCTCGAAGATCGAGCGTGTCGTCCTGGCCGGTCACGCCGTTTCGCATGTCTCGACGCGGCAGATGCTGGCCGACATTCTGGGGCGCCCGGTGGTGAGCTATCATCACTCTTCGCCGGCCGCGATCGGCGCGGCATTGCTGGCTATTCCTCAAGCCGAGCGTCCTGCACCAACAGCATCACAGACGGATGTGGTCGCCCCTTCCGTTATCTCCACCAACTACGAAAAGATCTATCGGCGCTACTCAGCGCTCTTCCCCGCGATTGCCGAGGCTTCAGACTGAGATGACGAAATTGAACGTGACCTGGGCGGCGGATCGCGCTGCCATGGCGAAGCTCGCTGCGAACCATGTCAGCGCCGCGTTGCTCGACGGATCCGTGACGAGCCTCGCCTTGCCGACGGGCGATACCCCAATCGGCATGTATGAGGAGTTGTCGCAACGCTGCCAGCGCGGCGAAATCAGCTTCGGCGACACGACGCTGTTCAACCTCGATGAATATGTCGGCATGTCGCCCGACAATCCGCGCAGCTATCATGCCTTCATGCGACGCCATCTGATCGACCGCATCGATGCACCCGAGGATCAGGTCAATCTCCTGCGTGGTGATGCTTCCGACGCCGATGAGGAATGTCGCGCGTTCGATCGCGCCATCGCTGCGGCCGGCGGCATAGACCTTGCGGTGCTGGGATTGGGCGCCAATGGGCATATTGCCTTCAACGAGCCAGGCGTTGCCTGGGATCTCGATACGCATGTGGTTGCTTTGGATGAGAGGACACGGCAGGCGCATCGTCCCAACTTTCCCGACGAAGTCAGTGTGCCAAGCACGGGCGTGACAATGGGCATCAACACGCTGCGCTCCGCCAGAAAGGTGCTGTTGCTATGCGCCGGCGAGAGCAAACGCGAAGCCATGGCCGCGCTGTTGTCCGGCCGCGAGGACCCGGCCTGGCCCGTCACCAGCCTGCTTGGGCACAGCGACCTGGTGATCGTGGCCGAAGAAGCCCTGATGCCATCCTGAAGGCCGTCCGTGGAAGGCCGCTGACAGTCCGACACAATCAACGAATGGGAGCCGAACATGACCTGGAGTGGTGTCTTTCCTGCCGTAACGACCAAGATGGATGCCTCGGGCGTGATCGATCTCACCGCTACCCAGGCAAGCATCGATCGTCTCATCACCAACGGCGTGTCGGGCATCATAGTTTTGCCGATGCTGGGCGAAAATGCCTCGCTTACGCAGGCTGAGCGCGACGCTGTCGTGCGGGCGGCCAAGGAAGTGGTTGCGGGGCGCGTGCCGCTTCTTTCAGGTCTGGCGGAACTCTCGACAGACAATGCCGTTGCTGCAGCCCGAAACTATCAGCGGCTCGGAGCGGAAGGCTTGATGACGTTTCCGTCTCTCGCCTATCGCACGGATCGGCGCGAGACGGCGACATGGTACAAGACCGTCGCCGAAGCCAGCGATCTGCCGATCATGATCTACAACAATCCACTCGCCTATAAGGTCGATGTCGACGTCGAGACGTTGAAGATGCTGGCCGATGTCCGGGGCGTCGTCGCGATCAAGGAAGAGACCGGCGACATCCGCCGCGTGACGGACCTCTTCAATGCCTTCGGCGATCGTTTCGACATCTTCTGCGGTGTCGACGACCTCATCCTGGAAAGCGTGGCACTCGGCGTCGTCGGCTGGGTATCGGGCATGACCAACGCCTGGCCCGCCGAATGCGTGAGGTTGTTCGAAACGGCCAAGCGCGGCGACTTCGCTGCGGCATTACCGCTGTACCGCTTGCTGACGCCGGCCTTCCATCTCGATACGGACGTCAAGCTCGTCCAGTACATCAAGTTGGCCGAGCATCTTGTCTATGGCGCTCCGGAACATGTCCGGGCTCCGCGCCTGCCTGTGATCGAGGAGGAACGGGCGAGGGCGGAAGCGGTCATCAGGGCGACGATCAAGGCTTTGGCCAACGCGAATTGATCGATCGCTTTTGCAACTCGAACAAGCGTTGCCGGCAGTTAGCCCGGCAATGCCCGCGTTTCAGGACCAGTCTCCTCGTAAACATCAGCTGCGCGACGCTTCGCAGGTCAGTGCTTCAAACGACACGAAGATAGCTGGTCATGCCTGTCTTCTGGTGTTCGATGATGTGGCAATGCAGCAGCCAGTCGCCAGGATTGTCGGCCACGAAGCCGAGCTGCACCTTCTCATCGGCCTGGATCAGGTAGGTGTCCGAGATCAGCGGCTGGACCTGGCGCTTCGAAGAGGAGAGCACCGTGAAGCTCATGCCATGCAGATGGATGGGGTGGGCATGCGGCGTCAGGTTCTCCATGTCGATGACGTAGCTTTTTCCCAACTTCAACTCGGCCAGTGGCGCAGTTGGATCGGGCGTATCGCCCGGCCACGGCACCTTGTTGATGGCCCAGAAGCTGTAGCCAAGCGAACCGCAGATGCTGTCTGCCGCCACATTCTCTGCCGTCGCACTGAGGGCCAGCCGGATGTGCTGGGCTGAAGCGACATCGACATGTTCGATGGGATTGGCTTCGAGCGGTGCGAGATCACGCGCGTCGCGCCGCAACGAGGCTCCGGACGAGCGCAGTGTTGCCAGCACCGCCGACTTCGTTCCGCGAATATCCTCGAGGCTGACAAGCGCTCCCTCTTTGTCGGGCATGCGTATCGCCAGTTCCAGGCGCTGGCCGGGGCCGAGCTGGATGAGATCGAGGGGGAACGGCTTCGGAAGCGGATTGCCGTCGATCGCGATCACCGTTGCGTCCGCCCCCTGGACACGAAACGAATAGATGCGCGTCACATCCGTGATCGCCACGCGCAGACGCACGAGCCCACCCGACGGCGCATCGTATTGCGGCTGCTCGATCCAGTTGGCGGTGCGCACCGTGCCGAAGGTTCCGGTGCGTGCGGCGTCGCGAGGCCGATACTGCTCGATGAATTGCCCGTCGCCACCAAGGCGCCAGTCGCGCAGATTGAGCACCACTTCCGCATCGAATTCAGGGTCGCTGGGGTTCTCGACGACGATCACGCCGGTCAGGCCGTGACCCATCTGAATCAAGGTGTTGCAGTGCGGGTGGTACCAGAACGTGCCCGCGTCGGGCGGCGTGAAGGCATAGTCGAATTGATCGCCAGTATAGACATAGGGCTGCACGAGGAACGGCACCCCATCCATTTTGTTTGGGACGCGGATGCCGTGCCAGTGGATGGTGGTCGGTTCGTCGATGCCGTTGACCAGCCGCGCCGCAAAGGCCGCGCCCTTCTTCATGCGCAACACCGGCGGCATTCCCGCATCGCCGTAGGTGAGCACATCCCGGGTCAGGTCGGTGCCCGTCAGTTTTGCCTCGATCTTCCGCGGCTTGAGGATTTGTGGTTCCGGAGCAGCCAGCGCGGAGCGAATGGAATTGCCTGTCCAGCCCAGCCCGAAACCACAGGCAACCCCAGCCGACGCCTTCAGGATGGCGCGGCGCGTGACTTTCGGCATGAGGGCTCCACAATTCGATTTTGACCGATGCCCAAGAGGCAGGATGTCTAGGCCCGGCCGGCTATCGGCATCAGCCGCAGATCTGCCGTGCGACGGCGTTCGCAAGCTGCCAACAGGGCGGAACTCAGGATCTCCATATCGGTTTTGGTGTTGGGTCGCCAGCCGCAGGGACAAGGATCGACACCGGAGTGCGCGTCCGCCATTTCCCGATAGATGGTGCCGATCGATCGTGCCACCAGTCGCATCACCGCCAAGGGCGGCAATCCCGCACGGTGCATGACCTCGCAAATCTCGTTCATCACAGTGGTGCGGATATGTGCCTCGGCGTCGGCATGGCGATTTTCTACTTCGATTTGTGACACGCGTTAACTCTCTGCATTATCGTTTGAAGGGATTGCCGGCGTGGCTGTTCGCTGCGTCGCGCTTCTCGGCATCGCTGCGGCCGTCCGCAGCCAGGATTCCCGAGGAATACACGACCATATAGCGCGACGGCGCCGATGAAAACAAAAACATGAATATTTTTGTCATATTTTGTTGCGGCAGATCGGAGGCGCATACACATGCCGACGGTTCGCCTTCAAGTCGACCGCTGTTCGCCCCTCAATAGAACTCTTTCAGGGTCAGCGTCGTTTCACGCCCGTCGCAATGGGTGAGATTGACCTTTCGACCGGGTCTGCCGACGCTCCAGGCCCGCTGGGCGCCATTTTGCCAGGTTGCGTCCACCATTTGGCCATCGACCTTGCAGATGCGATCGTTGACCTTCAGCCCGGCCTTAGCGGCTGGCGAGCCCCGCATGACGTGAAGCAGGACCAAACCTTCGGTGGTGTAGTTGCCTATGACGCCGCTGGTCGAGGAGGGCCGATCGGGGACGGATGTCTCGCGTGGGGACAACACCATGCGTTTCGCCTGCGCATCGATCATGAAATTGAACCGTTCCAGCAGTCCCATGCCGACAAGCACATCGAATTGCGGGAAACCGGACACGGCCGTTTCAGTCGTACTTGTCGGAACGCGCTCGAAACGCAGACCGGCAAATTGAACGATGTCTGCACGAAACAGACCCTCGACTTGAATCCGGCCAATCACCTGGGAGACACGATCGGTCATTCGCTCTGGCGTGATCGCGAGCCGAGGCAACACAGCATTGCGTATTATAAGATCGCTGTCTGCGCCGGTGTCGATGGCTGTACGGTCGAACTCATGGCCGTTGATGGAAATGCGTGTTTCAAAAGGGCCGTCCGGAGTCATCTTCAAAGGCACCTTGGTACCGGCGGGCAGGGCAGAAGCTCCGCTGGGCAACAGGCGCAAGCGGTTTTGATCCCAATCGACTTGCAGTGCATGGGTGGAAAGAACATCGGCACCAACGACGATAGCGAATGGTGTGCCAAGCTGGGCCTGAAGGTCACTCAAATCCAGCACTGCGATTGTTTCGCCGCGTTGGCGCAGACCAGCGAATTCGAAAGAGGTGAAATCGGTCCCCTGGGTCTCCACGGTCTTGCCGAAGACGTCAAAGGATCCGAGATGACGGAGCGGCATTGCCTTTCTCTGGGCCACACCAAGGTCCAGTATCGTGTGGCTCGTGCCCGTATCGATCAGCGCGGGCAGGGTTTCACCATCCAGCACCGCATCGACAATCAAAAAAGGATATGCCGCGGGTTTCAGCTCGATCCATTCAGGCTTGGCGGCAGCGCCCACGGCAATTGGCTGGCCGGGTTGAGTCGTTGTGGGCGATGTCTTGCTTTGCGCCATATTGCAGCTGCAGGCCAGCGCAAACAAAACCGCCCCCGCATACAACCGGCGGACCAGCGGAGCTTGCCTGATCGTTGGTGGACGAGGTCTCATGCGCCCGCGTTTCAGAACAGAAAACATGCTGCATCTTGCGGGCACAAAAAACTTCTGCAAGCGCATTCAAGAGCTAGGCCGAAATACTGGCAGCGACACAAAGAGGCGGTCGTCCGGTTGCGTCGTGGCCGGTCGGTCCCGGGTGTGTCGACGATCCGATTCCCGCCGTACGTTTGCGTGGCGACCGTGCCCGGAAGGTTACTGCAGCATGGTCCCTGGCGGTATTATAGATCTTGCATGACCCTCGATACCGAGTCGCCCTCCCGCCTTGCCGTCCTTGCCAAACCATCGCAGTGGCTGGTGCTGCTCCCGTTGACGCTGGTGTTGATTACGCTGCTTGAGCTGGTCCACCTGCCTGCGGCGCTGTTGATCGGCTCACTGGTCGCGGGAATCGTGGCAGGCGTCAACGGTGCCACCACCCGCGTGCCGCGCATGGCATTTGCCTCGGCTCAGGCAATAATCGGCTGCCTGATCGCGGGGTCGATCTCCCTCAGCATCTTTTCAACGCTGGCCGAGGGATGGCTGCTGGTGTTGGGTGTCGTGCTGGCGACGCTGACAGCGTCCAGCCTTCTGGGCTGGCTGATCAGCCGTCTCGACATTTTGCCAGGGACGACCGGCGTCTGGGGCGCCGCGCCGGGTGCGTCTACCGCAATGGTGCTGATGGCGGGTGCGTTCGGGGCGGACCAGCGCCTGGTCGCCTTCATGCAATATCTGCGCGTGGTGATCGTCACCATTGCAGCAGCCGCCGTGGCGCGGCTGTGGGTCGACAAATCAGGCGTGGCCGAACCGGCAATCGTCTGGTTTCCACCTCTCGATTGGCCGGCTTTTGGCTTGACCCTGGTGGTTGCTGCGGTTGGTGGTTTTGCGGGCCGCATGGCGCGTTTGCCATCGCCGTTTTTCCTCGGCGCCTTCATACTCGGCGGCTTCGTCCATCTTGCGCTTGGGCAGACGATGCAGATACCGGAATGGCTGCTGGCGCTGAGCTATGTCGCCATCGGGTGGACCATCGGGCTGAATTTCACCATCCATACCGTGCGGCATGCCGCCAGGGCATTACCGCAGATCATCGCCGCCATTCTCGTGCTGATGGGTTTTTGCGGGCTGATGGCCTGGCTGATCGTCAGGATGTTCGACGTCGATCCGCTCACCGCCTATCTGGCGACCAGCCCGGGTGGCATGGATTCGGTGGCGATCATTGCTGCGGCGTCGGACAAGGTTGATCTTTCCTTCGTGATGGCGCTGCAGGCAGCCCGGTTCCTCGTGGTTCTGTTGGCTGGTCCCAGCATCTCGCGTCTGGTTGCCCGGACGCTGAAGTAAAGGGCTCTGGCTGCTGAACTTCGGGCTGCACAGACAATCTTCACCCGGTCGGGTGAACCAAGTCCCTGTAAAAACGACTGGAAAAACAGGTCGCATAGGGCCAAAAACAAAATCGAGGCTTTGCGCAAGATCGCAGGGACGTGACTCTCAGGTCGAGGACGACAGTTGCACGGCTGGGTATTGCGATCGTTTCGACTGCTGGTTTTTCTTCTCGTTCCGTTGTGGTTCGCCGCCGGCGCGCAGGCTGCCGAGCCGAGCAAGCTTACGATCGTCACATCTTATCCTGCTGCGTTCTTCGAGCCGTTCCAGAGGGCGTTCGAGGCGAAAAACCGCGACGTGAGCATCACGATAATCCAGCGAAACACCGCGAGCGCCAGTCGCTACATCATCGAAAAGCAGGAGCAACCGGCAGATATGTTCTGGGCGTCGGCTGCGGATGCCTTCGAACTGCTCAAGCGGCACGGTAGTCTGAGAAAGGTCCATCCCCGTATCACGGGAGCGCCCGAAAAAGTGCTTGGCTATCCGTTGAATGATCCGGATGGCTACTATCTCGGCTTCGCCTTGTCGGGCTACGGCATCGTCTACAACGGAGCCTATCTGGCGCAGTACGGACTGGCGCCGCCACGCGAATGGCAACAACTCCTCGAACCTGTCTATTCCGGCCATATCGGCATTACGACGCCTTCCCGTTCCGGCACCACACATCTGATGGTGGAAGCGCTGCTGCAGACCTACGGCTGGGACAAGGGCTGGGCGATGCTTTCGAACCTGGGTGGTAATCTTTCCACAGTGACGGCGCGCAGTTTCGGTGTTGCCTCGGGTGTCGCCCAGCGCCGGTTCGGCATCGGCATCACGATCGACTTTCTCGCTCGGACACCGAGCATAGGCGCCAATGACACGGTTTTTGTCATGCCGTCCGACACTGTCTTCGTGCCTGCCAGCATTGGCATTCTGTCGCGCGCCCGAAACGTCGAAGCCGCCGAACGCTTCATCGATTTCATATTGTCGGAAGAAGGCCAGCGCATACTTCTCACGCCGGCAGTCGGGCGCATTCCAGTCAGGCCGTCCCTCAATCGCGGGCTGTTGCCCGGCAACGATGCCGGGCTGCTCAAGGACACAACCTTCGACGCAGGCCTTTCGGCCGAACGGTACGGCCTCGTCAACCTGATGTTCGACGACTATGTCGTCCGCCGCCGTGCGGTTCTGGCGCGTCTTTGGAAACGCCTTGCTGAATTCGAGGCGATGAACATCGTGTCGCCGAGAACGCAGGCCTTGTTGTCGCGCGCGCGACACAGCCTCGAGGCGCCTCCCATTTCGGAGGCTGAGGCACGCCGGCTCGACAGTGATTTGAAAGCCGAATGGCCGCGGCGCATCGCGTGGTCGCCGTCTCAGATCGAATTTGCCGCTCGTCTGCGCGGCAACATCGAGCTCAAGCTGGCTGATGCGGAGGCCCTGATCGCTGAAATTTCCGACGATCAGGGATCCCGATGGCGGCGATAACCGATACGATCCCGGTTCATGATCTGTCGCGCAGACAGCGCTGGCGGATGGGCATCGGCGGTCGCCTGTTCGCGGCATTCGTGGCCATCGTCGGGCTGGCGGTCGGAGCCTGCGTCGTCGGCTGGCTTTCCTATGCTAGGCTTTCGGGGGAGCTTTCGGCAATTGTCGAAGCCCAGATGCCGCGTCTAGCCTTCGCGTCGCGTCTGTCGAAAGCCGGCGCGGACATCGGCTCGGTAACGGCTGTCCTCACCGGAGCTGGTACGCGGGCCGAATATGACGAAGTGCGTGGTGTCTATGCTGAGCGTCTGAAGGCTTTGCAGGACCTGCTCACTCAACCTGACGCCGCGCGCGACGTCGCCCAGATCGGTCCGGTTGCCGGCGCCATCGGTGAGAATCTGAGCCGGATAGACATCGCCGCCGGCAAGCGATTCACACTGCTCGAAGCGATGCGTGCCGACACCGATGAACTGCGCTGGCTGCAGGCCGATCTGATCGAGGAAGCGGATCCTCTCGTCGATGACATCCGGTTCAACATCGAGGCCGAGGCGCGAAAGCCAGGCGGCTCTAATGCGCTTGGCGAACAGCGCAAGAGTGAGGCGCTTCTGACCGCGCTGTCCCAGGCGAACCTCGCCATCGGGCTGATCGGCCGACTGGTCAATGCGACCACCGTCGCGGAGATCCAGGAGACCAACGCATTTCTTGGCGACAGCGTCGACGAACTGGCCACGCGACTGGACACGCTTTCCGGATGGCCCGACAGCATCACGCTGCGCCAACTCGCCCGTCGGATACTCGAGCAGGCGAATGTGCGCACGGGGATTCCGAACCGGAAGAATTCCGAGATGGCGCAGGCCGTCAAATTGAGTGAGTTAGCGCAGGAGAATGCGCGGCTCGTGGAAACCCTGGGCCGCAATATCGAGGCCGAAGTCACCGCCATTCAGGCGAGTGCCAACGCCGCCAGTCTGCGCGCCGCGCAGGCCATCGACATCGGCCGCAAACTGCTGGCCGCGATCGCGTTGCTGTCGGTCACTGTGGCAATCGCCATCGGCTATCTCTACGTGCACCGCAATGTGCTGTCGCGTATCCGTCAATTGGCGGTGGCTGCGGGCAACATCGGCGAGGGACGGCACTCGGTCCAGCTTCCACCCATCGAACCAGACGAGCTCGGCGATCTCGCTCATGCGCTGGCGCTGTTTCGCCAGACACGGGACGAACTCATCCAATCGGCAAAACTTGCAGCTCTCGGCCAGATGGCCGCGGGAATAGGGCATGAGCTCAACCAACCGCTGGCGGCGATCCGCGCCCATATCCACAGTGGCTCGACACTGATCAGCCGCGGCAACAGTGAGCAGGCGCTGGTCAATCTGGAAAAGATCAAGGCGCTGACGGGGCGCATGGCCGACCAGATCAGCCATATTCGCCGCTTCGCCCGACGTCCGGACGCCCAATTGCGTGCGATCGAGCTGAAGGCGGTGATCGCTGATGCTCTCAGCCTGCTTGAGCATCGCTTCGACGAAGAAGAGACAGAACTTCGACTGGACCTCGCCGATGAAACGATGCTGGTCCTGGCCGAGCCGATCAGGCTGGAGCAGGTTGTCGTCAACCTCGTCACCAACGCGCTTGATGCCGTGAAGGAGACGACGCGGCGCAGCGTGACGGTAACGGCCAGGCCGACAGCCGATGGTGCGAGCCTGATTGTCGCCGACACCGGATCCGGGATCGCCACCGCGGATTTGCAGGCGGTGTTCGATCCGTTCTTCACCACCAAACCAGCAGGGACCGGCCTCGGTCTCGGTCTTTCCATCTCCTACAACATCGTCAAGGACTTCGGCGCCGACATCACGGTGATCGAGAGCGGGCCGCAAGGCACACGCTTCCAGGTCCGGTTGAAAGGACCCGAAAGATGATCGATGTCATCCTCGTCGATGACGATGCCAACGTGCTTGATGGTTACCGCGAGGTGCTGGAACTTGAAGGCCTCGAAGTTGCCGCCCATGCTTCAGTGGCCGCCGCCGTTTCCATTATCAGAGCCGACACCGAAGCAGTCATCGTCTCGGATGTGCGAATGCCTGGGCATGATGGTTTCGACCTCATCGCCCTGATGCGCGGCATCGATCCAGATATCCCGATCGTGCTGATGTCCGGCCATGGTGATATTCCGATGGCTTTGCGCGCCATGCGTGAGGGCGCATGGGATTTTGTCGAAAAGCCGGCCGATCCGCTGCATCTCATCGAGACGGTCAAACGCGCGCGCGCACACCGGCAGCTTCTGTTGGAGAACCGCCGTCTGCGTTTGTCGGCCGACGCCGATGGTTGGGAAACGCGGCTCATCGGTCATTCGGCGCCGGTCGTTGCGCTGCGCGAGAAATTGAAGCGCGTTGTCGGCATTGCCACCGACATCCTCGTCATAGGCGAGACCGGAACAGGCAAGGAGGTCGCGGCGCGCGCCCTGCACGATTTCAGCAATCGCAAGGGCAATTTCGTCGCCGTCAATTGTGGTGCCATTCCCGAGACCATGCTGGAGTCCGAACTCTTCGGCCATGAGGCCGGTGCCTTTACCGGGGCGCGTGAAAAACGCATCGGCAAGATCGAACATGCCGATGGTGGCACCCTGTTCCTCGATGAGATCGAATCCATGCCGCTGGCCGCTCAGGTTCGTCTGCTGCGGGTTCTGCAGGAACGCGTCATCGAACGGCTGGGGTCGAATACGGAACGGCCCGTCGACCTGCAGGTGGTGGCTGCCACCAAGGCCGACCTGCATCAACTGGCGGGGCAGGGGCGGTTTCGCGAAGACCTTGCCTATCGGCTTGATATCGCGCGGATAGAACTGCCGCCACTCAGTGTCCGCAAGGGCGATGTCGGCCTGCTGTTCCGGCATTTCCTGGCGCTTGCGGCCAAGCGCCAGGGGCGGACACCACCGAAGGTCGATGCGGCATTCCTGACAGGGCTTGAGCGTCGATCATGGCCGGGCAACGTTCGCGAGTTGCGCAACGTCGCCGAGCGCTTCGTTCTCGGCCTTGAAGATCTCGGGGCGGACGGGAACACGAGCCAGTCGACGACGCTGGAAGAGCAGATGGATCGCATGGAACGCACCATCATCCTCGACAGCCTGTCCGCTCAGGAAGGGCGTGTGGGAGCCACAGCCGACGCACTCGGCATTTCGCGCAAGACGCTCTACCTCAAGATGCGCAAGCACGGCATAGCTGCGCGTGGCGAGGATGGTGACGTTACCTGAATTACCCATGCTGCAGCGGGGTAACGTTACCGTTTTTACCCAATCTTCGCCAAGGAAGCCCGGAATTGCGGGATTTCCGCAACTGGCACGTCGCTTGCTCCACTCCTGGTCAACCGCCAAAGCCTGGCGGTGATTGGGAGGAGGTATCTTATGTTGAAGACCATTGCCGCGGCGATGCTGATCTCGGCTGCCGCCATCGTTGCCGCTCACGCTGAAGAGGGCGGTAAGGTGACCATCGTCACGTCCTTCTCAAAGGATGTGACCGATCCATTCAAGGCCGGTTTCGAGGCGGCCAACCCCGGCTACACGCTCGATGTCCAGAACAAGAGTACCAGTTCCGGCGTCAAATATGTCGATGAAACCAAAGGCAACAACCAGACCGATCTGTTCTGGGCTTCCGCGCCGGATGCCTTCGACAGCCTGAAGAGCCGAAAGCTTTTGACCAGATTCACGCCATCCGTGTCCGGCCTGCCTGAAAAGGTCGGCTCCTATCCGGTCAACGACCCGGATGGCTTCTATTTCGGCTTCGCGGCATCGGGCTACGGCATCATGTCGAACGACCGCTATCTCGAAGCCAACAACATCGCGAAGCCCACGGAATGGGGTGACCTGACGAAGCCGGAATATTACGACCATGTCGCGATCGCGGCTCCCTCGCGCTCCGGCACCACGCACCTCACCATCGAGACGATCCTCCAGGGGGAGGGTTGGGACAAGGGTTGGGGGACGCTCAAAGGCATCGGCGGCAATCTGCAGCAGGTCACCGAGCGCTCGTTCGGCGTGCCCGATGCCGTGAATTCCGGCCAGACCGGCATCGGCATCGTCATCGACTTCTTCGCCTTCTCGGCGCAGGCGAGCGGCTTCCCGGTCAGTTTCGCCTACCCATCGGTGACAACGGTGGTCCCGGCCAATATCGGCATCATCGCCAACGCTCCGAACCAGAAGGGCGCGGAGGCGTTCGTCAACTATCTGCTTTCGGAGAAGGGCCAGACCGTCCTCCTCGAACCGACGATCCGCCGCCTGCCGATCAATCCCGCACTCTATGAAAAGGCTCCCGAAGGCTTCCCGAATCCGTTCAAGGATCCGCGTTTCCAGTCGATGATCACCTTTGATGCCGATGTCTCGAAGAAGCGTACCGATGTCGTCGACACTTTGTTCGATCAACTGATCTCGTTCCAGCTCGACAAGCTGAAGGGGGCGACCAAGGCAATCCATGCCGCCGAGGGGGCGTTGGCCAAAAGTGACAATCCGCAAGCACGCGGATTGCTCGAGGAGGCGCGTTCGCTGATCGCGGCGATGCCGATCACCGCCGAGCAGGCGGCAAGCCAGGAAATCCGGGATGCATTTACCGGCGGCGACCAGAAGACCGCTCGCCAGGCTGAGCTCGAACAGCAGTGGGCGGCATTCGCCACCGAGAAATATACGGCTGCCCAGAGCAAGGCGGAAGCCGCGCTGGACCTCATCGACTGAGCGAACCGGCGTGTCGGCCGTCTGCGCGAGCAGGCGGCCATTTCCGATCACCTACGTTTTCCGTGCTGGCCTCATCAGGCCTGGCATGATGAACTCATCCGGAGCCAGTCATGGCATTTGCTGCCGCAATCCCGATAAACCGTATTTCAGCCAGGCCCGGCCAGATCGCCGCGGTTGCCTTGATCGCCCTGTTTCTGGCGATCTTCCTGATCATTCCGGCGGGAACCGTGATCTACACGGCCTTTACGGAAAAAGGCACCGGCGCGCTCACCATCGTCAATTTCCTGGACTTCTTCCGTACCAGGCTGTTCCAGCAGTCCTTCTTCAATTCGGTCTATGTGTCGGCCATGTCGGTGGTCTGGGGTACGCTGATCGCCCTGCCTCTGGCTGTGCTCACCACACGTTTCGAATTCCGCGGCTCGCTCCTGATCCAGACGCTGGGGTTCATTCCCCTGATCATGCCGCCCTTCGTCGGTGCGGTGGCAATGCAATTGCTTTTTGGCCGCAACGGTACCGTCAACCTCCTGCTCAATGATTGGCTGGGGTTCCGCATCCCTTTCATGGAGGGGCTGAACGGCGTCATCTTTGTGCAGTCCCTGCACTATTTCCCGTTCATCCTGATCAATCTGTCGACCAGCCTGCGCAACATCGACCGATCGATGGAAGAGGCGGCCCAGAACCTAGGCTCCTCCGGTTTCCGCCTGTTCCGCCGCATCGTCTTTCCACTGGCGATGCCTGGTTATCTGGCAGGAGCCTCGCTGGTCTTCGTCAAGGTTTTCGACGACCTGGCCACGCCGCTGCTGCTCAATGTCAAGGATATGCTGGCGCCGCAGGCCTATCTGCGCGTCACCTCGGTCGGCCTTACCGATCCGATGGGCTACGTCATCTCGGTCATCCTGATCGTGGTGTCGATCTTTGCCATGTGGCTGTCGGCGGTGGCGATGCGCGGCAAGGACTATTCGACCGTTCAGCGTGGCGGCGGCGGGCTTTCCAAGCGTCCGCTCGGTCGCGGCGAAGCGGTGGTGGCGTATTGTGTGGTGGGACTGATCCTGCTTCTGGTGCTGTCGCCACACATCGGCCTTCTGCTGTTGTCGCTGGCCACTGTGTGGTCGTTCAGTCCGCTGCCGGACGGTCTTACGGTCGCTCACTACACCCGCGTTTTCGGCGAGAGCTCGCTCTACATCAAGAACACGCTGATCTATGCCAGCCTGGCAGGTCTCATCGACGTCATCGTCGGCGGCGCCATCGCCTACCTCGTGCTGCGCACCAAGGTCATTGGTCGGCATTGGCTCGACTGGGCGGCCACCGCAGCCCTGGCAATCCCCGGGGTGGTGCTCGGCATCGGCTATCTCCGCACCTTCTACGGCGTCACCCTGCCCGATGGGACCCCGCTTGCAACCCTCTGGGTGATGGTCGTGCTGGCGCTTGCCATCCGCCGATGCCTTATGCCCTGCGGGCCTGCTACGCGGCGCTGCAGCAGGTCTCGCAGTCGCTCGAGGAAGCGGCGGAAAACCTCGGCGCCACCAAGCAGCGCACCATCCGGCGCATCGTGCTGCCGCTCATGACCGGTGGTCTGCTGGCGGGTTTCGTCACCTCTTTCTCGACCGCGGCCGTCGAGCTTTCGGCAACGCTGATGCTCATCCAGAGCAATTCCGACGCACCCATAGCTTACGGGCTCTACGTCTTCATGCAGTCACCCGCCGGACGCGGGCCGGGGGCGGCACTCGGCGTTATCGCCGTCATCATGGTCGCGGTCTGCACGCTGTTGTCCCACTACGTGGTCGAGCGTCGCCAGAAGACGCTCGGGATGCACAAATAAGAACTCCAGGGAGCGAACGATGAACATTGAAATCCGAAATGACGCGGGCTCCCGTGGAGCTGCCAGGGCCGTCCGCATCAGCGATGTCAATCTCTACTATGGCCAGCAACACGTGCTGAAGGACATCAACCTCGAGATCAGGCCTGGCGAGTTTTTCGCCTTTCTCGGCCCCTCCGGCTGTGGAAAGACGACATTGCTCAGACTGATCGCGGGTTTCAACCATGCCCGCCAGGGAAAGGTGGTGATCGGTGGTGACGATATCCTCGACATGCCGCCCTGGAAGCGCGAGATCGGCATGGTGTTCCAGTCCTATGCGCTCTGGCCACATATGACGGTGGCGCAGAACGTTGCCTTTGGCCTGGAAGAGCGGCGCCTGCGCAAGGCCGAAGTCGAGCGCCGGGTGAACGCCGCGCTCGATCTGGTCGGGCTCAAGCACCTTGCGGAGCGCCGTCCGGCGCAACTCTCTGGCGGCCAGCAACAGCGCGTGGCGCTGGCGCGAACCATCGCGATCGAGCCCAGAGTGCTTTTGCTTGATGAGCCGCTCTCCAATCTCGACGCCAAGATGCGCGTGGAGGTGCGACGCGAGCTCAGGGAATTGCAGCAGCGGCTGCACCTGACGACCATCTTCGTCACCCACGACCAGGAAGAGGCGAATACGGTGTGCGATCGCATCGCCGTTTTCAACGAGGGCCGCATCCAGCAGGTCGGCACGCCAATGGGGCTCTATGAGAAGCCGGCCAATCTGTTCGTCGCCAACTTCCTCGGCACGGCGAATATCCTTGGTGGAAGCGTGACGGGTGGAGGGAATTCACGGCGTTTCGACGTTTCCGGCGCCGGCTCCATCCCGATCCCGGCTCATGCGGACGTGCCTGAAGGCGCCAAGCTGGTGCTGCGCCCGCAATATGTCGCGATCGGCGTCGATGAACCGGGTTCCGTATCGTTGCCGGGCAGGATCGCGCATCGCGAGTTCCTCGGGGCTACCGTGCGTTACGGCGTCCAGGTCGGAACCGCCACGGTGCTCGTCGATGCGCCATTCCACTCGGGTGGTTCCCTGCTCGAAGCCGGCAGGGAGACCACTATCGGCTTCAAACCGGAGTCGGCGCTCTGGCTGGCGGACTGATGATCCCGCGCCAGACCGGCGAACATCAACTCGGCAAGCTCATCGCCAGGTCCCAGAAGGCCTTGACCAGCTTGCCGCTGGCGCGTTCGCGCAGGCAGATGAGGGCTTCGTCCATCAGCACTTCCGGTGCCTCGATCTGGATCGGTTTCAGCCTCCCGTCATAGCCGAACTCGGCCTTGGTGACGAAGCCGACGCCGGCGCCCGATGCCACGATCTCACGCACGGCCTCGCGGCCTTCTGCCTCGATCGCGGGCTTCAGGTCGACGCGCATTTCGGCAGCCAGCGCCTCCAGCTTGAAGCGGGTCTTCGAGCCGCGCTCGCGTAGCACCAGCGGATGCGAGACGATATCGGCCAGCGCGAGCTTCTTCGCACTGGCCAGCGGGTGGTTGTGAGCGACGAAGGCGATGATCGGCGAGGAATTGAGCTTCAGGATCTGGAAGTCGGAGCTTTCCGGGATTTCACCCAGCACGCCCATGTCCGCCTCATAGGCATAGAGACCGGAGATCACGGTTTCGGTGTTGCCGGCCCTGAGCGACACCTGAACGCCGGGGTATTTCGCCCGGAATGCCGCCAGGACGTGCAGCAGATGGTGCGCGGCGTCGGCGATGATGCGCAGCGTACCTGCACGCAGGGCGCGCGATTCCGACAAAAGGTCATTGGCCTGCTGCTCATTGTCGAACATGCGATGCGTGATCTCGAGCAACCGCTCGCCCTGCGCCGTCAGCGTCACCTGCTTCTTGTGGCGGTTGAAGAGCAGCACGTCATATTCTTCCTCCAGCTTGCGAACCTGGTCGGAAATCGCCGGCTGGGTCAGGAACAGCGTCTCGGCGGCGCGCGAAAAACCGCCGCAGACGGCGACATAGTGGAAGGCCCGCAACTGCACGTATCGCATGGCTTCTTTCCATAAACGGAGACGATGCAACCATAGAAACTAACGAATTGACTTATGTAAAGGCCGGGCTGATGTTTTTTCGACGAGAGGATGCCGGCCATGCATTTTTCACTTCTCTTGCTGCATCTCGCAGGCGCGACCCTGTTGCTGCTCTATGCCGTGCACATGGTGCGCACCGGGATGGAGCGCGCCTATGCGGGGCTGCTGCGCCGGCTGTTCGGCGAGGCAAAAGGCGGCACGTTGCACGCTGTAACAGGCGGAGCGGCGATGGCGGTGATGTTGCAGAGCTCGACCGCGGTGGCGATGATCGCCTGCGGCTTCGTTGCCAGCGGCCTGCTCGCCGTGCCGGTGGGACTGGCGCTGCTGCTTGGCGCCGATTTCGGCTCGGCGCTGGTCGTGCGCATCCTGTCCTTCGATCTTGGCTGGCTGGTTCCGGTCTGTCTGCTGATCGGTGGCATCATGCATCTCAAACTCTCCGGCGAGAGGCTGCGCGAAACCGGGCGCATGCTGCTCGGCATCGGCTTCATCCTGTTGTCACTTCGCTTCATCGGCGAAGCGACAGGCCCGCTGCGTCATGCCGAGTTGCTGCCGGTGATCGCCGGCTATCTGGCGAGCGACGCCATGATGGCCGTGCTGCTCGGCGCGCTGTTCACCTGGCTGATCCACTCAAGCGTCGCGGCAATTCTCATGATCTCCGCCTTTGCCGCCCAAGGCGTCATCCCGCTCGAAGCCGGCTTGCCGCTGATCCTTGGCGCTAATATCGGCAGCGGGTTGATTGCCTTCTGGCTGTCGCGCTCCATGGACGGGGCGGCGCAGCGGCTGCCGCTTGGCAATCTGTTGTTTCGCGCGGCTGCGGCCGTCATTGCGCTGGTGATGGTCGAAACCCTCGGCGTGCCTGCCATCCTGCGCGGACTGGATCCGGCGACGGCGCTGGTCGATTTCCACCTCGCCTTCAATGCCGTGCTTGCCCTGTCGTGCCTGCCTTTCGTCAAGCCGGTCGCCCGGCTGGCGACACGTGTGACGCAGCAGGCTCCAGGTGAAGGGGAGGCGGACATCGCCCGTCAACGGCTCAGCGCGCTCGACCGCTCGGTGATCGGTAGCCCGACCCTGGCACTGGCCAGCGCGACACGCGAACTGCTGCGCATGGGCGAACTGGTCGAGCAGATGTTCCGGCCGGTCATGGACATGTTCCGCTCTGGAACGTCCGAACAGATCGCCCGGCTGCGCGGCATCGACGACGAGATCAACGACACGCATACCGGCATCAAGCTCTACATCGCCGAGGTCAATCGCGGTGAGCTCACGGGAGATGAGGCACGCCGTGGCATCGAGCTAACCGATGTTGCGATCAATTTCGAATATGCGGGTGATATCATCGCCAAGAACCTCCTGCTGCTGGCATCCGAGCGGGCCGAAAAGGCATTGCAGTTTTCCGCCGAGGGTTGGCGTGAGCTCGACGAGCTGCACGCCCGTGTTGTCGAAAACTCGCAGCTCGCGCTGAACGTATTGATCTCCAATGACGTCGCCTCCGCGCGCCAGCTGGTCGCCGAGAAGGAGCACGTCCGCGCCATGCAGCGCGAGAGCCATGAGCGTCATCTGCGCCGGCTCCAGTCCGGCAGGATCGAGAGCATCGAAACCAGCGACATCCACCTCGAAGCCGTGCGCGCCTTCAAGGAGATCAATTCGCTGCTGGTGGCGACCGCCTACCCGCTGCTGACCCGCACCGGCGACCTCGCCAGCAGTCGTCTCGTGCGTGTGACCAGGTCATAAATTAAACTTATCTTCGGATACAAAATAACGATTTTTCAGATATCTGGTTCTCTGCAACAATCCTCACATCGAAGCGCCATATCGTTGCGCGGTGGAGGACAGTCGATGCGAGCCGAATTTTCGCCTGTAGAAGGTTTCGATCCGCCGGCCCTGGGTGAGCCCTATCTGCTGACGCCGGGACCGCTGACCACAGCCTACGCCGTCAAGCAGGCGATGCTGCGCGACTGGGGGTCCTGGGATGGCGATTTCCGGGCGATGACCGCCGATCTGCGCCGCCGCCTGCTGGCGTTGATCGGCGACAGCAAGGGCGAATATGACTGCGTGCCGATCCAGGGCTCCGGTTCCTTCTGCGTTGAGGCGATGCTCGGCTCCTTCGTGCCGAAGGACGGCAAGGTGCTGGTTCTCGCCAACGGCGCCTATGGTCTGCGCGCCGCGCAGACCATGCAGTATCTCGGCCGCGCCTACACGCTGATCGACAAGGGGGACTACCTGCCGCCGCGTGGCGACGAGGTGGGGGCAGCCCTCGATGCCGATCCGGCCATCACCCATGTTCTCGCCATCCATTGCGAGACCAGTTCCGGCATCCTCAATCCGGTCGCCGAGATTTCTGAAGCCGTCTATGCCAGGGGCCGCAAGCTGCTGGTCGATTCCATGAGCGCGTTCGGTGCCATCCCTCTCGAAGTCGGCAGGATCCGCTACGAGGCGATGGTCTCCTCGGCCAACAAATGCATCGAGGGCGTGCCGGGCTTCGGTTTCGTCATCGCCAGGAAAAGCGAGCTGGAAAAGGCCAAGGGCAACAGCCACTCGCTGTCGCTCGACATCCACGCGCAATGGGCTGCGATGGAGAAGACCGGCCAGTGGCGCTTCACCCCACCCACCCATGTGGTGGCTGCCTTCCTCGAGGCCTTGCGCATGCATGAAGCTGAAGGTGGCGTCGCCGCCCGCGGCGCACGCTACAGGAAGAACCGCGACGTCATGGTCGAAGGCATGCGCCGGCTCGGGTTCGAGACCTTGCTGTCCGATCGCTGGCTGTCGCCGATCATCGTCACCTTCTTCTGCCCGTCGGACGGCAACTTCGTCTTCGAGCGCTTCTACGAGCTGATGAAGGACAAGGGCTTCATCATCTATCCGGGCAAGCTGACGGTGGTCGATTCCTTCCGGGTCGGCTGCATCGGCCGCATGGATGAACACGTCATGCGCCGTGTCGTCGAGGCCGCCCGCCAGTCGCTGGCCGAAATGGGCGTGACGAGCGCCGCGCCGCCCCAGGCAGCCTTGGCCGAACGCGCCAAGCTTGCCGCCTGATCGAACCAAACCAATAAGGAACCACCCCGATGAACCAGATGTCTCCTGTCACCGTCTCGGCCAATGGACGCGACTATGCCTGGCCACGGGTGCCGGCGATTGCGATCTGCCTGGACGGCTGCGAGCCAGCCTATCTCGACGAAGCGATCAAGGCAGGGCTGATGCCGGCGCTGGAACGCATCAAGGCAAAAGGCACCGTGCGCACCGCGCATTCGGTGATCCCGTCCTTCACCAACCCCAACAACCTCTCCATCGCCACCGGTCGTCCGCCGGCTGTGCACGGCATCTGCGGCAACTACCTCTACAATCCGGAAACGGGCGAGGAGGTGATGATGAACGATCCGAAGTTCCTGCGTGCGCCGACCGTCTTCCAAGCTTTCTACGACGCTGGCGCCAAGGTGGCGGTGGTAACGGCGAAAGACAAGCTGCGCGCGCTGCTCGGCCATGGGTTGGCCTATGACGACAACCGCGCCGTCTGCTTCTCTTCCGAGAAGGCGGACACCACGACGAAGGCCGCCAACGGCATCGACAATGCCTCCGCCTGGCTCGGCCGCCCGGTGCCGGAAGTCTATTCCGCCGAACTGTCGGAGTTCGTCTTCGCGGCCGGTGTGAAGCTGCTCAGGGAATTCCGGCCGGACGTCATGTACCTGACCACCACCGACTACGTGCAGCACAAATATGCGCCGGGCGTGAAGCAGGCGAACGACTTCTACGCCATGTTCGACCGCTATCTCGCAGAACTCGATACACTGGGTGCCGCTATCGTCGTCACCGCCGATCACGGCATGAAGCCCAAGCACAAGGCCGACGGTTCGCCCGACGTCGTCTATGTCCAGGACCTGCTCGACGAGTGGCTGGGCAAGGATGCCGCGCGCGTCATCCTGCCGATCACCGATCCTTATGTCGTGCATCATGGTGCGCTCGGTTCTTTCGCTACCGCCTATCTGCCGAAGGGCGCCGACCGTGCCGCTATCATGGCGCGGCTCGCCAAGATCGATGGCATCACGCTGGTGCTCGGCCGCGAGGAAGGCTGCGCCCGCTTCGAACTGCCGGAGGACCGCATGGGCGACATCATCATGGTGTCAGCCGAGAACAAGACCATCGGCACCTCGGAACACCGCCATGATCTTGCAGCGCTCGACGAGCCGCTGCGCTCACATGGTGGTCTGACCGAGCAGGCCGTGCCCTTCATCACCAACCGTGTGCTGGCCAACCAGCCCGAAGCGCCGCTGCTGCGGAACTTCGATGCCTTCTATTATGCGGTGATGGCAGCCGCTCAGCCGGCGCAGTGAGGACGATGCCATGACCAAGGCAGAAACGTCGATCAAGGTCCGGCACGAGCCGATGCGCATCGCAGGCCGCAAGGTCGATGCCGACGATGTCATCGAGGTGCGCTACCCATGGGACGATACGGTGGCCGGCACGGTGCCGGCTGGCGGGGCGGCCCATGCCAGGGAAGCTTTCGAAATCGCTGCCGGCTACACCTCGAAGCTGACACGATACGAGCGCCAGAAAATCCTCTTGAAGACAGCCGAACTGCTCAACGCCCGCAAGGACGAGATTTCCGACCTCGTCACGCTGGAGCTCGGCATCTCCAAGCAGGATTCGCTCTACGAGGTCGGCCGTGCCTATGACGTGTTCACGCTGGCCGGCCAGATGGCGATCCAGGATGACGGCCAGATATTCTCCTGCGATCTCACCCCACATGGCAAGCAGCGAAAGATCTTCACGCTGCGCGAGCCGCTCAAGGCGATCTCGGCGATCACGCCGTTCAACCACCCGCTCAACATGGTGGCGCACAAGGTGGCGCCGGCGATCGCCACGAACAACTGTGTCGTCGTCAAGCCGACAGAACTCACGCCGATGACGGCGCTGGTACTGGCTGACATCCTCTACGAGGCGGGCCTGCCGCCGCAGATGCTGTCGGTCGTCACCGGTTGGCCACAGGATATCGGCGACGAGATGATCACCAACCCGAACATCGAGCTGATCACTTTCACCGGCGGTGTGCCGGTCGGCAAGATGATCGCGTCGAAAGCCGGCTACCGGCGCCAGGTGCTGGAGCTTGGCGGCAACGATCCCCTGATCATCCTCAACGATCTGTCCGACGACGATCTCGTGAAGGCGGCTGACCTGGCCGTCGCCGGCGCCACCAAGAATTCCGGCCAGCGCTGCACGGCGGTGAAGCGCATCCTTGTGCAGGAGAAGGTGGCCGACCGCTTCGTGCCCATGGTGCTGGAGCGCGCCAGGAAGATCGTGTTCGGCGATCCGATGGACCTTGCCACGCAACTCGGCACCGTGGTGCATGAAAAGGCAGCCGCGCTGTTCGAACGCCGTGTGCACATGGCGGCGGAGCAGGGTGCCGAGGTGCTCTACAATCCTGGGCGCAGGGGCGCGCTGTTGCCGCCGATCGTTGTCGACCGCGTGCCGCACGCCTCAGAACTGGTGATGGAAGAAACCTTCGGGCCGATCGTGCCGATCATCCGCGCCCCGGACGATGACGATGCCCTGATCGCGCTGTCCAACTCGACCGCCTTCGGCCTGTCGTCGGGTGTGTGCACCAACGATTTCCGCCGTATGCAGAAATACATCTCCGGTCTGCAGGTTGGCACCGTCAACATCTGGGAAGTGCCCGGCTATCGCATCGAGATGAGCCCGTTCGGCGGCATCAAGGACAGCGGCAACGGTTACAAGGAAGGCGTCATCGAGGCGATGAAGTCCTACACCAACGTCAAGACCTTCTCACTGCCCTGGTAGGGCGGTGGTGGCAGGGGCGCACCTGCCACCGTTCGGGAATCCTGGAGACGGCCATGGCGATCGTGCACACCGAAGGGGAGTCCAACAAGGCGCCTGCCCGCAAGGACTGGGACGCGCGCCAGGATCATGCGCCGTCGCGCGAACTGCTGCGGCGCGACGCCGATGCCTTCCTGCACCAGTCGCTGTCCAGTCCGTGCGTATCGACCATCGCCAAAGCCGAGGGCATCTGGATCGAGGACCTGGCCGGCCGGCGGCTCATGGATTTCCACGGCAACAGCGTCCACCATATCGGCTATGCGCATCCGCGCCTGATCGCCGCCATCAAGCGGCAGCTCGACGAGCTGTCCTTCGCGCCGCGCCGTTTCGCCAACGAACCTGCTGTCGAGCTTGCAGAAAAACTCGGCCAGCTGGCGCCCGCCGACCTGTCGAAAGTGCTGTTCACCACCGGTGGCTCCGACGCCATCGAGGTTGCGCTGAAGATCGCGCGTGCTGCCACCGGCCGCTTCAAGACGCTGTCCTTCTGGGATGCTTTCCACGGTGCCGGTTTCGGTGCCGCCAGCGTCGGCGGTGAGGCGACGTTCCGTTCGCAGATTGCCGGTCCGCTTATGACCGGCACCGAGCATGTCGCGCCCTGGGCCAGCCGCAACTGCGCCTATGGCCATGACAGTCTCGAGGCCTCGGCCAGGGCCTGCGCCAGCATGATCTCCTATGTGCTCGGCCGCGAGGGCGATTTCGCCGCGGTCATCGCCGAGCCGATGCGGGCAACGCCGCTGGTGCCGGCGCCTGGTTTCTGGAAGGCGGTGCGCGAGGCCTGCGACCGCCATGGCACGCTGCTGATCTTCGACGAGATCCCGACGGGTCTCGGCAAGACTGGAAAATTCTTCTCGCATCAGCATGACGACGTTACGCCCGACATCGTGGTGTTGGGCAAGGCACTGGGCGGCGGCGTGTTGCCGATCGCCTCGGTCATCGCCAGGCGTGCGCTCGACGTCGCCGGCGATTTCGCCATCGGCCACTACACCCATGAAAAGAACCCGGTGACGGCGCGGGCCGCGCTCACCACCATCGCCATCATCGAGGAGGAAGGCCTGGCCGAGCGCGCGGCCGAACTCGGCGGCTACGCCATGGACCGGCTCGCCGAGCTGATCGGCCGTTCGCCGCATGTCGGCGAGGTGCGCGGCCGCGGTCTGATGATGGGCGTCGAGCTGGTCGATGATCGCGAAAGCTACCGGCCGGCGCGGGAGTTGGCAGAACGTGTCTACTACCGCTGCCTGCAAGAAGGGCTGAGCTTCAAGATCAGCGCCGGCAACGTGCTGACCCTGTCGCCGCCACTGGTCATCGGTATGGCAGATCTCGAACGGGCGCTTGCCATCGTCGAAGACGCTGTGATGGCTGGGTGACCGGTCGGCTCGCAAAGAAAAAAGCAGGAAAGTGGGAGACGACAGTGACGCAGTATGACTTGGCGGTGGTGGGGGCTGGTATCGTGGGGCTCGCCCATGCGCTTGCCGCCGCGCGACGCGGCCTGAGTGTGGTGGTCATCGATCGCGATGCCCAGGCCAATGGCGCCTCGATCCGCAATTTCGGGCTGGTTGTGGTCAGCGGGCAGGAGCCCGGCATTTCACGTGCGCGCGCCGAAAAAAGCCGCGCCATCTGGCTCGATCTCGCTGATGAGGCCGGGCTCGACGTCCTGCATCGCGGCAAGCTGGTGATCGCCCGCCGGCCTGAAGCGCTTGCCGTGCTGCAGGCCTTTGCCGCAACGCCGGATGGCGCCGAATGCGAGCTTCTGTCGCCGGCCGATGTCATCTCGCGGCAGCCCGCCTTGCACGCTGCCGAGATCTCCGGTGGTCTGTACAGCCCGTTCGAACTGCGCGTGGAATCGCGTGAGGTGCTGCCGAAACTGACCGCATTCCTGGGCGAAGGGTTGGGTGTCGAATTCCGCTTCGGCGTCGCCGTCACCGCGATTGAGCCCGGCAGCGTGGTGACCAGTGCCGGGCGGATCCATGCGGCAAGGGTGGCGGTGTGTCCGGGTGACGACCTGACCAGCCTGTTTCCCGAGCGCATCGGCCAGTATGGCGTCCGCCGTTGCAAGCTGCAGATGCTGCGCCTCGCCAATCCCGGATTCAAGTTGGGTTCGGCGCTGGTCTCGGATCTCAGCCTGTTGCGTTACGAAGGCTATGCGGGGCTGCCGGAGGCAGCGGCGTTGCGGCGTCGGCTGGAGAGCGAGCAGGCTGGTGAACTTGCCAATGGCGTCCATCTCATCGTCACACAGAGTGCCGACGGCTCGCTGGTCATCGGCGATTCCCACCACTACGGCACGACACCGGATCCCTTCGGTTCCGATGAGGTCGACCGGCTCATACTGGGCGAATTCGCCAGGCTGTTTCCTGCGGCCCAACCGACCGTGACCGCGCGCTGGACCGGAACCTATTCCTCAGCCAGCCACGCCGCGTTTCGCGACGCCCCGCATGAGGATGTCCGTCTGGTGATGGTTACGTCCGGCACTGGTGCCAGCACCGGCTTTGCGCTGGGCGAAGAGACGGTGGCGGAGTTGTTTGGCTGACACAGACCGTTTCAATGGATGATGCGGGGTGCAAATAGCGGATCTCCGCACTCGGATGCTCACATACTGAAATACGCTCCGCTTCACTGCGTGCGTTTCGTTCATATCGATCAATGTGAAATGGTCTCCGGGGTGCAGCGATACGCGTCGGAGGCGAAGCGCTTCATGTCGACTGTCGGCGCTCGGAAGTCTTGCGTGACACCCGTGTGACAAACATCAGTAGAACCTATTCCATCATAGGATAAATAGATTTCACTTATCGTATTGGCCTCATCTAGAGTGGCTCATGGACGACGCGTGCCGGCATCTCTGGGCCGGTACAGCCGCAAACCGGCGTCCCAATGCATCGAAGAATGTGCCACCAGACGGGGAATCCAAGCCATGAAATCTCGCATAGCATCCGTGCTTGCAGCGCTTGCTGCAACCTTCGCTGCCTCGGCGGCGATCGCCGAAACCAATCTGACGGTCTACACCGCGATCGAGGCCGTCGACCTCGACCGTTACAAGGCCACTTTCGAAAAAGCCTATCCGGACATCAAGATCAACTGGGTGCGCGACTCCACCGGCGTGATGACGGCGAAGCTGCTTGCCGAGAAGGACAATCCGCAGGCCGATGTCGTCTGGGGGCTGGCCGCGACCTCGCTGCTCCTGCTCAAAAGCGAGGGCATGCTGGAGCCTTATGCGCCGGCCGGCGTCGACAAGCTCGACAAGCGTTTCGTCGACAGTGCCAACCCACCGTCCTGGACCGGCATGGATGCCTATGTCGCCGCCATCTGCTTCAACACCGTGGAGGCAAAGAAGCTTGGTATCGCAGCGCCCAAGAGCTGGAAGGACCTGACCAAGCCCGAATACAAGGGCCATGTGGTGATGCCGAATCCGAACTCCTCGGGCACCGGTTTCCTCGACGTATCGGCCTGGCTGCAGATGTTCGGCGAGAAGGATGCGTGGGCCTTCATGGATGGCCTGCACCAGAACATTTCCGCCTATACGCATTCGGGTTCCAAGCCCTGCAAGATGGCGGGCGCCGGCGAGACGGTGATCGGCGTTTCGTTCGAGTTTCCCGGAGCCAAGGCCAAGTCCGCGGGTGCGCCGATCGACATCATCTTCCCCGAGGAAGGTTCCGGCTGGGAGGCTGAAGCCACGGCTATCGTTGCCGGCACCGCCAATCTCGAAGCAGCCAGGAAGCTGGTCGACTTCGCGGTCTCTAAAGAGGCCAACGAGATGTACAATGAAGGCTACGCCGTGCTCGCCTATCCCGGCATCGCCAAGCCGGTCGAGCATCTGCCTGCCGATGTCGCCGACCACATGATCAAGAACGACTTCGAGTGGGCTGCCAACAACCGCAAGGCGGTGCTGGCGGAGTGGGCAAAGCGCTACGACGCCAAGTCCGAGCCGAAAAGCTGAACATTCCAGCCGGGCGTCGTCAGAAGCGGCGCCCGTTCTGCTTGAACTCCAGAGCGTTTCCGCTTGCACCAAAGATGGGCCACGAGATGAAACACGAGACCGTGACCGGAGCGGGCGCCGCCCCGCTGCGCCTTGCGCATGAGGCACCAGAGAGGCCTGGCTATCTGGTCATCGACCAGGTGTGGAAGACATTCGGCGACTTCGTCGCGCTGAAAGGTGTCTCGCTGGACATCAGGGAAGGCGAGTTCATCTGCTTCCTCGGACCTTCCGGCTGCGGCAAGACCACCTTGCTGCGTGCCATCGCCGGGCTCGATCTGCAGACGCGCGGCACCATCCGGCAGGCTGACAGGGACATTTCCAACCTGCCGCCGTCAAAGCGCGACTATGGTATCGTCTTCCAGTCCTATGCGTTGTTTCCCAACCTGACGATCGAACGGAATATCGCCTTCGGCCTTGAGAATGCCCGGCGACCGAAAGCGGAGGTCCAGGCTCGTGTCGCGGAACTGCTCGCTCTGGTCGGCCTGTCGGAACAGGCGAAGAAATATCCGGCTCAGCTGTCCGGCGGCCAGCAGCAGCGCATCGCACTTGCCCGTGCCATGGCAGTCTCGCCGGGCCTGCTTCTGCTCGATGAGCCGTTGTCGGCGCTCGACGCCAAGGTGCGTGTCCATCTGCGCCATGAAATCAAGGAACTGCAGCGCAAGCTCGGCGTCACCACCATCATGGTCACCCATGACCAGGAAGAAGCGCTTTCGATGGCCGATCGCATCGTGGTGATGAACCACGGCGTCATCGAACAGGTCGGAACACCAACCGAGGTCTATCGCCATCCGAAGACACTGTTCGTCGCCGACTTCATCGGTGAGACGAACCAGTTCCCGGCGCGGATGATCCACAGAGAGACGGTCGGGCTCGCCGGTACCGAACTCGCCTGCGCGTCCTGCGAGCTTGCCCAAGGCAGCGACGTAACAGCAGTGATCCGCCCGGTCGACATCATTCCTCATTCGCTTGACGGGCACGAAGACATCAGGACGCCGCAGAACCTGCTCGACGTCACGGTGGCGGAGATGGAGTTCCTCGGCGGCTTCTGGCGCTGCCGGTTGTCGTCGCCGCGCTTCGGCGAGCGTGTGCTGGTCGCAGACTTCTCGATCAATGCGATCCGCCGCCTGGGGATCGAGAAAGGTGGCGCGATGCGGGTGGAGTTGCCGCAGAACCGCATGCTTGTTTTTGCAAGGGCGGGCTGAGATGAGCGCCGCAGCTCTTGTCCTTCCTGCCGGTCGCGCGCCGCGCCTGCATCTTTCGTCCGACGACATGGTCAAGCGCGGCCTCATGCTGGTCATCGCGCTTTATCTCGTCTTGGCGCTGGCAGCGCCGCTCTACGTGCTGCTGTCGAAGTCGATGTCGACCTACCGCTTCGATCTCGACACCTTCGAGATTGCGCGCAGCGATGAAAGCGGTGCCGCTTTCGGCCCGGCACGTACCGTGGCCGCGCTCAACGCGGATGCCAAGGCGATCTCCGAGGCGCAACTCGCCAGCGGTTCCGACGGGCGGCTGTCGCTGACCAAGCTGTACGAAGACTTCAGTTTCCGCAGCCCGGTCAAATACCGCATCCGCGGCACGACCGACCAGTCCGCCTTCCTGGTCGGTTCGGACCTGAAGCGCGGCACGGATTGGGTGGAGGTCGATTCCAACACCTTCCGCCGCGTGGTGCTGCGCCCGGCGCGCACCGTCGGCTTTGACAATTTCGTCGCCTATTTCTCCACGCCCTCGCTGGCGCAGGCGATCTGGAACTCCGTGCTGATGGGCGTCGTCAGTACGGTGCTGGTCATCGCCATCGCCTTCGGTCTTGCCTATGCGCTCAATCGCAGCCGCATGCGCGGCAAGGGCTTGTTCCGGCTGATCATGACGGTGCCGATCCTGGTGCCGTCGCTGCTTCCCGGCATCGCGCTGGTCTATCTGTTCGGCAACCAGGGCCTGTTGAAAAGCTGGATGATGGGCCATTCGATCTACGGGCCGATCGGCATCGTCATCGGTTCGGTCTTCTTCACGCTGCCGCACGCGCTGCTCATCATCTCGACGTCGCTCAGCGTTGCTGACGCCCGCCACTACGAAGCAGCGGTGGCTTTGCGTGCCACCAAATGGCGCACCTTCTGGACGGTGACGGTGCCCGGCGCGCGCTACGGTATCGTGTCTGCTGCCTTCGTCGTCTTCACCATGGTGATCACCGATTTCGGCCTGCCCAAGGTCATTGGCGGCCAGTACAACATGCTCGCCGTCGACATCTACAAGCAGGTCATCGGCCAGCAGAATTTCGAGATGGGCGCGGTGGTGTCGGTGCTGCTTATCATTCCGGCGATCGCAGCGTTCTTCGTCGACCGCACCATCCAGAAGAAACAGGTCGCGCTGCTGTCTGCCCGCTCGGTGCCCTACGAGCCGAAACCGAACCATGGCTTCGACTGGGGCTGTTTTGCCTACTGCGCCCTGATCGCGGCGTTCATCCTGACCATGATCGGTGTCTGCCAGCTGGCGGCAATGGTGAAGTTCTGGCCCTACGACCTGACGCCGAGCCTGAAGAATTTCCGCTTCGACCTGATGGATGGCGGCGGCTGGGCCTCCTACCACAACTCGATCAGGATGGCGCTCCTGACCGCTTTCTTCGGCACCATCATCGTCTTCATCGGTGCCTATATGGTGGAAAAAAGCGACGGCTTCCGAGCCGGGCGTTCGTTGTTCCAGTTCCTCGCCATGCTGCCGATGGCGGTGCCCGGCATGGTGCTCGGCCTTGCCTACATCTTCTTCTTCAACAACCCGGCCAACCCGCTGCACGCCATCTACGGCACTATGACCATCCTGGTGGTCTGCACGATCACCCATTTCTACACCGTATCGCATCTCACCGCGCTGACGGCGCTGAAGCAGATGGACCGCGAGTTCGAGCCGGTGGCGGCCTCACTGAAGCAACCGTTCCACAAGCTGTTTTTCCGCGTCACGCTGCCGGTCTGCCTGCCGGCGATCCTCGATATCTCGATCTATCTGTTCGTTAACGCCATGACGACCGTTTCGGCCGTGGTGTTCCTCTATTCGACGCAGACGCAGCTTGCCTCGGTGGCCGTGCTCAACATGGACGATGCCGGTGATGTCGCGCCGGCCGCCGCGATGGGCATGATGATCTTCTACACCAACATCGCAGCGCGACTGATCCATGCGGCGGTGTCACGTTTCCTGCTGTCGCGAACTCAGGTCTGGCGGGCGAGATGAGAGCTGGAGATTAAGGTCCCTGCTCGGAAGTTTGCTATCTGCAGCCTCGCGGACCGTGCCGAGTGCTCCGGTGCCCGCATTTCGCGAGCGAAGGCCGATCACCAATGAACCATGCACGCCGGTGCCTTCGACGGGATTTTCCCTGCAACCGGAGGCACCGGAAAGTACTGGGTCGTCACCTGGACTTCGGTTGCGGTCTTGTCGTTGAAAAGCCGCGCGATGAGGTGCAGCGCCTCATCGAGGCCTGAAGATATGCCGCCGCCGGTGAGTCGGTTGCCGGATTCGACAAAACGGGGATGACCCCTGGCCACTTTGACGGCGGGAAAACGGCGCAGGCAGTCGACAAACGCCCAATGTGTCGTGGCCTTGTGGCCGTCCAGCAGCCCGGCCCGAGCCAGCAGCAGCGCACCTTCGCAGACTGAGCAGACCCATTTCGCCTTGGCTGCGACCTGCCGCAGGTAGGCGAGATAGGGTGATGCCGGGTCGCTCATGATCGTCCCTAGCGCATCAGGGGCGCCGCCAGGCACCCACAGGATGTCCAGCGTTGGCGTTGCCGCGAAGCTGGCCTGGGCGTCGAAGCGCACTCCGTTCAGCGAGGTGACGGGTCTGCCGTCTATCGACAGGAGAACCGTCTCCAATCCCTTTTTCTTGTCGACCCAGGAGAACATCTCCAGAGGACCGGCAACATCGAGCAGGTTGACGCCGTCATAGACCGGGATGCCGAGTTGCATGTGATCCATCCTCTCCATCCGAAATGTGCATGATCTGCCGTGGAGTTGCCGTCGCATTTTCTTTCAAGGGAATGCGACGCTGCCAGAAAGGGGTGTCCCATCGTGCCGCCGCTGCATAGTGGGCCGCGAGCATCGGGACGTAGTCGCTGAAGCCTTGAGCCGCGATCATCGAATACCGTGCACGGGCAAGGTTTTCGCGCCCCTCCAGCATGTCCGACACGGCGTAGGCTGCCAGGATACCCGAGCGCAGGGCGTGTACGATCCCGCGCGATGAGAGTGGGTCGGCTGCAAACAGGCAGTCCCCCGCAGCAACCCAACGTTCGCCGGCGGCCGGATCGATCGTGGCGGTTCCGGCCGGCTTGACCAGGCTTGTGATTTCGCGCGCCCCGGCCGGCAGGAGCCGCGCGACGAATTGCGTTGCAGCCAGGGAGCGATACCAATGGTCGGCTTGACGCAGTCCGTTGCCCAAGTCGGGATCAGTGAGGCATGCCACCACACGGTGCCGGCCCGGCAGATCGGCGCTGTACCACCAACCTTCGGGACGAGCCTCGACGACCATCCGGCAGTCGCCGGGGGCGCCATCGAAAAAGCGGGAATAGGCGGCAAGGTGTCCGTGCGCGGTAACCTTTGCGCCGAAGTGCCGCGCCAGTCCCCAGCCGCGGCCAGTCGTCCAGATCACTGCCTGTGCGATGATGTCTGCATCAACCAGTTTGAGTCGCCAGCCGCTGTTTTCGCGCGTTGCCGATCGTACTGCTGTTCCGAGCCACACTTCGACGCCCGCCACTTCAGCGGCGCGCAGCATCAGCCGGTCGAACCGTGCCCTGTCGAGATGCCAGCCTGCGCCGTGGGCGGAGAAGATACTGTGCTTTTCACCGGGCGGTTCGTCCGCCCAGGCAGAAACCAGCGTGCGATTTTCAACGAAGGCGGTGTCCGAAAAAAGCGTCCAGGCCCCAAGCTGACGCAACAGGCCCTGCGCTACCGCCGGCAGCACTTCCCCCGGCTTTGGTCGGTCGTGCCGTCCCGCCTCGATCAGAACCACCCGCCGCCCGGGCGCGTGGCGGCGCAGCATCAGTGCCGCCGCTGCACCGGCCGGTCCACCGCCGATGACAACGAAGTCAGTTTGCTCTGACAGCATAGAAGGAGGCCACGACCCCGGCTGGATTGGTGCTGCCGCCGTCTCCCGAGTGCGGGATGGTGCGCACAACCGAGCCGACTATCGCCGGCACCTCCAGGCGATCGGTGCTGTTCGGCCAGACAGGTACGAGCCAACCGATATAGTCGTAGATCCATTCCTCGCCGCCGACCACGCCTTTGCCCTGGAAACGGACCTGCATGGGAGAGCCGTAACCGAAGCTGCCGCGCAGATCGAGCGACCATCCCGGTCCGCCGATAGTCCCGGCAAGTTCCGTTTCGGATTTCTCCACGATGGCCAGCGTGCCTTCGCCAAACAGGAGGTCGTTGGCCGCCTTGCTGATATCGGGGTCGTTGAGGAAGCTGCGATAGGTCCAGTTGCCGATAAAGGGGTTGCTCATCCTCATTCTCCGGAATCTTCGACGCAGATGTATTTTTCAGCAGGCGAGGGCTGGTCGAGCCCGCCCGCGGGATTGCGAACGATGAAGCCGAGCTTGGACCACTCGGTCACCATCTTGAGGTCGCCGGCAAGCGTCTGCGGAATGCCGCGCGCCCAGTTGCGGAACTGAAGACCGTCCTTGGTGGGATAGTAGGTCTGCATTGGCCGGTGTGCCGGCCACCACAGGGTCTCCCATACCCGTCTTTCGCGTTCGAGCAGCGTGTCGCCGACGCTGTCGGGATACAGCACGTTCCACTCCTCATAGGTGACGTCGATCGTCTGGGTGGAACATTCGTTGAAATCGGCTTGCCAAGGCAGGCCGCTGAGCTTGGTAAGATCGCCCGGCTGCAGGCCGGTATCGAAATCGCTGCCCTGGGACAGCGGGTCGGATGCATAGGCGATATAGCCTTCCTCGCTTACGCCCGAGCCCCAGCGGTTGGCATTCTCCTGTGCCGCGGTCAGCGCAAAGCTGTACCATTCAGGGTCGGCCTTGATGCGATAGGGCTCGCGCCAGATCGCTGGATTGCGGATGATCCACGTCACTTCGCCGCCTGGGCAGAACGCGCCGCCGAGGCCGTTCGACAGCACGCCCCGATCCAGGCCGCGGCCGCCCGGCACATTCCAGTCCGCGTAGGGCTGCCATGGATCGATCGCCGGAGCGAAGCCCGCCTCCACCTCGTCGATGAAGATGCCATCGGCCCATTGCCGCAGCAGGAACAGCTGCGTGTCGGTCAGCCGCAGGAATTTGCTCACCGTCTTGTTGGTGATCGGATTGTCACCGGCGAGCAAGGGCATCAACGGCAGATGATAGGTCCGTGTCGCCGGATTGGCTTCCAGCCGGAACAGGTTTTCCTCACCGGGTTTGCGCAACAGGTTGAAGAGATATTGCCGCGCGGGGCGGCCAGGGTCGGTGGTCGCGTCCCTGCCTGCTGCGGCAAGTGACCGGTCGAGCAATTGTCCGGATCGGTATTCGAACGCCAGCCGCCGCAGCGCCGCCGCGATCGGCTCGTCAGGATCAGTCGTGCGGTCCGGCGTTGCAGGTTCCTGTCGCGACGAGGGGCGGGCGACCGCCAGCATCCGCTTCCGTGGCGCCGCCGCGGCAGCGGCAATGCGTGCGATGACATCGGTGACCGCCGCGTCATAGGCATCGCGGGCTGTCGCATAGGCGTCGTCCGCCGTCGTGTCGTTCTCGCTGAATGTCTGATGCCAGCGCATGGCATAGGCACGCGGCGTTTCACCATCCCGTGGCGCACATACGGCAGCGCTGAAAGCCGCCGCCGCCGCCTTGAGTGCTGTGCCGGCATCGCCGACCACCGCGTCATTTGCCGTGCCTGGCGCCTGGGTCGCGTCGAGCAGCATCAGGCTCGGTTCAACCACGCTCTCGAGCAGACGGCCGCCGACGTGGTCGGCCTGTGCGCGCGCTTCCTTCTGCGCCAGCGCGCGCGGTGCGATCCGTGGTGGGATGCACAGGCGATAGGGATCGAAGGTTCCGCGGCTGGTCTGGTTGTGCGGAAAGTTTGATTGCTGAAGGATGTTGGCGAAATAGGAGAATTCGTCGGCACGGAAAATGATCGGCCAGATGTCGCGCCAGAACCAGGGGCGATAGGCGGGGTTCCACTCCACGGGCCCGGCCTTCCAATGCAGCAGGGCCGCCGTGTCGGTCGGGTCGATTTTCTGAGGGGCATCGAAGGTGCCGGCGGTGCCATACATGTCGGTGCGGTAGGCGAATTCGCGGATCGACATATCCTCGACCACGTCTTCCAGCGTGATCATGTCGAGGATTTCCGGCGCGTAGCGCGGGTAGCCGACCAGAACCCAGGCCGGGTATTCGACATCGATGTAGCGCAGTGCCTGGACACGCTCCTCCATCATCACCAGCCGCGCCATCACCGGTCCATCGGAAATGTCGTCAAACCAGCCGTCGCTGTTGGCATAGGTCTCGATGCGGGGATGACCGAAACCGCTCAGGAACGAACCGCTGTTGCCGTATCCGCCAAGCACCAGCAGCCGGCCGTCGTCGTCCGTCATCATGTCGCCAAGCGTGTCGATCTCGTTCGGCGCCATTCCCGCCGGCGGGAAGGTGACGGCGTAGGCCGGGTTGGTGTCGCGGCCGAAACGCGCCTTGCGCCGCGAGGTGCAATCGATGGCTTGCGGGCCGGCGTCGATGATCAGTTTCTGCCGTTCGACCGGATCGGTGATGCCGGAATTGCGCAGGGGCGTGCCATCGGGATAGCCGGCCTCGCCACGCAGGCCGTCAAAGGTGAACCATGCCGCCTTCTTGTTGGCGAGCTGAACACGCCACTGGATATCGACCAGTTTGCCGCGATTGCCGCCACCTTCGATGTGATCGCCGATCCTGAGCGCAATGCCTTCGGGATGGGCTTCGTCATAGGCGAAGATCTGAAACCGCGCGGCCTGGCGCTTGATGCGCCCCTTGCTGTCCTTGAAATGCTTGATGGGCGCGTCGCCCTTGGCGGCGTTGCCGTTGGCGTCGCATTCGATCGGCAATTGCGCGGGCTTTTCCGGTGTGATGCAGAAGGCTTCCGGGCTGTCGCCAAGCCGGGCGATGCCGACTGCGGGATGGATGCGATAGATCTTTGGGTCGGCCATCGATGTCCCCCTGAGCCTGTGCCGGCCACATGTTGTTTCAGTCGAGAAAGTTGAGCGAGACGCCGTCGAGCCTCAAAAGCTCGCGGTCCTCTTCGTAAGAAGCGCCGATTACGACCAGGCTCACCGTCAGGCTCTTGGCGCCGGCAGCGATCAAGCGCCGCGCGGCGCGGGTTACGTCGATGCGGTGGTTGCGAGGCGTGTTCATGCTGCGCTCGCGCAGGTCGAACTTGCGGTTTTCCGCCGGTGGAATTTCGCAATGGCCAGGTCCGCCATAACATTCGCCATGTCCGAACACGGCGGCATAGCCGGCATAGCCGGGTACGTTGAGCGGTGTGCTGGCATCGGCGTCCGGCGTGTTCAGGAACACACGGATGAAGCAGGAGCGCGGCAGTTGCGGTACACGGTGCAGCCGCACCTCGGCCGATCGGAAACTCTTGGTCGCATCAGGCACTGCGATCGGCGCCGAGACGAAACGGCCGACCGGATTGGTCAAGCCGACCGGCATCAGGCATCCGCCGCGAACATACTCATAACCGAAACGGCTCATGTCGAGTGTGTCGCGCACCGCATAACTCCACGGTGTCAGTGCCGAATCGAGATCGGCCGGCAGGCCGTCCGGGTGATCCTGCTGCCAGCGCCACCAGAGCCGGTCGATGTTCGCATGGACGGGCCAGAAGATCGGATCATAGGACGCGGTCAGGTTCGAGAACATGTCGCCGAACTGCGGCTCGGAATAGAGATCGTCACGCTGGTGGAATTTGCGGCCGGCGACGCGCACCGCGCTGTTGCGATCGGTGGGCGCATCCGTCTTGAAAGCCGGGTTCATGCCGCCGGTCCAGATGTGCATCGTGTTGTGCGGGTTCTGGTCGAGGAAGCCGAAACTGTCGACATAGAGGCTGCCGCCGCCGAAATCGCGGAAGGTGCGCAGCGAAAGGATCTCGTCGATATCCTCCTGCGCCGGGTAGTGGTAGTGGATGACGGTGTTGATCGTGCCCTTGCCGAACTGGCCGGAATAGCGCAGCGGATACCAGAGCGAATTGGCGTCAAGAAGCGCGTCGATCAGGCGCTTGCGGTTTTCGCCGGCCACATACTCCTTGCCGCACGTGGCGCTGACGGCATCGTAGGCCTGCGTCGGGTTGGCCCAGAGCTGTCCGACCAACGTGTCGACGCTGGCCGGAAAGCCATGATCACGCAGGAAACGCGCCGAAGTTTCGGTGAGATAGCCCTTGAAGGCATCGGGAAGGATCGCGCCATTGGCCGGGTCTTCAGGCTTGTAGCGCTGCGCCGGGAAATCCCACCACGGCATCGTCACATCCGGGCAGAAATCCTGCAGCGCCTGTTCAAATTCATAGAGATAGACGCGATGCCATGGCAGGAACCGCTCCCAGCCATGCTGGCAGTGGTTCTGATGGATGAGGGCCAGGTTGTTGTAGGAACGCTTGTCGCCGACCCACTTGTTCAGCTTGTAGAGTTCGCGGAAGGCATGGCGCAGCCGCTCCTTCTGCGGTTCGCTCAGCACATCGACATCCATGCGCTGCCGCAACTCGCCCTTGGCATAGCGCCAGGCTGCTGGATCCGACGCCGGGCCGAAGACCGGGCCGGGAAGTCCTTTCACCTCGACGCGCGCTTCGGTCGGGACGCTGACCTCACCGGCGAGCGCAATCTGCTCGATCAGGTCCCCGGGACAGCCTTCCTCGATCCAGGTTTCGATGCGGTCGATATCCTCGTCGGCGATGGGCGAGCCACCCCAGGGCAGGCGCGGGAACTGCTTGCCGTCGAAAGGCGGCAGCCCGCGCAAACCACGGATCAGTGCCGAGCGCGCGCCGCGGCCCCTGGCATCGCTCGTGCCGCAACATGTGGTGGTGAGTGGCGCGATCAGCGGCATGCCGTGCAACTGCAGTCCCAGGAACTCCGGCAGGGCCAGCCCCGTCAGGCTGCCTGGCCCTTCGGTGCCGCCGGCCGCGATGAGGATTGCCTCGACGTCGCTCCAGGTGAAGGGTGGTGTCGGTTCGGATCGCGGCGCGTCACTTGTGGCCATCGTGACCACCCATCTGGCCGTCCATCTGCATGGACATGGCGCTGCCTTGCGGACCAACCACCTGATCGGGCAGCACCACCGCCACGTTCTGCATCATGCCCTGGTCCTCGTGATCGAGGATATGGCAGTGGAGTACGTATTCGCCGATATAGCGTTCGTAGCGTGTGCGCAGTGTGATGGTGTAGATGCCGGAGAAACCGGCCGGCAGCGATTGCGGGATCAGGCTCTTGATCCACAGCGTATCCTTCCAGACCCCCTTCAACCCCGGATATTGCGGATCGAAGGGCTCGCCACCGGCATCGTCGACTGCGCCCGCCGCGCTGACGTCCTTGCCATTGGGATCGATGACCGAGACGATCTGGAACGGGTTAACGTGAATGTGGAACGGGTGACTGACGAAATGGGATTGCAGCACCCATTCCTGCGCCTTGCCGAGTGGCAGCTGGCGGTCGATCCGCGTTGGGTCGTAAGGCCTTACATCGGCTGTCTTGAGCGTGTTGCCGACCTCGAATTTCACGTCCTTTCCGGTCGTGTCGATGAAGAAAGTCAGCTCCTGGGTACCATTGCCCTTGACCTCTTCGTCGGTGACGTCGGGATGCGGCGTAAAGCGCGTCAGCTTTGTGCCGGCCTTGAGGTCAGCCACCACCGCTGCCTTGACGTTGGACGGCATGTTGGTCTCGGCAAGCGCAACCAGCTTGTTGTTGAGGTAGGTCTCGACGTTGGTGACCGGCGTCCCGGCTGCGACATCCACGATCGAGAGCAACTGTGGCTCGACGTTGAGCCCGTTGACCACGCCCGACTTCGGCGCCGAGGAGTCGATCACGCAATAACGGCCTGCCTCTGGAAACACCACAAGCGCGTCGAAGCGGTAGCCGGGCTGGAGAGTTGCAACCTTGGTCATCTGCCCTGAAGCCATCGTCAGGCCGTCGGCCGCGACCAGCATGTAGGGCACGGGTTTCGTGTCGCATGTATCCTTGATGAAGGCGGCGCTGGCGTCAGCCTGAAGCAGCGTCTTTGCGCCAGGCTGCAACTTGCCGTCGAGAACCTTGAAGAATTGCAGGCTGATCGTGTCGCGCACACCGGCGTGGATCATGCGCCAGCGTTCGATCTGGCCCTGTTTGGCGGTCAGGGGGTTGTTGGCATCAAACACTTGGCCGTTCAGCGACGTATACCGACCGGAGGCCGGCCAGGTTCCAGGGCCAAACTGGTCGTAACCTTCGATGCCGCCGATATCACCCGGGTCGCAAATGTACCGGCCGTTGATATCCTGCTTGATGGGACCCAACTCGCCGGGCTTCGCGGCCGGCGCACGACAGGCATACTGGATCTGCTGCATCACCAGCAGCCGCTCGGGGATCGCGGAGGTCGGGATCAGCGTATCGAGGTCACCATGCGCGGAAGGCGTCGGCGGACGGTTACCGCGAATGATGAGTGCGCCTGCCATGCCACTCGACACCTGCAGAGCGGTGGAGCCGTGACGGTGGGTGTGGTACCAGAACGTGCCTGAAGGGTGATCGGACGGGATGTTGTATTCGTAGGTGAACTTCGTCTGCGGATTGATCGACAAGAGCACGTTGTCGCTGTTGCCTGACGGGCTTACCCACAGCCCATGCGTATGCAGATTGGTTCCGTTGAAGCAATGCGGGATGTCGGGCATTTGTCCGCCAGGCATACAGCCGGGGTCGCCTGGCTGGGGGCCCGCCGGCAGCTGGTTGTCCAATGTGACGCGCACTGTATCGCCGGGAGTCGCCTCGATCGTCGGCGAGACATAGGGCGCCTTGGGATCGACACCCTTGCCGGTGTACCCGCGCAGATGAACCTTGTCGTATCCGCCTGTCGACGGATTGTAGATCTGGTTGTCGATATACTGGATCTTGAGATTGAGCAGGCGATCCCCGCGTACTGGCGCTGTGTTGCCGGGCAACGGCGCGGCCGGAGCAAGCTCTTTCAGAACAGGTTTGGCGATCGGCTCGCGCTCGTCCTGCAATACCGGCGGATTGATGATCTCGGCCATCGCGGGCAGCACCGCGAAGGGTGTCAGGCTGCCGACAAAAACCCCCGCAAAAAACCGCGCACGCGCCATCGATCCTCCACGCAGCATGGGGCTCCCCTTCAGATATATTATAAACTGCTAACATACTGCGCTGGATATTGATGCATGTCCAGCGCCTTGCCCTGTAGAGCGAGAAATTTTACTTGTCGTAAGACTTTGCGGGATTTCCTGATGTCACATTTATACCGCTCATAATCAAATCAGTTAGAATTTCGTTCTATTTGTAAAAAGCCGGCTGAAGGTTACGCGTCCGCTGAGACGGCGGATACTGAACACATCTCCTTCATTTGACGTACTGTCCTGCTGCTTGCGCGGTGAGACGAACAGGGCTGTGTCACAACGCAGTTGATCTTTCAGATCAGAACTTCTTGCCCAGGTTGATCAGGAAGCCGTTGTCGGTGCCGCCATCGCTGCCGAACAGGCCGCGATATTCGAGCCGGACTGCAAAATCCTGCGTCGTCTGGATGTTCATCCCCAGCCCGAGCATGAAACGGTCCTTTGCCGATCCGTCGATCGAGGTGTGATAGAACGGCCCGCCGAACATGTCCGCGTAGTTCATCGTGATCGCGCTGTCGCCCTGGAAGTCATGCTGATACTCCAGCCTGAGTTGCGGCGTGATCACGCCGAAGCTGACGGGGATCTTATAGGCCAGCCTCAGACCAAGGTTCCCGGTGACGGTGTCGATATCCTGCTCGCCATAATGCAGCGCCAGTGACGGATCGCCTTTTTCGGTGAAGGCATCCAGCGTGGCGCGAGCCACGTCCAGGCGCGCGTATGGCGAAATCAGCCAGTTCTCGACCTGATACTTGGCGCCCGCCGAGACCGAGGCGAACCACTGACCGCCGTCGCGCTCACCGGTGACGAAGCCACCGCCTGATGTCAGGTAGCGCTTGGAATCGAACGAGAGCCATTGGTAGCCAAGCAGGCCGTCGATGAAGAAGTTCTGACCCGGGTGGTAGCTGGCATAGAGCCCTGCCGTGTAGGCCTTGCCGGTGCTGCGGCTGCCATTGTCGCCGATGTCACTGACATCCCGGCCGTAGCCGACACCAAGCCCGAGCGCGAACGCACGGCTGAATCGATAGTCGATGCCGCCGCTGAGCCCTGTCGTCTCGAACTTGTAGCCGTCATCGCCTTCCCGGTCGCCGACGTTGATCGAACCCCCCGTCCAGATCGTCACCTTGCTGTGGCCGAAGCTGCCGGTGCCGAAGCCGCCAGGTGTGCTCGCCGTGGTGCTGTCGTCCAGATACGATTTGAAGGGCAAGTCCTTTTCGGCCGCTACCTGACGGCTGCCGCAGGATTCGCCGTGCGGAACCAGATCGTCCTTGCCGCAGGTGCTGTTGAAGGAAAGGGCAATGCCCTGGACAAAGGCCAGGGTGTCGGTGGGTTCCTGGCCATTGTCACCGTCATGCAGCCCCTCCAGCCGCTGCTGGAAGTTGCCGATCTGCGAGTTTGCGAAGCGGCGTGTCGCGGCCGTCTCCGCGTTGAGGATGCCCATGACTTCGCTGTCGCGCGTCGGGTCGGGCCGCCCCTGGACGTTGATCGTGATCGCGGTCACCGCCGAGGTTGCGTAGGCGTTGCTGAGCGTGAAGGTCACCGTCACGGTGCCTTCGAACGTCGTCGTCGGCGTGAAGGTCATCTGGTAGCCGTTGAGCGACGTCGTACCGGATGACGATGGTGGCACCGAAACCAGGCTTGCGCTGGTGAACGGACCGCCGCTGGCGTCCTTGGCAAGATCGACAACGACTGCCTTGCCCGACATCGTGGTGACACTCTGCGCGACGGCAACCGGACGCGGCCTGACATTGACGGTTACCAATGCCGGCGCGGACGTTCCGCCCGGACCGCTCGCCGTGTATTGCAGGCTGTCGGAGCCGGTGAAGGAGGCGCCAGGCGTGTAGACGATGTCGGTGCCGCTCACTATGGCGGTGCCGTGTCCCGGCGCACTGACGATCGCGATCGCGGTGATCGTCCCGGTATCATTGGCGAGGACGTTGATGGTTACAGGCTGGCCATCGAGTGTCTGGGCCGTATCAGGATTGGCGACCGGCGGGTTGTTGGCGATCGCCAGCGTGTAGACTGCGGACCCCGTGTAGCCGAGATGGTCCGTTGCCGTCACCGTGAAAGTGGATGAACCGACGACCGTGGGGGTGCCCGAGAAGACGCCGGCCGATGACAGGGATATGCCGGGCGGCAGTGTGCCGCTTGTCACCGCGAAGCCGTAGGGCGTGCTGCCGCCGTTTGCGGTCAGCGCCTGGTTGTAGGGGAGGCCATATTGGCCGTCCGGCAGAGCGCCTGGAGAAAGCGTAATGGTCGGGGCGGCGATGACAAGCGTGTACGCCACGCTCGTGGTGCCGGCGGTTCCGGTCGTGCTGTCGGTCACCGTCACGGTGAAGTTGAAGGTGCCGTCGACGGTTGGCGTGCCTGAAAGCAGGCCTGCCCCAGACAAAGTCAGGCCGGTAGGCAGCGCACCCGCGGTAACCGAGAACGTATATGGCGCGTTGCCACCGCTTGCCGTCAATGTCTGGCTGTAAGCGGTTCCGGCGGTGCCGGATGGCACGCTGGGCGGCAGCATGGTCAGGCTGGGTACGGCAACGGTCATGGTGTACGGGCGTGACCCTGTTTGACCGTGGGCGTCGCTTGCCGTGATCGTGAATGAAAAATTGCCGGCTGCCGTCGGAGTGCCCGACAGCGCTCCGGTTGGACCGAGCACCATGCCAGGCGGCAGTGTGCCCGCGGTCACCGAGAAGCTGTAGGGAGCAACCGCACCGGTTGCCGTCACGGTGTCCGAGTAGTTTGAACCGGCTGTCGCGTTCGCCAGCGTTGTCGGATTGACCACGACAACAGGTGTCGCGACCTGCAATGTGTAGCTGACATCGGTCGAGAAGGGCGCTCCGGCTCCGGTGCTGCTGTCCGTCGCCCTGACGGTGACATTGTAGGAACCTGGCACGGTGGCGGTTCCCGAAAGCTCGCCGCTGCCGCTGAGGTTCAAGCCGGTGGGAAGTGTACCGGCAGAAACGGTGTAGCTGTAGGGGGTCGTGCCGCCGGATGCCGTGAACTGCTGGCTGAACGCTGCGCCATAGGTCACCGGAATGGTACCCGCCGGTGGCGTCAGTCCGAGCGTCGGCGCGCCGACGGTCAGCGTGAATGGCTGGGATATCGATACGGGACCGGTTCCGCTGCTGCTGTCGGTGGCTGTGACGGTGAGATTGAAGGAGCCGGCCGCCGTTGGCGTCCCGGAGACGGTAACGCTGTTGGAGGTCGTCCCCGTGGTGGAAAGCCCCGCCGGCAAACCGCTTACCGCCACGGTGTATGGCGCCGCGCCGCCGGATGCGGTGAAGGTCTGGGTGTAGGTAGCGCCAACCTGCGCCGCGAGCGGACCGGAGGCGTTCACGACGATCGTCGGATCGCCGACGGTGATGGTGACCGTCGCCGGCGCGGAGGTTCCACCACTGTTTGTCGCGGTGTAGGTGAACGTGTCAGGGCCACGATATCCGGGGGTGGGCGTGTAGCTGATCGACAGGCCGGTTGCCGTGGCGGTGCCGTGGTCAGCCAATGTGGCAATAGCGACGGACAGCGCCGCCCCACCGGTGATGTTCAGCGTCACCGGATTGGCGCTGCTGCCGTAACCGACAGTGGCGGACACCGGATTGGCGACTGGCGGAATGTCGATGATCTGGACCGAGTAGGCGGTGCTGCCGGTGGCGGCCGTGCCTGTGGTGCTGTCCGTCGCCGTCACGGTGAAGTTGAAGGTACCCGGGGCGGTCGGTGTGCCTGACAGCGTGCCGGTCGTGGACAATGTCAGCCCCGCAGGCTGCGCACCGGACGTGATGGCAAAGGTGTATGGGCTATTACCGCCGCTTGCCGACAGTGTCTGGTTGTAACCGGACGCGACCGAGCCGTCTGGAAGGCTGGGGGGCGATACGGTCAGGCTGGGAAGGCCGACCGTCAAATTGTAAGGCCGTGTGCCTGTCTGGCCGTTGGCGTCGGTTGCCGTGACCGTGAATGCGAAGGTGCCGGATTGTGTCGGCGTGCCTGTGAGCTGGCCATCCGTGGCCAATGACAGCCCGGCCCGGAGCGTGGCCGGTACGGTCGAGAATGTGTAGGGCCCAATACCGCCGGATGCGGTGAAGGTGGCGGAATAACTCGAAGCTGCCGTGGCGTTTGTCAGCGTCGAGGGTGAAACCACGATGGAGGGTGCTGCGACCTGCATCACGTAGTTCTGTGTCCGGGCAAACGGTGCGCCGGTGCCGGTGCTGCTGTCCGTTGCCCGAACCGAGAAGGTGAACAGTCCCGTTACGGTCGGTGTTCCCGAGAGCACACCGGAGGTGGGGTCCAGCGACAAGCCTGCCGGCAGTGCTCCGGCACTGACGGTATAGGTGTAAGGCCCTGTACCGCCGGAGGCAGTGTATTGTTGGCTGTATGCTGTCGCATAGGTCGCGCTGAGTGTTCCCGCCGGCGGCGTCAGGGCAAGGGTTGGTGCGCTCACCGACAGGGTAAAGGGCTGAGAAATCGAGACCGGACCGGTGCCGGTACTGCTGTCGGTGCCCGTGACATCGAGGTTGAAACTGCCGGCCGCGGTTGGTGTTCCGGAGACAGTAACGCTGCTGGAGGTCGTCCCCGTTGTGGAAAGCCCGGCCGGTAGGCCGCTTACCGCCAGTGTGTATGGCGCAGCGCCGCCCGATGCGGTGAAGGTCTGCGTATAGGCGACGCCGATCTGCGCGGTCAGTGCATTGGATGGGGTGACGGTGATCGTCGGATTGCTGACCGTGATGGTGACGGTTGCCGGCGCCGAAGTCCCCGCCGAATTGGTCGCCGTATAGGTGAAGGAATCCGAGCCGCGGAAGCCCGTATTGGGCTGGTAGGTGATCGATGTCCCGCTCGCGATGGCCGTCCCGTTGGCTGCTGCAGTGCCGATCGCGACGGAAGTCGGTGTCCCGCCTGTGGTGTTGAGGGTGATTGGATTGGCGCCGCTGTTGTAGCCAACAGTGGCTGAAACCGGATTGGCGACCGGCGGGATGTTGACGATTGTCAGAGCGTAGCCGCGCGGCGCGCTGGAATAGGGAGCGCCGGTGCCTGTGCTGTTGTCCGTTGCGGTGACCGCGAAGTTGAAATTGCCGGCAGCGGTCGGTGTACCGGACAAGGTGCCGGTTGAGGCAGACAGAGTGATGCCGGGAGGAAGCGCGCCAGCTGTGACGACATATGTATAGGGCGAGGTGCCACCGGAAGCCGGATTGAGTGTGGCCGAATAAGCCGCGCCCATCGTGCCATTGGCCAAAGTCGTGGCCGGCAGCGTGATGGTCGGTGCGGCGACCGTCAGGGAATAGGGCTGAGTACCGCTGAACGGCCCGGGCGCGCCGCTGGCGTCTGTGGCCCTGACGGTGAAGTTGAACGTTCCGCCCGCAGTCGGCGTGCCGGAAATCGTGCCTCCTGGAGCGAGCGTGAGTCCGGCGGGAAGCGAGCCTGAGATGACGGAAAATGTATAGGGAGATACGCCGCCGCTGGCAGTGACGGTGGTGCTGTAGGCCGATCCGACAGCCGCTCCGCCCGGCAGGGTTGTCGGGGCTACCACGATGGTTGGCGCGGCATTGATGTCGACGGTTACGGTGTGGAGTTTCAGCCAGACACCGCCAGTCGAGATCGTGGTGCTGTCCTGCACTTTTATCGTGAAGGTGAAGCTGCCCAGGGTCGTTGGGGTGCCGGAAAGCAGGCCGCCGCCGGACAGTGACAATCCAGGCGGCAGGGTGCCTGTTTCAAGAGTGTAGGCATAAGGCGCAGTACCGCCGCTCGTGCTGAATTGCTGGCTGTAGGCAATACCCTGCGCGCCAGCTGCAGGGCTGGCCGGCGAAACAACCATTGTCGGTCCGGGAACGCTGAAACTGTAGCTTTTGTCGGCCGTCAATGCCGTGGGCGATGTCGAATCCGTCACGTGCACGGTATAATTGTAGGGACCTGAGCCGGTCGGAGTGCCTGAAATCCTGCCGTTTGTCGCAAGGGTGAGCCCCGGCGGCAGGCTGCCGCCACCCGGAGTGTAGGTATAGGGCGCCGTGCCATTGGCGGATGTCAGGGTCTGATCATAGAAAACGCTGATCTGGGGCGTTGGCAGGCTTGCCGGGCTGACGGTAATCGGCGAGGAGGCGGGGGTGATCGTAACGTTGACCGTCACGACACCAGCAGAGGCGTCCTTGAAGGTGAAGGTGTCCGTGGTGGCACCATCGCCGTTGTTGACATAGGTCAGCAATCCTGCGGCGGCATTATCGATCGTTACATGTCCATGCGCGGGTTGCACCACGTCGCTTTGCGGGTTTGTGCCGAAGGGGTCGCATGACGACGCATTGATTTGTTTGCTGCCACCAGACACCACTGTGATGGCAATAGGTGTGGGGCACCCGACCGACGGAGCCGCCTGTACCGGAGAGGCCGCCCCGGCAGCGAGGCAAACAAGCGCCAGCATGCCCAACCACAGCACGAAGCCGCTTGCAAGCGTACGCGCACGCTCGGTGCGATACTTTGTATTCCAGTTCAATGCATGCCCCCATGCCGGAAATTTGTACGCTTTATTGCCGAGTCGGAGAATTCTTCGATATCAAATGTACCGATGGATTCGAAATGCCTGCACGATTTCTATCGTGGATTCCCACTCGAAGTAGATCATGAAGTTTTATTCATGTCCACCTTGAGCTTAAAAATACACTTGCAGAATCCATGAATCGTGAGCAATATCAATATAATGTCTTGAGCTTGGGTGATTGGGGGAGATAATGGCCGAAGTTTTCCTCGGGCAGATCATGATGACCGGTTTTGCTTTCGCGCAAAAGGGTTTCGCCTTTTGTAATGGGGCGATTGTGTCGATCTCCCAGAATCAAGCGCTCTTTTCGCTTCTGGGTACGGTATACGGTGGCAACGGCACGACGAATTTTGCGTTACCCAACCTGCAGAGCCGCACACCTGTCGGGTTTGGATCCTCGGTCGATCCGTCCTGGCAGCCTTCACCCTATGCGTTGGGAGAAACTGGCGGCGCTGAGAATGTCACGCTGCTCGTCCAGCAACTGCCGGCACACAATCATGTCGGCAACGCAACCACGACAGCGGGTGCCGGACGCAGCCCCGGCAACGCGCTTTATGGCACCACCACGAATGCAATTTATGCCGCACCGGGTGGCCGTGTGGTTCCCTTGGCGACTCCGACCGTTACCTTTGTCGGTGGCAATCAGTCACACCCGAACATCCAGCCTTACGAGACGATCAACTACAACATCGCGATGAACGGAATCTACCCGTCGCGCTCGTGACATCGGCCAGCCAGCGCAACCTCTGCACGGAGATCATCGATGAGTGAGCCCTATGTTGGCGAAATCCGGATGTTCGGTTTTCCGCGCGTGCCGAACGGATGGCTGCCTTGCAATGGAGGACTGTATTCCATTGCCGAGTATGAAGTGCTGTACCAATTGATCGGTACGACTTATGGAGGCGACGGACAGGTTACTTTCGCCACTCCCCAACTTTCCGGGCGCGTTCCGATACACCAGGGGACTGGTCCCGGCCTTTCGCGCTACATTATCGGCCAGATGGCAGGCAGTGAATCAGTGACTTTGCTGCCGATGCAGATACCGCAGCACAATCATTCGATGACCGCGACGCAGTCGACCGCCAACGCCACCTCCGTTAGCACGACCGTGGAACTCGGTGCCGTTACGAACGACACGATGTACGTGACCGATCTTACCGGAGCTGCGCCCGTGGTTTCCGCTCCACAATCGACACAACCCAGCGGTGGAAGTTCACCTCACGACAACACAATGCCGACCTTGACGGTGCAGTTCTGCATCGCCTGGGCCGGAATTTACCCATCGCAAGGCTGAACAGCGCTGAGGGTTGTTTAACGGAACCGGTTCGTCATCAAGATCGCAGGAATGTCCCAATGACCACGCCTTTCATCGGTGAGATACAGGTTTTCGGTTTCAACTTCGCTCCCCGCGGATGGGCGTTCTGCAGTGGTTCGCTTGTGCCGATCCAACAGTATTCGGCGCTTTTCTCACTGCTGGGCGTCAATTATGGCGGCAATGGCACCACCAATTTTCAGCTGCCTAACCTCGTCAATCGCGCTGGCTGCAATCAGGGCCGGGGGCCAGGATTGACTCCGCGCGCCATTGGCGAAACGTTCGGCGAAAATAGCGAGACATTGACGGTGGCCGAAATGCCGGCCCACATGCATCAGTTTACGATATACAATCAAAGTGATGGAACCAAGAAAGCGGCCTCGCCCTCCGCCGGCAATTCTTTGACGTCGCCGGCGAACACAAGTGCATTTGTCGCGGGTCACAGGCGAACGCGCAGTTCATACCCAACATGATAGGTTTAAACGGCGGCAGCCAGCCACACGAGAATCGGCAACCCTACATCGCGATCAACTACTGTATAGCGATGGCGGGCGCCTTCCCGTCCTTTGGATGATGGGGCTTCTTGGCGTGGAACCGTTGCCGGCATTTCCTGCCGGTGCGAATTCTCAGCTCAAGCTGTCTCATGGCGCGGCCCGCGCAGCGACGTATGAAGATATTGTATTCCTGCGTCGGCTCTACTGGTCCTTCCGTATGGACGAAATGGAACCGGTGCCCTGGCCGCCGGAACTGAAATGGGCGTTCATCGACCAGCAGTTCGATCTGCAGCATCGCCACTATGTGGCGCGGTTCTCAGAGGCTGATTTCCTTATTTTGCTGCACGGGAACGAGCCGATTGGCAGGCTCTATGTCGATACCGCCGCCGAGCAATGGCACGTCATCGACATCGGCTTCCTGCCACAGTGGCGCAACCTCGGCAAAGGGCAGGTCATGCTGAAAACGATCCAGCGCCAAGCCAGGGCCCGCTCGGCCAGCGTCATGCTGCATGTCGAGCGTCGAAATGTCAGGGCTCAGGCTCTCTATCGCCGCCTGCACTTTCGTGAAACCGAAGCCGGCGACACGCACATTCAGATGCAATGGACGGCGTCCTGAGCGTCATCGCGGCAGCCAGAACCCGTTAGTTGAAGATCGCCTGATAGACGATGCCGTCCTTATCCCTGGCGACGGGAACGAGGAAGATGTCCATCTGACCGAGGGTGGCGTTTTTCAGCTTGTAGAGTTTTTGCGGCAGCACCACCTGCGAACCGCTCCGGAACATCAGGGAAAAGGGAGATCGTCGCATTCCGGGAAAGCCGGATTCCGGCAAAGGGCGGGCCTCCGCCAGGGTAAGCGCTACCGAACTCTCTCCAAGCTCGATGTCGAACGCGCTGCCGACGCTGCCGGCGAAATGACTGAGTGTTACGATTTCCATGATTTATCCGCCCCATCGGATCGTTGGCAAAGCACAAGTCACGCACTTGTGCGAAGCCTCTTCGAGAATAACGTGTGCGCCGGCTTTCCGACATTGTATTTTTTCAAGGCATGCCAAGGTTCCGTTGGATCTTTCCTTTAATACAAGGCGGAATGATCTGCCGGATTCCAGTGATTGCCTGTCGGCAAGGCGAGGTCGTCAGCTTTACGGCCTTTCACCGCGCTACAACGCCTCCAGGCTTATCGTGGGCGGTGCGGTCATCAGCCTGGAAGGCTGGTTCACGACGGAGCCGCTGCCGAAAAAAGCGACGAACAGGATCGACGTTCCCCAGTTGAAGTCGAATGAATAGCTGTTGCCGCCAGCCGTTGCATAGTAACCGGCCGGGGCCGGCGTGGGGTGACCGGGGCCGGTATCGCCATACTGCGAGTTCAGCGCGATGGCATAGGCATTGTTGCCACTCGTATCCTGAGGTCCGCCGATGATGGCGAACAGGCACAGGTTGGCCGAATTGGCCTGGAAGCCAAGCTGCATGTATTGCGGTTCGGTGATCGCCTGCAGTGTACCGTTGACGGGAACTGGAATGGGTTCGCCTGTGGTCGGCAATGTTACAGGCAGCGCCCCGATGCCGGGGCCATAGGCAGCGATCCAGATCGGCGTGTTGTTGTTCGTGCTGATGTTGGTCACGTTCAGATTGTTGGCCTGCCAGTTGCTGATCAGGACTGTCGGCTGCAGCGCAAGCGCCGGCGCCAGCAGGAACTGTGGCTGGCCGCCACCGCTGGTCAGCGCCAGCTTGCCGGCATTGTTCATCGGAGAGCTGTTCTGAAAAGCCAGGATCATCGACCCGGCCGGTGTCTGCGTCATCGTTGCGCTTTGACGCACTGCCAATGTCACTGGCAAGCCATTCCAATCCGACGCTGCGGGGGGCTGATCGAATAGGGTGAATTCCGAAGGCGGCATGGCTTCCGTTCGAACTGAGGCCGCGGCGAAAATGCTCAAAGGCATAGATTACAAAGACTGCAGCAATGCCGTCACTGGTGCTGCCGTCTGCGGCGACAGATTGACCACATAGACAGACGCAGCGCCCCAGTTGAAAGGCAGCGCGTATCTGTTGCCGGCGGCGGTTGCAAAAAAACCGGCCGGCGGAGCCGGCAAGGGGGGCGGCCCGGTGTCGCCGCCTGGTGCATTGAGGGCAATCACATAGGCGTTGTTGCCGGACTGGTCCTGGGGACCGCCCACGACGGCAACAACTTCGAGATTGCTCGTACTTGCACTGAACCCGAGCTGCATCCAGTTCGGTGTCGTCGTTCCCTGAACGGCCTGGCGCATCGCCAGCTGGACCGGCGTGCCGATTGTCAGCGGCCCGGGTTGCATGCCGGGGATGCCCGGGCCATAGGCCTGAACGAGGATTGGGGTCGCGGCATTGACGCTGATGTTTGTGAGCGTGAGGTTGTTGGCCTGCCAGTTCGCGGTCAAGATGCTGATCATCCGGGCCAGCGCCGGAACCGGAAGGATCGTCGGATCGCTGCCGCCCGAAGTGATGGCAAGCCTGCCGGCATTGTTCTGCTGCGACTGGTTGAAGTAGCCGACGATGAGGGAGCCGTTGGGCGTCTGCGGCATCGTTACGCTGCCGCGCACGGCGAGCGTCTGCGGCAAGCCGTTCCAGGCCGCGTTGACCATGCCTTCCGGGACGACGTCGCGCATGTCGGGAAGTCCTATTTCTTGCCGCCGTTGTGGTGGGAGCCGGCGCGTGGGCCGGCTCCCGCGTTTCAGTCACAGAGACAGCAGTTGTGCCGTCAGGGACGAGGCAGTCGAAGGCGACATGTTCGCCACGTAGACAACCGAGGAACCCCAGTTGAATTCGAAAGAATAGTTGTTGCCGCCCGTGGTCGCATAATAGCCCTGCGGAGCTGGCGTCCCCGTGCCTGGGCCGGTGTTGCCGGAGGGCGAGTTCAGCGCGATGGCATAGGCGTTGTTGCCCGATGCATCCTGCGGGCCGCCGACGACGGCGACGATGATCAACTGGCCCGTATTCGTTCCAAGCGCCAGCTGCATCCAGTTCGGGGTCGAGGTCCCCTGCGCGACAGCGCCAGGCTTGAGGGTCAGCGCGGTGTTGATGGCGAGTGTGACCGGCTTCTGGCCGGGCAGGCCGGGACCGAACGCTTCGATCCAGATCGGGGTGGCGGCCGCGACGCTGACATTGGTGACGTTGAGGTTGTTCGCCTGCCAGTTGTTGACGAGGATGTTGGGCTGCGAGAGCAGTGCCGGCGCGTTGAGGAATGATGGCTGCGAGCCACCCGAAGTCAGCGCCAGTTTGCCGGCATTGTTCAGCGAAGCGGTGTTCTGGTAGGCGAAGACCATCGAACCGTTGGTCGTCTGCGGCATTGCCGCACTTTCGCGGTAGGCCAGCGTCAGCGGCGAGCCGTCCCAGTTGGTGGTGGATGCATTAGCACCGAGGATATTGTATTTCGCGGTCGTTGCCATCGATTTGCCTCGCGGTTTGCGGTTTAAGACTGTTGGTCCTGCACGTTGTCGAGCGGCGGCCTTACCGTCGCCCTGTCGTTGTCTCGTCATCGGAGATGCGGCCACATTTCATGGCTGCGGCCCGATTCATCAGGTTTCGAAAACGGCTTTCCTCCTTCCGGTCATGTCCGCGCGACGCCGCCGCAAAAGCCGCCAGGGCGGTCAGTTGGCGTCGATGTCCGTGAGCTTCAGTTGCAGATTGCTGAAGCGCAGCACCGGCGTGTTGACGCCGCTGAGCGCTGCATAAAGCGTGATGTCGAAGACCAGCATTGCCCCGGCCGGCACTGCATTGGCGCCAAACACGATGTCGTTGCCGGATGCCCAGCCGGCGATCGCCTCGGCAAAAAGCGCCGCGAAATCGCCAAGTTGCGCCGGTTGCTGGCCATCGATCTCGAACGAGCGCGCCAACACGATCGGAACCAGCGGGCTGATCGAGGCGCTGTCGAAAGCGCCTCCGGCAACCGCGGGCAGTGGGAACTGATACGAACAACCCACCTTCACACGCCTTGTCGTCGCATCCGCGAGATTGGCGGCCGCATGAGCACCGAGCAGCGACTGTGTCTGCGTCGGGTCGGCCAGAAGGTCCGCCATGATGGTGTAGATGCGCTGGCACAGGCTCGCTGGCGACGATGGGCAGGCGCTCCCGGCCCCTTGGCCGGGCAGTGTCGTCACGTCGATCGGTGTGGCATTGTCGATGAATGGGGTGACGGGCTGGCTCGGCCGTACCTGCGGCGTCTTGTAGACGAATTCCGACACCACCTGCCACGCCGACTTGTCAGCGGCCTCGAGCGTGATCAGGTTGCGCTCGATCTGCACGACGGCCAGTGCGTTCTCTGCCGCGAGTACATTGAGCGCATCGACTTCGATCGTGTGCGCAACGCCGAAACCACCCGACGCGGCATTCTCTACCTCGAACAACAGGCCGTTGGGTGGCGATGGCTGGACCGGATGCTGGTTCGGGTAAGGAGTCAGGTTCGACGGGTCGAGCGCGGTAACGGTCAGCGCGACATTGGCAAAGCTCGATTCACCCTGCGCGGCTGGCCACTGCACTTCGATCAGCCGCGTCGTTCCGTCCGGCTGCAGTGCATCGGTGACGACGTAGCTGTCCGTGACGCTCGCCAGGCGCTGCGCATCGACAAGGTTCAGACCCGGATTCCAGTCCTTGTTTGCAGTCACTTCGCCGATGGCGGTGGCGAAAGCGTCAACGGCGTCTGCCCAGGCCGGATCGGCGGGGTTGCGCAGCAGCGGACCGATGGCGCCATAGACCGCAGAAGTACGCGCCAGCGCCGTGAACAGATCATAGGGGCCATCAATGCCCGGACCGTCGCCGACGCGGTTCGGTGAGCTGTCCGAGGCGGCGCTGAGCCTGGTGTTGTAGGTGACGGCGGTGTTGATCTGATCCTGGGCAACCAGGAACGCCTGATAGGTATAGAGGTAGCTCCAGTCCGCGCCGTCGGCGATCGGATTGCCCGAAGCCGATGCCGGCGTGTACTTCGACCATGTCTGGCCGATCATTGTCGGCGGCGTCGGATACTGGCGGTAGACCACCGGTATGGTCGTCAGCGTGTCGGCGGGGCCGATATGCGGTACGCCCTGTGGATAGGGATCGATCAATTGCAGCCAGATCGAAGGGCGTGCCTCGCCCGGGGCGCCCGCCGGGGCCAGGAAGTATTGCAGATTGGTCACGGCGAAGCGCAGGTCGAACGGCACAACCGCCGCTGCCGCGGCATCGGGATCGCCATAGAGGAAAGTGAGCGGACTGGCGCCTGTGCTGCTGATGCCGACATGCGCGGTTGACAGGCCGGAGTTCTGCCGTGTGGCCGAGAAGGTGCCGGCGCCCGAGCCGCTGGCCGCCATGGTGATGGTGAAGGTCGTGTCGCTAGTGACGTCGACGTCGTAGACACCGTTCGTCGGCAATTGGCCGGAACTCGCCTGGAACATCATGAGCACCCGGCTGCCATCGGTCAGGCCATGCGGATTGCCGGTCGTTGCCGACAGCGTCGTACCGCTCCAGCTGTAGCTTCCGGCCAGCACTGCTTCGATCTGGCCGAAAAGCTCGATGTTGCCGTCGGCGGCGGCCGACACGGGCTGGTTCCAGGTCACATCGTATTGCACGATGGTATCGACGGAGTACGCCGTCATCAGGGCGGCGCGCATCTGCTGTTCGAACACGTCCTGAGCGATTGCCAGTGCCGCCGTCGTGCCCGTGAATGGTGATTGCGGACCGAACAGCCAGTCCACCTCATACTGCGCGTATTTCTGCGCCAGCGTCTCGCGGCCGAGCGCAATCTGATTGTAGGCACCGGGCGCGACCTCGAAAGCCTTTGCCGCCGAGGCCGGTGACAGCACGTCGTCCACGGCCTGGAAGAATGTCCGGTTGAGCTGGTCGAGGTCGGTGTCGACGAACAACTGCTGCGCTGGCAGCGCCGGCAGTTTGGTCGATAGTGCCGGCATCGGCACACTGGCGCTGTTGAGCACGTTGTCGAGCGGCTTGGGTGACAGGAAGCGCGGACCAGCTCCGGCGACGCCGATCGTGATATCGAGCAGCGATGCTGCTGCGGCCCACAATGGCTGCGAACCCCGTTGCGCGCTGCCGGTTCCGTCCTGTGCGAGCTTCAAGGCTTTGAGCCGTTTGCGTGCAAGCCCCGTGCTCGACAGCTTCTGTCCGGACGGAGCGTCGGTGCCGTTCATGCCCACCGCCAGTTTCTGGGCGGGGAAAGCACCGGTGAAGGCGGCGGCGAATTGCGACATGTTGCTGGCGCCGCCTGTTGCCGGGACAAAACCGGTCGCGACGTTCTGGGCCGACGGTACCAGGATCGTTCCGAACTGGTCCTTCAGATAGGGGGAGATCAGATTGGCGTCTCGCGTGATGCCGAGCAGCACGACGATCTCGAAGAGCGGCGGCAGTGCGCCTGGGCCACTCACAGGCATCGAGATGGTCACAGCGCTCGGGAAGTTCGTGCTGGTACCCGCAAGCCAGTCGACCAGGCCTGCGACCATGCCGGTGACCTTGCTGGTATCGGCGGCCGGGACGGCAAAACTGGCGAAGCTGCTGCCGTCGGCCTGAAGCGCGAGGCTTGTCTCCACATAGAACGACACGCCGGGGCCATTGATCTGATCTTCGATGATGCGGAAGTTGGCGAGCGCCGCGGCTTTCTGGTCGGCCGACATGCCGCTGAAAGCAGCCTGGCTCGGCGTCAGCGTGATCTCGATCGTGTTCGCCTGCGAAGCATTGAAGCCATAGGTCGGCAGGATGCCGGGCCATTGGTCGACCGGCACGAGCGGGTCGAAGTAGAGATTGGTATCGCTGTAGCTCGCTGGCGTCGGTAATTGGTTGCCGAAGGCGTCGTTGACGAAGAACGACAGTGCGAACTTGTCGCCGATGGAAGCATAGCGATCGGGTGTCGGCGAACCGACATTGGCGGTCGCCACATTGTAGAGCGGCGCAAACACGCGATACGTGCTGGTGGTCGCTGACGGATCGGGTTTCTGCGGCTGGATGGGTGCCGACAGATTGCTCAGGACGAAGCCTGTCGTCGCCTGGACCTGGTAGGTGATGAGGCTGTAGAGGGAATTCAGCGCTGCCGGTGTCGCACCTGCTGCAAGCAGAGCCTCATGCAGGTCGTCATCGTCGGTGACGCCGGATGCGCGCAATGCCTCGATGATATCGCTACGCGCATGGTGGCTCGCCGCGCCGAGCCGCTTGCTCTTTGCCAGGCGAGCAGGTGTCGCGAGTTGCATGACGCTCTCGGCGCGTGTGAGCTCGACACCGAAGGTGCCGGGTGCAACCTTGACGTAGCGCGTCTCCAGCGCTGGATCGGCGGTCTCGGCATAATAGACGAGGCCGTTCTGCGTTCCGGCCAGCACGACGGCATTGTGATAAGGCTGGATCGCCAGTGGCGAACCGTTCTGGTTGCTGCCGCTGCCAGGCTTGTAGGTCACCAGCAGGGTGACCTGTGCCACGCCTTTGACGAAGAGCGCGGTCGGCAGCGAATTTCCGCTCTTGTCGATGAAACGCAAATAATAGCCCGGCGCGTTGGTGACGGTCGCCTGCTGGATGATCTGCAGGAAGCCATAGCCGCCATCACTTCCGACATCGGTGCTGGCACCGACCGAAACGCCGGCCGGCAGGTCAAACGCAAAGCCGAGCAGTCCTTGCGGCGGCTGCGATACCGTCGTGGTGTTGGTGCGCAGTGCAAACACGGCGTCGGCATCGACCGTGGCCGAGACGAGCCCCGGGGCGCCTGCCGCTGTCTGGTAGAGGATCTGGATCGCATCGATCGGCCGGTCGCCAGCCTTGAGATCGTCCAGGATGCGGCCGAGCAAAGCCTCGTCCGATTGGCTGGCGCCGGACAGTGCGTAGACATCGGGCAGCATGCTGCCCTGCGTGGCGCCGGGGATCTGCTTGACCGTCAATGTGACGCTGGTGGCGAAGGTGATATCGCCAGTCGGCAGCGGCGTGCCGTCCGGCATATACGCGCCTTGTGCCTGGCGCGATTTCACAAGCGCGGGAATGGCGGCGGTGCCTTCGTTCGTCTGAAGCTTCGCCAGGCTGGGCGCGAACGGCCGCAGGCTGAGGGCACTGGCGCCGGATGGCGTCCAGACGATGGCATTCTCCAGCGCGAAGGACTGAGGACCTGTCGAGCTGAGTGCGATCGGCGTCGGAGTGCCGGGCGCTGTAACGGATGCCTCGGTGAGGCCCTGATACTGAGACAGGACGTTCTTGGTGAGCGAGAACGAGGCGTTCGTGGCGAGCCAGCCCTGCGTCTTGTCGGGGTTGGTCAGCGTGATGCTGTAACTGTCACTCTTGGCGAAACCGCCTGCCGGGAATTCCTGCCACAACAGCGCATACAGCGGGTTGGTGAGGGTCGAAGCTGCACCACCAGGCACGGTTAGGCCTGCGGTATAAGGCAGGCGTACGCCGCCACGCAGCGCACTCGACATCTGCCCGGCGAGGCCCTGGAAACGCGTCTGCGCACCCGGGGTGGGTGCGGCAACTGCCGCCATGAACAGCTTGTCGAGCGGCGACGAGGTCAGCCCGCTGTTCTGCATCGTCACCAGAAGCTCGTGGATCGCGCCGCGGATCAGGCCCTTGAAGTAGTCGAGGAAAATCTCCTGCGACAGCGGGGTCGTTCCGCTGCCCACATTGGCTGAGGAGGGATTCGAGGTCTGGTTGACGAACAGCTGGCTGAAATAGGCATCGACTGTCTGCAGGTAACTTGGCGAGACAGGGTTCTGCGCCTGGAACTGATAGGACAGGTCCTGCGCGTTGCCGTTGCCGTCCGCACGCCCGCTGGTGGCTATATTGAGGAACGGCGGCATAGGGAACACGGTTGCCTTGGCATCCGCAGTCGGGGTGGCGAGCGTGGCGCCGAAATTGGCGAGCTGGCCAAGCACCGTCGGATAATCGATCCATCCGGTCAGCGCATCCGGGTCGCTGTCGAGCTCCTTCAATCCGAGCGTGCCGCTGGCCGGGTCGAATTCGAGCAGGACTTCCGAGTTGTAGGCCGCCAGGTTCAGCGCGTGCATGACAGCGAAGGTGGCGAGCTGCGTCGTCACGGCCTCGAATGGCTTGAAGTCGGCATAGGTCGGGTTTTGCGGCGGGTTGTCGTCATATTGCACGCCGAGCGAGGTGACGACCCACGGCGCTCCGTTGCTCGTCGCGTCCGGAAACACCACCGTCAATTCCGGCAGGAACAGGATCGGCAGATTTTTCGGCAGGTTAGGCAGCAGCCCGACGCTCGGCGCGACGCTGGCAAGAAGCCTCTGTCTCAGCCCGGCGAAACTCTCGACCCTGGCCTGCTGCGAGGAACCGGCTAGCTGCCACTCGAAGCGGAAGGAGGCGTTGAAGCTGAAGCTGATCGAAATGGAGAACAGGAAGAGGTTGATGTGGACCATCACGCTGACGCTGACACTGGCCTCGATGTAGAGCAGGATGGAGCCGCTGCCGCCACCTGGAACGCTGGGCGGCTCCAGTGCAAGGATGATACCGATCGATGCCTGCAGGCGGACATTGACGCTGGCCTTGATGATGACGAAGTCGATCGAGCCATAGAGCTCGCCGATGATGCCGAACTGGCCCTGCAGTGAAAGCGCGTCGGGTTTTTTGGCGAGGTCGCCGCCGCCGCTGGTCAGATAACCGGCTGCACCCTGGATGATGCCGAAGAACGTGACACTCACGCCGGCCTTCAGCGGGCCTGCAGTAAAATCCTTGCCGACACCAAGCCGAGCGGCAAACCCGAAGGCTAGGATGCTCTGGTAGGTGCCCCTGAAGACGTCGGGATCGGTGGCGGAACTCAGGCTCGCGATGTAGAAGCCGCCCGATCCGGTGACGGGAATGGGACCGGCCTGCGCCTGCACCTGGAAGCAGACGCTCCAGTTGTCGCCGTCCGGGAAGCCGAGATCGACCTTCCAGTCGCCATTGGTGTAGACGTCGACGCCGAGCGTCGGCAACGTCAGCGAGGCAGCGCCGACCTGGAACGTGCGCAGGCTGTCCGGCAGGCTGAAGACCGTGGCGAATTTGCCGATCGTGTCGGATATCTTGGTGTAGACGACCTCGATCTCCGCACCCTTGCCGGCGCCGCCGGTCAACCGCAGCAGCAGCGCGTAGAATGGCGTCACGTCATAGAAGACGAAGCCGACCTGGATGACTTTCAGGAGATTGAAGTCGGTGACGATGATCCACTTGCCGTCGGGATGGTAGATGTCGGAATATTTCTTGTTCTGCAGGGCTTCCCAGAAATCGTCCTGCATGAACTTCAGGAAATCGTCGAAATTGGCGGGCGGATTGGTCGGATCGGGACCAACCCGCTGGCCGATCCCGAGATAGACCAGATCGAAGACATCGCTTGCGGCTCCGGCCCTGACAGGCGCCCGTCCCGGTACGAGCAGTTCCTGTGTGTCGCCGCCGCCACCGCCGTCCTTGCCCTGGTTGTAGGCGCCGATCCAACCGATCTGGTCAGCGCCCTCGGTCGGCGCGAACAGTCCAATGCTGATAGTGCCGTCCGGCGGCAGCCGGTTGCCCAATATCTCGATGAAGCAGTTGTGCATGCCGAGCACCAGCATCCTGGGATCGGCATTGGCGGCGTATTCGAGGTTGAACTGCTCGATCGAGATGGTCAGCACGCCCTCGATCTTGATTTCGAGCTTGCCGTCGACCTGCGGCAGCTGGATGCCGAAGGCAAGGCCGCCTCCGTCCTCCGGGCTCAGCCAGCCGATCAGCACGCTGAATTTGAAGGCGGACAGCGAGCCCACGAGCCCGCCCATCGAGCCGAGATCGAGGTCGAAGATCAGAGCGTAGTTGAAATTGTCCTGCAGCGTGATGCCGTTTTCGGCGAGCCCAGGCAGTGAACCGAGCGAATAATAATTCAGGCTCTCGATCGTCTCGTCGGCATCACCCGAATAGAGGAACGACTGCAGCTTGAACGGGATCATGTCGAGCAGGCTGTCGGCGCCACTGCGCTTTTCGGTAGAGCCGAGATCGAGCCGCAAGTCGCCTGGTGCGAAGGAAAGCGACAGGTTGTCGGTCGACGGCTGCTGCTGCACCGAAGGATTGTAGATGGTCAGGTCGAAGCCGACCTCGATGCCGAGATTGGAGAAAACCAGCTTTTCGAACGAGAACAGGTCCAGCACCTGCAGTTCGTTGAATTCGATGTCGCCCCATATGCCGAAATGCGCCTTGATATGGGTGGTGGTGCCGTTGCTCGGCGAGGTTGCCGGCGTCTCCTCGTCGAAGGAGAATTGCAGCTTGCTCAGCGTGATCTGCTTGAGGAACTTGTTGTCGGCAAAGTCGAAGACGAAGTCACCCTGGGCGACGAAGGAATAGACGCCTTGTCCGGAGCTGCTGTCGTCGCCGCTGGTCGCGTGCGCCTGGTAGGAGCCCATGATGGCGATGACATTGGCCCCGTCTCCGGCGGGTGCGTCCTGGCCAGGGTCGAGGCTCACGCCGACCTTGAACAGCTTGTTGATGGTGAGATTGATCTCGCAGGCGAAACTGCGCAGCTCGGAATTGGTGAACAGCGCGCGCAGATACTCGACCTCGAAGCCGAAATCGATGCCGGCCGCCGGCGCGGAATTGGTCGCCGCCTTCTCATAGTCGACCAATGCGAAGGTCGCGCTCTGGGCCAGCGTCGGCACGGATTGTGACGGATCGGTGTTGTTGATTTCGATGCCGACATGGTGGACGCGAAAGCCGGCAATGCCCGGATCCTGCATGCCGCCAAGCACGGCACGCACCGCGGTCGGCAGCTCGTCGAGCTGCATGTTGCAGTTGACGGCGAGGATGCCGTTGAAGGCGGGGTTGGTGACTGTCTGATAAAAGTTCCAGTAGAGCGAGGTGGTGTCCGGCTGCCCGCCGCCTTCGGGAAACACGCTGGCCTTCGCATCGGCGATCAGCTTTTGCAGATAGGTCTGTGCGGCGGTGGCGGTGAAGGTCTTGTTGAAGGTGTCGGGCTGCGACCACAGCCTCGTGTCGGCGACGAGCTGCTCGATCGTTTCGCCCGGATAGAACTTCATCATGAAGATCGGCGGCGTGCCGTCCGGTGCGGCCAGCCCGCCCGATGAAAGATCGAAGGTCCAGTCGCCTATTTCGAGCTTGTCGGCCGAGAAGTCGAACAGGGACTGTCCCTTGCCGAGCGGGTCGGCACTGGCCGGGTTTTCGCTGATCACCGTGAAGATCTGGTTCTGCTGGACCGCCTTGCAGATCGACGGGCCCATGTCGGCGAATTCGAGGATGCCGGCGGCGCTGGTCGCCATCTGCAGCCCTGTCCACGCCAGCGGCGTGCCGGCAAGCTCGGCCAGCATGCCTTGCGGCGTCATGGCAAGGATTGATGCGTCGGTTGAAGCCGCCCGCTCCGATTTGAGCGTCGGTGCAGGAATGAACCCGGCAGCGCGCCTCGGGTTGAGCGCGCGCGACTCCATCTCGAGATAGTCCGTAGCGTTCAGGCCGGGGTCGGTGGAGAAAGCGAGCCCGGCATAGGGAACCAGTGGCACAGGTGGGGCGTCGCCCTGAGCGCTCCACGATGCCACCGGGAAATAATCGAGCACATAGACATCGAGGCCCGAGGCCGGAGGGGCTCCTTCAAGGAGGGCCGATGAGCTGGAAGGCTGCTTGTACAGCGGTGCGCGTTCCGGCTGGGAGACGTAGCTGCCTTGCTGGACGATCAACTGCACCCACGAGGTGGTGGCGATGGCATCGAGAAAGGCCGGATCCGTCGATGAATCCTGTGCTGACGGAATGCGGTAGGCCGGCTGTCCCGGTACGAACTGCAACTTGTCGGGTATGTCGCCCACCGTGACGCCCAGGAACTCGGTGCCTGTGACGCCGCACAGCATCTGCACGGTTTCAGTGCCTGTCGCAGCTGTCCGATCGCTGCCGGTGTCGAGTGCCAGCCCGAATTGGCCTGCCGGCGCCAGGTAGTAATAGCGCTCTTCGCCGGGCGATTGCTGCGGCCGACCAGCAAAGACGAGGCGGCTGGCCGTGCCGATATCACCAGTGTTGACGGTGCTGAGGGCGAACGGCTTGCCATTGGCGGTGACGAAGGTCGAACCAAGCAGCGGGTCGGTGAACTGGAAGAAGCTGCGCGACGCGTCGAGTGGCCCAAGAACATCCAAAGTGACGTTGAAGCCGAACGGCGTCGTCGCTCCACCAGCGCCACGGAAGACGGGATAGCTCAAGGCGCCGACCAGCCCGCCACCCGTTGGCGGGCTGAAATACATCAGGCCGGCTTCGAACTGGACGAGGTCCGTGGCGGCGAGGTCGAACGCCGCATTCACCGTTCCGGCATATGGTCCGGTGAGCGCCAGGCTGGCATAAGGCGCCTGTGAATAGAAGGTTACCGTGGCACCCGCAGGCGGCGTCGCCGTCAAAAGCAGTGCGGCCGGTGGCTGACTGTTGGCGATCTGCAGGCTGTTGGAAGCATCGTCGAACAGGATCGTCGTCGACAGCCCGAACAGGTCCGGCTGTACCTGGAACGTCACGCTTTGCCTGAACGCCAGGGAGAAGGACTGCGAGACCGTTGGCGTGGAAGTGCCTTGTCCCATTACCGCAACCAGCACCGGCGCGACGGTCAGCGGTTCCGGGAACCAGCCGATCTGCGTTCCGGAGTTGGAAGTAAAGGCAGCGCGGATGCCGGCTTCGAAAGCTTTCCAGTCGCGTGTGGCCGAAGGCGCGAAAAAGGCAACGTAACCCAGCTGCGCCGGATCGATCCAGCTCTCTGCCGTCAGGTTGAATGTCGGGTCACTGCGGGTCGCGTCCTGAAACAGGAAAGCTACTCGGGCATTGGCAGGGGTATCAGCTAGGTAAACGCCACTTGCGTCGCGTTTGAAAGCGATCATACCCGTCCCCCAACATGCCAGAGCACAACCAGTCCATGCTCTGCATCCGGCGGATGAGAACTTGGGTATGGCTTCAATTCTACATAGACACGAAGTATAACGATAAGACGAATAAGTAGGCTTGTAAAAGACTTTATTTGGGTGATTCTCAAACAGACATAAATCTTAGCGAATGGCTTCGCCGACGAACTTCCATATACGTATATGAGCTTATTTTTAGTTTGTGAAAATAGTATCGGATTTTAAATGAAATCAATGGTTTAGAGTTTTCTAATATGCCGACTTCCATTTTTCTCCTGAAATGATTTGCCGGACAAATCAGGCTTTCGCTGTGTATTGGAGAACGCGATTAAAGCTGGCGATGGTCGGCCGGATTGGGCCGGCAACCACCTGATCTTACTTGGTCAGCTCGGCGACACGGCTCAACGCGGCCGAGAAACCTCTCAGAGAGATCTTCAGGTCGAGCGGCTGGGAAGGTGAGAACGATCTGGCTGCAATGTTGAGAACCGTGCCACCTTTGAGCTTGGCGACATCGTCCGCTTCGAATGACACCGGTGCGAGACAGCCCTGTGGCAGGCAAGTGGAAAATGGCACTGGCTGGCTCTTCGCATCGGCGTCGATTTTCACGCTGGCACCATCGGCGAGTGCCAATCCGAAGGGAAGCTGCAGCACACCATTGAGCTTGCCTTGCGTGGCCGAGAATTCGACGGTGACGACATTCTGGCCCGTCTGGTTGTTGCTCTGCACTTGCCGCATAACGCAAAAGCTCTGTTCGTCACGCCCCTGGCAGGCCACAACCCAGTCCTGATAGGTTTCGACGAGCGAACCGGCACCACCGGGCAACGGTGCTGCCAGCGTTGGCGCAACCATCGCCGGGAGAGCGGGCAGACACAGCGCCCTGGCCACGATCTGGACGGTTTTTCTGAAGAACCGATTGCTGGCCATTTATTGTCCATTCCCGAAAAATGTCGCCTCGTCTGCGAACGAGACCCACGGCCATGCCGGGAACTCGACCAGTGCCGGGTCTGCATGCGCGTGTGCTGTGCCGAAGGCAAAAAGCTGGGTGGTCGAAAAACCTTCGGGAACCAGCGTCCGCGGCGGAAGAGGGCGGTTGAACAGTGCATTCACATCTGCAGTGGCGAATGCGATGTCGTTGTTCAGCACGTAGTTTTGCGCGTCGACGCCACCAAGCCGCAAGCCGGTGATGCTGATCGTCTTGCCCTGCCCGGGATTGGCGTCGATGAACTGGCCGCTTGCCGCGCCAACCTGCAGCGCATCGCCGGCCACGGCACCGACGAAGACAGCCTGCGCGTAGTCGAGCCGTACATCCGTGGTTCCGTCGTAGGTCTTGTTCACACCTCGAATTCCGGTAATCGCCGAGATCGTTGCGCGTGCGATATCGGCCGTCGTCACGGCGGTTTCGGCGATCGCATAATTCGCGGCATCCTGACCGGAAAGCGTGACCCCTCCGAGGATCACGACCTTTCCTGTACCAGCATTCCTGTCGGAGAACAGGGCGCTCGAATAGGCGAAGGACACCTGGTCGGCTGCCAGCACCCCGTCGAGACGGCCGCCCGTGACCGTTGCCCATCTGTTACCGTCATAGGTTTTGCCGGCGGCGGTCAAGTCGACCAGCGAGAGGTTCGCCCTTGCAATGTCCGCCGTGGTCGTCGCGGTCGTGCGGGCCAGCGTATAGTTGCCAGCATCGGCACCAGACAGCGCGATGCCCGTGATGCTGATGGTCTTGCCGTTGCCTGCGTTCTTGTCCGCGTACGTCGCGGTGAGGAATGTCGACGACAGATCGTCGCCGGCGATCCTGTTGTCGATTGCGCCTGCGTTGGTGATCTGGGCATCCGTCGAACCATCGTAGACCTTGCCGGCGGCCTTATAGCCGTCGACGGAAACGGTGCGTTTCTCGATGGTGGCCGTCGTGGAAGCCGTGGTGTTCGCAAGCGTGTAGTTGCCGGCGTCGTCGCCACCCAGCGCCAGGCCTGAGATGACGACTGTCTTGCCGTTGCCGGCGTTCTTGTCCAGGAAGGCGCCGCTTGCGCTGGCAACCGTCAGCCTGTCGCCATCGACCATGCCGGTGAAGCCGGCAACGCTGGCATCGAGGGTGGCTGCGGTCGAGCCGTTGTAGACCTTGTCGGCGGCGGTGATGCCCGTGATGGCGGAAATCGTTGCCCTGGCGATATCGGCCGTGGTCGATGCGGTGGTGTTTGCAAGCGTGTAGTTGTTGGCATCGTCGCCGCCCAGCGTCAGGCCGGAGATGGTGACGGTCTTGCCGTTGCCGGCGTTCTTGTCGCCGAACGCACCTGTGGCGCTGGCAACCGTCAGCCTGTCGCCATTGACCATGCCGGTGAAGCCGGCAGCACTGGCATCGAGGGTGGCTGCTACCGAGCCGTCGTAGGTCTTGTCGGCGGCGGTGATATCCGTGACGGAGGAAATCGTCGCCTTGGTGACGTTCGCGCTCGTCGTCGCTGTGGTGTTGGCCAGCGTGTAGTTGCCGGCGTCAGCGCCCAACAGGGCTATGCCGCTGACGGTGACACCCTTGCCGCTACCGGCATTCTTGTCCGCGAAAGCCGCATTGAGGAAGGTCGACGCCAGATCGTCGTCGGCGATCATGTTGTCGATCGTGCCGGCATTGGTGATCTGGACGCCCGTCAAGCCGTTGTAGACCCTGTCAGCGGCGGTAAAACCGCCGACGGAAACGCTGCGTTTCTCGATGGTTGCCGTTGTCGAAGCCGTGGTGTTGGCAAGCGTGTAGTTGCCGGCATCGTCGCCACTCAATGTCAGCCCGGCGATAGTCACGGTCTTGCCGTTACCGGCGTTCTTGTCGCCAAACGCGCCGGTTGCGCTGGCGACCGTCAGCCTGTCGCCATTGACCATGCCGGAGAAGCCGGCACCCGAGAGATTGAGGGTGGCATTGGCCTGTCCATCATAGACCTTGTCCGACGCGGTGATGCCGGTGACGGCGGAAATCGTCGCCTTGGCGATGTTCGCGCTCGTCGTCGCCGTCGTGTTCACCAGCGTGTAGTTGGCGACGTCGGCGCCCGACAGGGCGATGCCGCTGACGGTGACGGTCTTGCCGCTGCCGGCATTCTTGTCCGCGAAGGTGGCGGCAAGGAATGTCGACGCCAGATCGTCACCGGCGACCATGCTGTCGATCGAGCCGACATTGGTGATCTGGACGCCCGTCAAGCCGTTGTAGACCCTGTCTGCGGCGGTAAAACCGCCGACGGAAACGCTACGCTTCTCGATGGTGGCCGTTGTCGAAGCCGTGGTGTTGGCAAGCGTGTAGTTGTCGGCATCGTCGCCACCCAGCACCAGCCCGGAGATGGTGACGCTCTTGCCATTGCCGGCGTTCTTGTTACCGAACGCACCGGTTGCACTGGCGACCGTCAGCCTGTCGCCATTGACCATGCCGGAGAATCCGGCGCCCGAAAGATTGAGGGTCGCATTGGCCTGGCCATCATAGACCTTGTCCGATGCGGTGATGCCGCTGACACTGCTGATCACAGCTTTGGCGATATTCGCGGTCGTGGTGATCGCACCAAGGTCCAGAATGTAGTGATCGGCATCGGCACCACCGAGCACGAAGTTCGTGATGGTAACGGTTTTGCCGTTTCCTGCGTTCTTGTCGGAGAACGCGCCTGTCGCGGAAGAAAGCAGCAATTCTTCACCGGCGACCAGCCCCTGGAAGGTCGCGCCTGACAGGTTCAACGAGGCTGCGGTCGAACCATCATAGGTCTTGTTTGCAGTGAGGATGCCAGAAATGCCGGTAATGACGGCGCGGACGATGTCGACGGCATAGGTGCCGTTGGTAAGCGTGTAGTTGGAGGCCAGCCCCGTGCCATCGCCAAGCGCGAGTGTTCCGAGCGCAACGACCTTGCCGGTTCCGAGACCGTTGTCGACCATCATGCCCTGGCCGGTCAGGTTGAGCGTCTCGCCATTGGCGAGGTTGAGCAGGCTGAAGATCGATGCATTGAGGACCGATGTGCGGTCGTAACCGCGGCTGCCGGAAAGCGAGATCACGCGTTTGTTGATCGTCAGGCCACCGGTGTCAAAACCCATGAAGTAGTCGCTGGCATCACCCGTCGCATAGCTCATCGACAGCATGCCCGGTGTGGCCCAGCCATAGGTCCCGGCGTTGAACGTGTTGATCCCGCTGCCCCAGCCCGCGGTGACATTGCCTGCACCGATGCCGCTGAACACGACGCCGCTGGTCGACGGCGTATCGCCATAGCTGCCGGTGGCATTGCCGCCGACCCGTACGTAGTAGTTATAGATGGGGATTGACGTCAGACCACGAATGACCGGCGCGCCACCGGCCTTTGGCGTCGCCCAGACCGAAGCGAAGTCCCAGCCCGCCGCGATGAGGCGGAATGGATCGTTCAGTTGCTGCAGTGTGAGGTCCGTCAGTGGTTGGCAGTTTGGATTGCCGCAAGCGCTGGCGCGGCCCGAGGCAGCGGAACTCCAGCTGCTGTTGCTGATCGTGGCCTGGTTCTGTTCCACCAGTCCGCCAGTATTGTTGTTGCCGCTGACCGCACCCGCGGCAAAGGCGTTGGTGATGGTGCTAAGGTTCATGCCAACCAGCCCGCCGACATTCTGGCTGCCACTGACCGCGCCCGATGCGTAGACGGTATCGAGAGTGCCCTGGTTCGTTCCAACCAACCCGCCGACAGCCTGACTGCCGCTTACCGCGCCGCTGGCATAGGCGTTCTTGACGGTGGAAAATGTCCTGCCAAACAGTCCGCCGACATTGTCGGCGCCGGTGACGGTGCCCGTGGAATAGGCGATGTTGATCTGCGCGTTGTTTTGACCGACCAGGCCGCCGGTGTAGTTCGCACCGCTGACGTTCATCGTCGAGAAGACGTTGTCGAGGGTTCCGTTGTTCGTCGAGCCGACGAGGGATCCGGTGCTGTGTCGTCCGATCACCTTGCCGCCGACAAGGCCCACATTGCGGATCTGCGCGTAGTAGGTCTGACCGAACAGGCCCACGCCATCCATATCGGGACGATTGATGACGAGGTTGGAAATCGTATGGCCTTGCCCGTCGAACCTGCCGGTGAACAACCCCATGCTGGCGTTGTCGCCGACCGGTAAAAAGCCCTTGCCCGCGGAGGACGACGTCGCCCACATGTCGGAGCGGCTGTCGTCGGTCAGGAGGCTGCCGAAGTCGATATCGTGCAGCAGCCGGTAGTTGGCGCCGACATTCAGGGCCATGAGCTGAAGCTGGTTGACGCTGGAAATGACGGTCGAATATTCCGACCGCAGGAAGGGTCGGGTGTTGCCCTCGATCATGTACCAGTCGTTCGCGAAATCCCAACCGACATAGGTCGCCTGTGTCAGCATCTCCGCCGTCGTGTAACCGCCGACATTGGACATGGTGGGGGACCCCCAGCCTGGCTGCCAGTAGATGAACCGGTCGGTCCCCGCGCTTTCGCGATCGAAGAAGCTGTCGCGGATGAATGATCCCGGACTGGCCACGCCCGCCAGGCCGCCCACATATACCTGTCCGGTGACCCTGCCGCTCGAGAAGGCCTGGGACACAGTGCCTTTTGACAGCCACCCGACCAGCCCGCCGACGTAGCCGCCACCATTGACGCTGCCTGTCGCGTAGGACTGGGTTACGGTGTTCGTATCGAACTTCATGTAGCCGACCAGCCCGCCGACATTGTTGTTGCCGCTGACCGCGCCGGTCGCATAGGAGCGCAGGACCGTTCCGCCCTCCAAAAGGCCCACCAGACCGCCGACGGAGTTGGCGTTGTCTGCTCTCACGCTGCCTGTGGCAAAGGAATCCGAGACAGCGCCGTTGCTGAAACCGACAAGGCCGCCCACATTCCAGCGTGCGAAATTGCTGGTGGGCACGAGGACAGATCCGGACGCGTGGGAGCGGCTGATCGTTCCGCGACTGTTGTAGCCGACAAGGCCACCAATGCCATCTCCCATCGCCTCTACCGTTGCAGTGGACCAGGCATTGGTGATCGTTCCCCATTCGGTGCCACCCAGCAGTGCGCCGACGTTGTACGCGCCCCTGATGCTGCCGCCGGAAACGCCGATGTTGCCGATCTGGCCACCATTGCCTTCTGAGCCGCCCATGAAGCCGACCAGGCCGACGTTACCTTCGCCCGGACGATTGATGGTGAGTTTCTTGACGACATGGCCGAGTCCATCAAGCCCGCCGGTGAATTTCCCTGCGTAATCGCCGATCGGGTCGAAGCCCGCCCCGCCGTTCCAGCCAGCCGTCGCCGTCGCATCGATATCGGCGCCCAGCACGTAGTAGCCGGAAAGATTGCCGTTGATGCCCTGCAGGTCCCGGCCCGTGGTACTGCCGGCCGCGCCAAGCGCGGTTATGACGGTCCAGTCGATCGCAGCAGCGGTGCCTTTCTGCGTGCGGAACAGGCTGCCGGCGGCAAGGTTGACGGGGGCATTGATCGTGTAGCTGCCGGCGGCGTTCGTCTGCGCATACTGCAAAACGAGGCCGTCCGCGAGCGTCGTGCCGGTCGAGTTGAGGCTGGCATTGACGACGATATCCTTGTCCGCCCGCAGGGTCAGGACATGGGAGCCCCATGTCACCGGAGCGTTGACGGTGATGTTGCCGTCGTCGCCACCGGCCGCGTTGTATGTGGTGACCGTGACATCGCCGGTGGCAAGCGACGCCTGGAGTGCTGCCGCGTAGTCGGCGTCGATGGTGATGTTGACCGGGTCGATGAGCCAGTGGCCACCGGAGGTTTCCACCTTAGCAGTCTTGTCGATCTTCACCTTCGCGGCGGAGGTTTCGACCTTTCTCGCCTTCAGCTTGCCCGCGACCTTGACCTCGCCGTGCTGCATGTCGCCAAGCAGCAGGATACGTCCGTCGCGCGTGCCGATGGAATTTGCTTCGATGGTGCCGGTGTTGTTGACGACACCCTTCATGGCTGCCGATGCGCCCTTGGCCGTCAGGATGGCCACACCCTTGCTCGCCTTGATGACGCCCTTGTTCTCGACCAGCGTTTCCATGGTCGAACCCTTCACCTCAACGGAGAGCAGGCCGTCGCCATTGAAGTCGAGCAGCACGTCCGTTCCGCCCGCAAGCGCGGTGTTGCCGGTGATCGTGCCAGCGTTGGAAACGGATGGCGCGATCAGCGCGACGGTGCCGCCGGCGATATCGCCTTCATTGACGATCGATCCGCCTGTGCCGGTGAAATTGTAGTGGCCGGCGAGGAACTTCTCGTTGCTGATGCCAAGGGTTGAAGCGACAAAGGCGCCGGTCTGCACGCGACCTGTCTTGCCGACGGCCACGCCGTTGGGATTGATCAGGAAGACCTGCCCGTTTGCGGTGAGGTTGCCGAGGATCTGCGAAGGATCCTGCCCGGTCACGCGGTTCAGGGCAGTAGAGGTTGCGCCCGGCTGATTGAAGGTGACGGAGTTACCCGCACCGATGGAGAAGCTCTGCCAGTTCGCGATCATCCTGTCGGAGGACTGGTTGATCGTCATGGCGCCACCGTTCGCGCCGATCGTCGCCGAACCGGAAACAACCTGTCCGCCAGTGGGCAGTGCTTCCTGCGCCAGGGCAGGGGAGACGAGCACGGTGGAAGACAGCAGCGCCGCGAGGGTGCTCGCCGCAGCGCCGCCTTCCATCCGGGTGCCCGCTGCCAGCCTGTTCCTGCGCCGTCCGGCCTTGCCGCCACCGGAGCCGCGCGCGCATTCCGGCACCACGATCAGACGGCCGAGACTCTTCGACCAGATATGCCTGTAGATCCTGTTCATGTTTCCACCTCAGAATTTGACCGCGGCCTGCAACCAGAACTGGTTGCGGCGCGTGCTGCCGTCGGCATTCTCGTCTGTCAGGCGATCGCGGCCGGGATTGGAGCCGAGCGCATGCGCCCAGGCTGCGGAGAAGCTCAGGTTTTCGCGGGACCAGCGGGCTGAAATGCCGGCGCTTGCCAGTCCGTAATCGTTGCAGCCGCACGCACTGGCGGTTGCAATGCCGTTCGACCGCCTGTTCACGCGCACGTAGCCGGCATCGAGGAACGAGGCGACCTGCAAGGCGCCCCACATGTCCGCAGGCACGTCGTAGCGCAGCTCGAGCGTGCCGAGCACGCCCATGTCGCCGCGGCCTTCGCCAACCGGATAACCACGCACACCGTAAGGACCACCGAGCGAGAAATCCTGCGAGCTGTCGAGGTTCTTGCTCGCCCACTGGCCGGTGACGCGGCCGAACAGCGAGAAATCACCGGGGAGCGCCTGTAGGCGCGCGACCTGGCCATTCAGCGTGTGGAAGACGCCCTGCGTGCGCAGGCTTGCCGTGTCCGCTGCCAGCGCGCCGGGAACGCGCGAAAGATCGAGATCGCCAAAGGTCCAGCCGAGCGACCAGTTCGTCAGTCCGCCGCCGAGCAGATCGTCGCGCAGGTCGCCACCGATGCCGAGGGTGCCCGAGATGACGCGCTTGTCCTGCAGGCGACCGACGAGGCTGTCATCGATCAGGGCTTTCCAGTCGAGGCCAGCGGTCAGCCGGACATTGACGTCGCGCGAGCGTACAAGGCTGTAGTCGAGGCCGACGCCAGCATAGTGGGCGAGGCCCTCCAGTCCGAGGGCGGAACCGACGGCATCGATGTTGCGGTAGTCCAGAAAACCGTAATTGGCATTGAGGGACAGCGGGCTGATGCCCAGCGGGATGCTGAAGGCGGCTTGCCCGAACTTCTGCCCTTCGGAAAGGGTCGTCGTAAAACGCGTGACGTCGCCATAACCGGAGAGATCCGTCATGACGACTTGCCCGTTCGCCTCCGCCTTGCCGGTGGATGGCGAACCGGCGTTGTCGCCCCAGAGGCTGGCGGACAAGAGCGGTGTCTGTTCAACGCCGATGATGAGCCGGCTGGTCTGCGGAGCGTTGCCGGCCACCAGTCTCGCCCGTGCCGTGACGCCGGGAAGATCGTTCATCCGCAGCAGGACCGCCTCCAGATCCTTCTTTTCCACGCCTTCGACAGGAAGGTCGGCTACGATGCGTTCAAGCCTGCCCTGACGAATGCGGACGTCGCCGCTGCGTTCGAAGGTCGTCTCGCTGAGGCGCCCTTCGCGGATTTCGACACGCAGTACGCCTTCGGTGATGTCCTGTGGCGGCAGGATGGCAAAAGCCAACACCCGCCCTTCCTTCTGCGCAGCCATCGTCACAGTGTCGGCGATTGCCTTGATGCCGGCGATGTCGAGGCGCTGCCCCTGAACGGACGCCGCGATACGCGTACGTTCTGCCTCCGGCAGGATCTCGGTCCTGCCGCTGAAAATGAGCTTTTGAACGACGATCGTCTGGCCCTGCCGAGGTGCCGCAACGCGCTTCTCCCGAGGGGTCGTGTCGTCGGCGGACGGCAGTCGATCCAGTCTCTGGGCGTCTTCGCGCCGTTGCTGCTCACGTAGAAGCGAGCCTGCATCCTGCGCAGCGGCGGGAAGGGATATTCCTGCCCACAGAAGGCACAGAAGAGCCGAAGTCCTGAAATGCACGACATGTTTCCTTTGAAATGACCCCGGCCCGGACAGGCCGGCGAGCGGCGTCATCCACGCAGGTCTATGAAAAGGTGCCAGGATCGTCGCCGTCCATTTTTGACACTTGCCAGCCGGTGCTTCCCAGGGCCGTCGCGACGGTGAAAGCCTTGTCGAGAGCGAGCAGTTTGTAAGCCTGCGCGCGAGCGTACTCGTGGTAGAAGTCGTGCGAGATCCAGATGCGGGAATGTCCCCGCCGTCCGCTCCAGCCGATCCCGCCGATCGATTCCGCCTCGGTGATCTTGCGGCTGGCATGCGCGCGGGACAGTCCGAAGGACCGGGCCATGTAGGAAATCGAGCTGAGATCGGTGAGGAAACCGCCATCGACCCGCGTCACCATGCGATCGATGCCCGCAACGAGCCGGTCCATCAAAAGGCCGCCGGCATCGGCCCATGTGAAGATCGTATAGAGCGGTCCCGGCGTGCGGACGCCGGGGTTGGAGAGCATGGTGCTGCCCGCGACCGGCGCAAGGCCGATCAGCCAGTTCTGGGGATCTGCAAGAAAGCGGGCGTTGCGTGCCTTGCTGTCGAGCATGTCGAGGGCACGGAAATGGAGGCTGTACCAGCGTATCAGGATCAGGAGGGTTTCGTCGGAAGGGACGAACGCATCGTGCGATGGCCGTATGACGCCGTATTTCAGCGCTTCGTCAAAGAATGCATGAGCGGTGTTGCGGCTGGCGATGCCGTGCTGCAGGGCCAGATGCGCCATGCGGCGCCGTGTCAGGCAGGGCCGGCCGTCCGCAACCCCGCGAAAATGCTCGGCAAGCGCTGCCTGGCAGAGCAGCCACCGCTGCTGTGTTGCAAACAATGCCGCTGCCCTGGGGGCGATCCCGTGAATGGCGACGAACTCTGCCGACATCATCGCCACCGCCGCAGCGAAGCCTTCGCTCGCAATCAGCCTGTCAGCATTTCCCGCAGCGATCGCTGCGGAGCCATCGACAGCCCGGTCGTCCTGCCACTCAAAAACACTTCCCATGAAATGGTGCTCGTCCCGCCTGAATTTGCGGGGTGAACGACCTTCCGGCATGGCCTGTGTTCGACCGAATCGCCGTTTTCTGCCGCACCTCATCCCCGTCCCGGTGCAATCGCGGCTGCGCCGTGCAGCCCAATGAAGAGCTTAGGCATGATCTTCCGCCCGGGTCCTGAAAACGGCGGCGCAAAGGTCTGAAAAGTTCTGAAATCTTCTGAAAGCGCGGGTGGCGGGATGTGTGAAAAGCGGGGAACTGTACGCTTTTTCGCCTTTCCGGCGCGTGTTGACCGTTGCGCTGTGGTCTCTCTATGGTGCGCCGCCGTTGGCGGTCAGTGGCTTGGGTGTGGAAGCGTGTTCAGTTTCTCGGGATTCACGCTGGATCCGGAACGCGGGGAATTGCGTACCCCCAGCGGGGAGTTGGCGCGCCTGCGCCCGAGAGCATTCGAACTGCTGCGGTTCTTCGTCGTCAACCCACGACGCCTGATCAGCAAACGCGAACTGATGGAAGCCGTCTGGCCGGGTATCCATGTCGGGGAAGACAGCCTCTTCCAGGCGATCCGTGATATCCGCATCGCGCTGGGCGACGCTGACAAGCAGATCATCAGGCTCATGTTTGGCCGCGGTTATCTGTTTGCGGCCGATGTTTCCGGGATTGGAAATCCGGCGCCGGGTGACAATGAGGCAGTTTCCGCGCCGCCGCCCGTCATGCGCGGCCGTCGCGCCCGCCTGGGGTTTCTTGTCGCTGCGCTTGCCCTGGTGGCCGTTGCGATTGGCGTAACCGTTGTCATGAAAGGCAGCTTCGTCCATCCCTTGCCAGCCTCGCTCGGTGTCCGGCCAATCGTGCATGTTGCCGAGGACCCGCAAGCCAGCTCCCTGTCCCAAGGCATCCTGACAGAGCTTGTTGGCGGTTTTTCGAAGATCGACGGCATCGATCTCATCGAACAGGGGGAGAGGAGCGTTTCGGATCGACGACGACCTGCGACTTATGAAGTCCAGGGAGAACTGCGTCGCGAAGGGCCGTCCTGGCATTATCAGGCGCGTCTCATTGATCTCGCGACCGGGCGCATCGAGACCGTTGCTGAAATTTCGGCGGATCCGGCGGGAAGCGATATCCAGAAATTGCAGAGCCGGTTCGCGGCGCGCATTGGCTATGCCCTTGCTGAAAAGCTGAATGGCCTGCAGGCCGTCGAACAACCAAAACGGGATGTCACGGGTGATGTCGCGATACGGCAGGCGATCGCCTCGATCAATCAGACGACACGGGAGCGCTTTTCAACCGCACGTGCAATCCTCGAGACGAACCTCGGCACTGATCCCGACAATGTCGATCTGCAGGTTGCACTGGCTGGACTTCATCTGCGTGGCATCCAGATGACCTGGTATGATCAGGCCGAAACCCTGGTCGCGGAGGAAAATGCGCGGGTCCTTCTGGAGAAGGCACTGAAGGCACGGCCGAACAATGCCGCGGTGCTCGGCGCCTATTGCCGCTTTCTCACCGTAACCAACCAGTTTTCCGAAAGTCTTGTTGCCTGTGCAAGGGTTCTGACGGTCAACCCCTGGGATGGAATGGCCCTCTTTCATCTCGGCATGACGCAGATTCAACTGGGTCGTTTCGATGACGCGCTTGCAGTCTTTTCCGAGGCTGACCGGTTCGACACGCCGGAAGTCTCTCGATGGACATGGATGCTGGGTGCAGGCTGGGCAAGTCTTCTGGCGGGACGGAATGAAGCCGCAGTTGACTGGCTTGAACGCTCGGTTGCGATAACGGCAGCATCTGGCCGAGCCCACCTGCTCCTTGCTGCAGCGTACCAACGTCTCGGGCGGGACGAAGATGCAAGAAAGGCTCTCGCGAAAGCGATGGAAATCAGGCCGGATTCCACGTCTCGCAACATTTCACTGCCGGCTCGCAATGCCAGCGACGTCTATCTTCGTGCCCGTCAGGACATCAACCGCATACTCGTCGGGCTTGGCTTGCCGAGCTAGCTGCATTGACCGCCACGAGCGGGTGGCGGCTGGTCCAACAAGAAGAATGATGGCGATCATTGCCGTGGGCATGTTTTGTGTCCCCTTTCTACAGTGGCTTGCCGCTATCGTGCGGCATACGACTGCGAATCCACGGCGAGACAAAGGGCATTGGCAGGGATGCAACCCCCGACAGAAACAGTCACTTCCAATGAGATCATGCCACGCCAGACAGAAGTCGTGGTCATCGGCGGCGGCATCATCGGTGTCAGTACGGCCCTGTTTCTGGCAATGGCAGGGGTTCCGGTCGTCCTGTGTGAAAAGGGCGAAATCGCGGGCGAACAATCCAGTCGCAACTGGGGCTGGGTCCGCAGAATGGGACGTGACCCGCGCGAACTTCCGCTGATCGTTGAAGCGATCAAGATCTGGGAAGACCTTTCCCGAATGCTTGGTGAAGACGTCGGCTACCGGCAAACCGGTATCCTGTACGCCTGTGAAAATGCCGGAGATGAGGCGCAGCGGGAAGCCTGGCTGAGAGCGGCCGGACCTTACAGCCTGGACACACATATGATGCGGGGGCAGTCGCTCGCCGACTTGCTGCCTGGTGCGGCAAAGCCTTGGCGAAGTGGTCTCTATACGCCAAGCGATGGACGCGCCGAACCGCAGAAGGCGGCCCCGGCGATTGCGCGCGCAGCGCAGCGACAGGGTGCCGTTGTCCTGCAGCAATGTGCCGTCCGTGGTGTCGAAACGACATCCGGGCGGGTAACATCGGTGGTGACGGAGCGCGGTCCAATCGCATGCAAGACGGTGGTTCTCGCCGGCGGAATCTGGAGTACGCTTTTCTGCCGCAGTCTGGGTATTCGTCTGCCGCAGCTTGGCGTGAGGGCCTCCGTTCTGCGGACCAGCCCGCTTGACGGACCTCCTGGCGCTGCCTGGTCATCGCAGTTCGCTTATCGAAAGCGTCTCGACGGCGGGTACACCATCGCCAATGGTTCTGAAAACCGCGCCGAAATAACCCCGGACAGCTTCCGCTATTTCATGGATTTCCTGCCCCTTCTCAAAATCGAGGGGCGACACCTCCAGCTGAGATTTGGCCGCGCCTTTTTCGACCGATGGCGATTGGAGCGCCCATGGGCTCTCGATGATGTTTCACCATTCGAACACGTGCGCACCCTTGACCCCGACCCGGTCGAAACGACGCTCGACAAGGCCTATCGATCCTTGACGCGCGTCTTTCCCCGATTCAGCGAGGCCAGGATCGTGCAGAGATGGGGTGGGATGATCGATGCGATGCCAGACACGATCCCGGTCATCTCGCCCATCGATGTGCTTCCCGGACTGATCGTTGGCACCGGCTTTTCCGGTCATGGCTTTGGAATTGGACCCGGGGCAGGGCGCCTTCTTGCGGATCTGGCGCTCGGCCGGGAGCCGATTGTCGATCCGTCTCCATTCAGGCACTCAAGGTTCCATGACGGTTCTCCGATCCGACCCTTCGGCGGCGTTTGATGGCCGGTCCGGGCAGATTTCCGGCCACGATGAACGGCTTGAGCCCGGAAGCCCGCAGGGGAATTGAGGTCAGTGCTGGCGTGCGCCAGCGCAAGACGTCGCCCGCGAAACGCGCAGATCGTTCTCGCCGGGGGGCCTGGCTCGACTGATTGCATCAATCGGCGAAGTAAACTACGCCATGGCTGGATAAAGGGCTCGGAAGATGTCAGCGACGTGGCGTATTGGCATTCTGTTTTCTCGCAGTGGCATCACTGCGGTCACGGAATCCGAGCATTTCTTCGGAACGGCACTGGCCATCGAGGAGATCAACGCCGGCGGCGGCGTCCTGGGACGCCAGATCGAGCCGATAGCTTATGATCCGGCTGGCGATCCCGAGGGGTATCGCTCCCTGGCCCGCAAACTGCTGACCGAAGACGACGTCAACGTGATCTTCGGATGTTCGATGTCGGGAAGCCGAAAGGCTGCCCTACCCATCGTCGAACGACACAATGGCCTGCTCTGGTATCCGTCGATCTATGAAGGCTTCGAATATTCCGAAAACGTCCTTTATACGGGCGCCACCCTCAACCAGAACACATTCGCGCTCGCCGATTTCATCATGCAGCACTATGGGTCGCGCATCTTCATGGCCGGTTCCGACTACATCTATCCGCACGAATCCAATCGGGTCATGCGCGATCTGCTGGAGTGCAAGGGCGGCGAGATCGTCGGCGAACATTATGTGCCGCTGGATGCTGACGAGCGCACGATGCGCCGGCTCATGAAGGAGATCGAGAAAACCGAGGCTGATGCAGTGTTTTCGACCGTCATCGGGCGCAGCGCACAGAAACTCTACGGCATGTATGCCGATGCCGGTATCGATCGGGAAAAGCGTCCAATCGCGAGCCTGACACTCGCCGAAAGTGAAATCCGTGTCATCGGTCCAGAGCGGTGCACCGGTCACGTCCTGTCTGCTCCCTATCTCGCTACGGTCGAAAATGACGAAAACCATCGCTTCATCCGAGCCCTGACGGCTCGCTTCGATGGCAATGCCATGGCGACGATGTGGTCACAGACCGCCTATGCCCAGATTCACCTGTTTGCGCGAGCTCTCGAACTGGCGGAAACCCTTGACACTCACCGCCTGGGGCAGGCGGCGTTGGCGGTCGACTACATGTCGCCGGAGGGGCGCCTACACTTTGATCCGGAAAACCGGCATGTCTGGTCCACGCCTCGCATCGGGGTCGCGAATGCGAAAGGACAGTTCGATATCGCCTGGGAATCGCAGGTTCAGATACGGCCTGATCCCTATCTCGCCTCCATTCGTTTCGAGGAGCCGTGGTTGCAGAGCTCATAAGGTGTCGACATTGAAACGAATCCTCGACGATCTGCGCCAGGCGCGGGTTCTGGTTCTGCACCCGCGGGACGAGGACGGGTCGGCATTGGTCGATCATCTCAAGCGGCTGGGCTGCGACGTCAAGGCGATGTGGCCGCCGCCAGCGACGCTCTCGGCCGATCTCGACGCCATTTTTCTGCAGGTCGGCGACACTGCGATCGATCCGCTGGTCTCGTTGCTGGAAGGTACCAAGGCCGCGGTCATAGCCATTGTGACCTATGAGAGCCCGACTTCGCTGAAGGCGATTGTCGATCTCAATGCGCACGGCGTCCTGACCAAGCCGCTGCGTCAGCTTGGCGTGCTGACCCAGTTCGCCCTGGCGCGATATCGCGTCGGCTACTAAAGCCGGCTGGCCAATAAGGTCCGCAAGCTGGAGGATACGCTGAAAGGCCGCCGGGCGATCGAGAAGGCAGTGAAGATCCTAACCGAGCTGAATGGGATCGAGGAAGACGCAGCCTACAAGCTCATCAGGGATCAGGCGACCTCCAAGCGGGTTGCGATCGTCACCGTAGCCGAGAGCATTATCTCGGCAAGCGAGGCGATGCGGGCTTTTGGTCTCACCGTGTCGGGGCCGTTGAAAGTCTGACGGCTGCCGGCTTCGACTGCGCATGCCGACACTGATCCTGCGGCGCCTGCTTTTGCCGCCGCTCTATTTTTTGCCGCTTGACGACTTCCGCCAAACTGTGTTTGCTTCAGCGAGAGAGCAGGTTTGCTCGGCGGCTGGATAGCCGCGAAAATTCTGGCTGTGCAGCCCTTGGCTAGCGGATTGAATTCCGCGCCAGGGGTTTTTTGCGTTTGGAGATAGACTTGAGCATACCGACGGAAGTGCTTCGCCCCGATTTCAACGTCGCCTGCATCCAGTACGAGCCGGTCATAGGCAGGGTCGATGCCAATCTGGCCGCCATGGAGGCGCGCATCCGCGAGGCGCACGCCAGTGGTGCCAGTCTGGCTGTGCTGCCCGAACTGGCCGATACAGGCTACGTCTTCGAAAGCCGCGAGGAACTTGCGCGCCTGGCCGCGCCAATTCCGGACGGATTGTCAGCGCAGCGTCTGATCGCATTGGCCCAGGAACTCGGCATCCACATCGTCTGCGGGCTCGCTGAGAGAGATGGCGACCTGTTCTACAACTCTGCCATCCTTTGCGGCCCATCCGGCTATATCGGCAAGTTCCGCAAACTCCACCTGTGGAATCGCGAGAAGCTGTTCTTCGAGCCCGGAGATCTTGGTCTGCCGGTGTTCGACACGGCTCTGGGACCGATCGGATTGGCAATCTGCTACGACGGCTGGTTCCCGGAGACATTTCGCCAGCTCGGGCTGAAGGGCGCGGAACTGGTCTGCGTGCCGACCAACTGGGTGCCGATCCCCGGTCATGACGGCGCAGACGTACCGATGGCCAACATCCTTCATCAGGCCGCGGCTCATTCGAATGCTCTCTATATCGCTTGCGCCGACCGCATCGGAACGGAGCGCGGACAGCCGTTTATCGGCAGCAGCATCATCGTGGGCCCGAATGGCAGGCTGTTGGCAGGCCCCGCCAGCCGAACTGGCGATGCCATTCTCATGGCTGCCGTTTCGCCTGGCATCGCAGTGCAAAGCCGCATCGTCAGCGAACGCAACGATGTGATCAATGATCGACGGCCGGACGTCTACGGCTGACCGATACGAATCCACCAACGACAACCATGAAAAAAAGGGGAACCAACATGGGTAGAACGACAAGAAAACTGCTTTTCGCGATGGCCGGCGCGCTGCTGGCGACAGCAGCATGGGCCGAGGAGCCGATCAAGATCGGCATACCGGTTGGCCTGTCTGGTGCCAACAGCGTGGTTGCGCCGTCGGTGGTGCAATCGGCCGAGCTGGCCGTCGAGGAGATCAATGCGGCGGGCGGCGTGCTGGGGCGCAAGCTGGAGCTTGAGATCGCCGACGATGCCTCGGGCGCGGCGGGGGCGCAGAAGGCATTCGACTCGCTCGTTTTCCAGAAGGAGGTCAACGCCATCATCTCGATGGAGACCAGCGCGGCCCGAAATGCCGGCCTGCCCATCGTCGCGAAGGGCGAAGTTCCCTTCATCTACACCTCCTTCTACGAAGGGCGTTCCTGCAGCCCAAACCTCTATGTGAACGGCTGGGTGCCTGAACAGCAGGTGCCACCCGTCGTCGACTATTTCGTCAAGAAGGAGGGAGCCAAGAAATTCTTCCTGGTGGGCAGCGACTATGCCTTCGGCCGGGGCATGCTCGAGTTCGCCCGGACATATATCGAGAAGGCTGGCGCGCAGGTCGTGGGTGAGGAATATCTGCCCATCGAAGGCACTGACTGGACGGCCATCATTTCCAAGCTGAAAAGTTCCGGTGCCGATGCCCTGATCACATCGACTGCCGGAGGAGCGCCGAACGTCACGCTCACCAAGCAGCTGCGGGGCGCGGGCGTGAAACTGCCTTACGGCAATCTCGCCGTTGACGAGGGGACGGCCAAGAGCATGGGGCCTGACGCTGCAGGCATATACATTGCAGCCTCCTACGTGACTTCCATCGACAGCCCGGCCAACAAGAAATTCCTCGAGGCCATGCAGAAGAAGTTCAGCGGTGATTTGCGCACGCCCAACGACCTTTCCGTGCCGCAATATGAGGGCATCTATCTCTACAAGGCTGCTGTCGAGAAGGCGGGTTCCACCGATACGTCCGCCGTGCTTTCAGCTCTGGGGGAAGTCTCCTTCGCCGGTCCGCGCGGTACGGTTTCGATGAACAAGCAGCACCATGCGCCGCTGACGATGTATCTCGGCCAGGTGCAGGAGGACGGCTCGGTGAAGGTGGTCGATACTTTCGCGGATGTCGATCCCGGCACCCAGTGTCCCAATCTCTGACATCGATCTGATCGAAAGGGGCGGCTGGGCCTGCTCCTTTCGACACAGGGAGAGATCATGACCATTCTGCTCGACGTTATCACGACCGCAGCCATCCTGTTTGTCGTCGCGGCCGGACTCCTGGCGATCTTTGGCGTGCTCAAGATCATCAATTTCGCCCATGGCGCCTGGCTGACGGTCGGCGGCTACTGCGCGGTCGCCACCATGGCGATGGGGCTCAATCCATGGCTGGCGCTGCCGATCGCATTCGTCGTCGGCTCGGCCCTCGGTGGCATTACCGAAGTGCTTGTGGTGCGGCCGCTCTACCGGCGGCCGCTCGATGCCATCCTCGCCACCTGGGGTCTCGGTATCGTCGTCGGTCAATTGATCACGCTGTTGTTTGGCCGTGACGTGCAATTCACGCCGAACCTGCTCTCGGGAACGATCGATGTCTTTGGTATCGACTACTCGTTCTATCGGCTCTTCATGGTCCTGGCGGCCCTGGTCGTCGGCCTTGGTTTCGCCGTGCTGCTTGACGGAACCCGTCTTGGCCTCTCTGCCCGCGCGGTCATCATGAACGAGACGCTGGCGCGCGCGCTGGGCATCGATACGGCGAAAGTGCGCCTGACCACCTTCATGATCGGCACGGGGCTGACTGCACTGGCTGGAGTGCTCCTGACACCGCTGACCAGCGTGGACCCCGACATGGGGCTGGCCTGGCTCATCGGCGCCTTCATGCTGGTCATGGTGGCGGCTCCTCGTTTGGCGCCCTGGCCGTGGCGTGTCTGGTTTTCGGCGGAGCGCAGACGCTGGTCAGCACATTCGTCAGCCCGGTGCTTGGCGGCATCACGGTCGCCGTCCTTTGCGCGCTCGTGCTTCGTATCAGCCCGAAAGGATTCGCTAGTGCCTGAATCCAGATTGCCCAACATCCGGGTTTGGCTGCTCGGGGCGCTCGTCGTCGCTTCGCTGCTCATGATCGCATTCGGCCCGACCTTCCTCGACCGCTTTGCCCTCAACGTGCTCAGCCGTTCGATGATCTACGCCATGCTGGCAGTGACCGTCGATCTGCTGTGGGGGTACACGGGTGTCCTGACCTTTGGCCAAGCTGCTTTCTTCGGCATCGGCGCTTACGCAACCGCCATGGTTCTGACCCATCTGGGCAACAGTCCCGAACTGATGCTGTTGGCTCTCGCGCTGGCCATACTGGTTCCGCTGGTCTTGGGTATCGTGGTCGGCTGGCTTTCCTTCGGCTACGGCACCACCCCGCTCTACGCCACCGTGATCTCTCTCGTTCTGCCGATCGTCGTCACGCAGGTCGCGTTCTCCGGGGGGCAATGGACAGGATCAAGCAGCGGGCTGGTGGGGTACGCCACCCTGCCGCTCAGCCTGGCGGGATATTTTCGGCTGACGGGTATCTGTCTTCTCGCCGTCGCCGCCGCGGCCTGGATTTTCGTGCGTTCCGATGCAGGCAAGGTGCTCGTCGCGATCCGCGACAACGAGGCCCGCTGCGCCTATCTCGGCCTCAACGCCAGCCGCATCAAGATCGCTCTTACCGCCGTTCTGGCTGGCGTGACGGGGTTGGCCGGCTTTCTCTTTGCCAATGCATCCGGTGTGGTTGCACCCGAAAACACCGGCTTTGTCTTTGGCACCGAACTGGTCATCTGGACGGCACTCGGCGGTCGAGGCACCATTCTGGGCCCGGTGCTCGGAACCATCGGCATCGACTACCTTTCGGCCAGCCTTTCGGGCCAGCTGCCATTCCTGTGGAAGCTTGTCGTCGGTGCCCTCTTTGTGGCGATGATCATCCTGTTGCCGAACGGCCTGGCCGGGTTGGTCGGGAAAATCCTGCCGCGCGGCAAAGGCCCTCGGGGACAGGACAGCCCTTTGCGCCTGGCGCAAGCCATGCAGGCACGGCAGGACGTCGTCGACAAGCCATCGCTTTTGACGATCCACGATCTGGGGAAATCCTACGGCAGCCTGAACGTCCTGCAAGGCATCAATCTGACGGTGCAGCCAGGCGAACTGGTCAGCCTCGTCGGGCCTAACGGGGCCGGCAAGACGACGCTGATGCGTTGCCTGTCCGATGGCACTGAATCGATCAGTGGCTCGGTATCCGTGCGTGGCGTCAACATTGCGGGTCTTGCTCCTGACGCCATCGTGGCCCTGGGCGTCGGTCGCAAATTCCAGGTCGCGAGCGTGTTCGACAGCCTGACTGTCGCCGAGTGCCTGCGCATGGCTCGCGCGGCACGACACGTTCCCAGCCTTGTACACAGCTCGCAGGAACTGGATTTGCCTTCGGCCGCGGTGGATATCCTGAAATTGACAGCGCTCGACGGAATGCTCGATCGGCCGGTCTCCTCACTGTCGCATGGCCTGAAACAAAGCCTTGAACTGACGATGGTCGTAGCGCTGGAGCCACAACTGATCCTGCTCGACGAGCCGACGGCGGGCTTGACCAAGACGGAACGGATGACCATCGGAACGATCCTCAAGAAATTGACAGGTGAGTTGGGATTGGCGGCCATTCTGGTTGAGCACGACCTCGACTTCGTCCGGGACATATCGAGCCGCATCGTGGTGCTGCATCAGGGCCAGCTGGTGCTCGATGGGACCGTGCAGGACGTCGTCAATTCCGAGCTCGTCAAGGCAATCTACTCAGGAGGCGCACATGACTGAACCAACCGCGCCTGTTGCAAAACTGTCGCTCACCGCTGTGTCCAGCGGATACGGCGCCATCAACATCATCGACGCGTTGTCGATGGCCGTCCCTCGTGGCCAGATATTTGCCCTGATGGGCAAGAACGGCATGGGCAAGACGACTCTGCTGAAGACGATCCTCGGCTTCGTGTCGATGCGGTCGGGCAGCATCGATCTCGATGGGCAACCCATCGCCGGTGCATCGCCAGCTTCGCTGGTTGCTTCCGGCGTCGCCTATGCTCCGCAGGAGCACGCGCTGTTCCAGGAACTGACGATCCGCGACAACCTTCGTCTGGCCCTGCACACGGACAAGGAGCTGAAGCAGGGGATCGAGCGGGTCTGTCAGCACTTTCCCTTTCTCCGGGAGAGGGTGAACCAGAAGGCGGGAACGCTCTCGGGCGGTGAGCAGAAGATGCTGATCCTCGGCCGCGCCTTGATGCTTCAGCCGAAGCTTCTGTTGATCGACGAGATATCGGAGGGTCTCCAGCCTTCCGTGGTCGAGCGGATTGGAAGAGTGCTCGTCGAGGAGTGCAGGGCAAACAACACCACCGTGTTGATGGTCGAACAGAATCTCGATCTGGTGCTTGGCATCGCCAATCGCTGGGCCGTGCTGAAGCTTGGCCGTATCGATGACGCCGGCGAAATGGACAGCGGATCGCGGGCACGTATCCTTGCGCATCTCAAGATCTAGCGTGCATGCGCGAAAGCGCTTGGCGAAGCGGTTCGATCGCTGGCCCAGATGAGCAATGCAATGTCTGAGAGTACGATGGTAGCGGGAGAGGGACTTGAACCCCCGACCCCAGGATTATGATTCCCGTGCTCTAACCAACTGAGCTACCCCGCCATCAGGGAGGCGCCAATCCATGGAAGCCACTTTGAAGTGGGCCACAAGGTCAGCGCCAAGGTCGCGCGGATATAAGGGGGCGGTGGTAATCCTGTCAAGCACGGAGACAGGGCAGAAACCAGAGAAACTCACATATGTTCGAACGGCTCGGCTGGATGGCCGGGACAGCGGCAATGCAGGCCTTGTTTAGGTGGCAGACGGGATTGGGACGAGGCTGATGCCAGGGGACCCTTGCCCCAGGTGATGACAGAAAGCTCATCGCGCCGGCTCATCGAAAAGTGGTGCATCGGCGTCAGCCAATCCAACAGGCGATGGTGACGGGGTTGAGTTCGGCGAAGGGCACCGCTATGTCTCAACCACGATTTTTGCGCGAAATGCTTGAGTTCCTATTTGATGAAACCGCGTATAGCAGTCCTCGGATGCGGGTACTGGGGCAGCAACCATATCCGGACGCTGAAAGGGCTGGGCGCACTCCATGCGGTTTCAGATGCCAATTTCGCGCGTGCTGAAGGTTTTGCCAGCGAACAGGACTGCCTGGCCATCGCGCCGGACGACCTTTTCAAGCGCGACGATGTCGACGCCATCGTCATGGCGCTGCCGCCGCAGTTCCATGCCGATCTTTCGATCCGTGCCGTCGAGGCCGGCAAGGACGTGCTGGTCGAGAAGCCGATCGCGTTGACAGTGCCGGATGCCGAGCGCTCGGTTCAAGCGGCAAAGGACAATCACCGCGTCTTCATGGTTGGCCATGTGCTGCGTTTCCATCCGGCTTTCGAGAAACTGAAGGCGCTGGTGGATGCCGGCGAACTCGGCGAAATCCGCTACATCCATTCACACCGTCTCGGCCTTGGCAAATTCCACACCGAGAATGATGCGTTGTGGGATCTGGCGCCGCACGACCTGTCGATGATCCTGGCTCTTACCGGCACCGAACCGCTGGAAGTGCGCGGCGAGGGGGCGGCGCTGCTCGACCATCTCAGTGATTTCGCGCATCTGCACATGCGCTTCCCGAACAATCTGAGAAGCCACCTCTTTGCTTCGCGGCTCAATCCCTATCGTGAGCGCCGCCTGACCGTGGTCGGCGCCAGGGCGATGGCGGTTTTCGACGACGTCGAGCCTTGGGAAAGAAAGCTCGCGGTTTATCATCACGCCGTATGGCAGGACAGCGGTCAATGGGCCGCCACCAGCAACGAGCCGACCTATATCGAGGTCGAGCAGGGAATGCCGCTGACGCGTGAGCTGCAGCACTTTCTGCAATGCATCGAAACGCGCGCCGAGCCCCGCACGGACGGCGAAGAAGCGATCCGGGTGCTGCGTATCCTGACCGCGGGTACGGTCACCCACGGCCGTATCGGCGGCTGATGTTCCCAGAGCTTTCCGTTTTTCGACGGAAACGCGGAAACGCTCCAACTTTCGTTTCTACGAAATTCCGGACGGAAAACCGCTACGCACTTTACCTGGAATGCTCCCGCCATTTATGGGGTCTGGCCGTTACTCTGCGGCGATAGTCGACGGCTTCCCGGTCAGGCGGCTCAGCATGGCTTCGGCCTCGGCGCCGCGTTCCGACCGCTCGATGAAGCCGCCGCCAAAGACGCGGGCCTCATTGCCGTCATCGGAATAAAGCACGCATGCCTGGCCCGGCGCGATGCCGGACTCGCCATCCACCAACTCGACCCAGGTGCTGCCGTTGCGGTGATGGAGAACGGCAGGCCGCGGCGGGCGCGTCGAGCGCACCTTGGCGAACAGTTCGAGGCCGCCGGTCGGAATGGCTGCAAGGGCGTCGTCGCCCAGCCAGTTCATGGACCGCAGATAGATCTTGTGCGTTTCCAGCGCCTCGCGCGGACCGACGATGACCCTTGAACGGTCGGCGTCGAGATGAACGACATAGAGCGGTTCGCCAGAGGCGACACCGATGCCACGGCGCTGGCCGATGGTGTAGCGCAGGATGCCGTCATGCCTGCCAAGCACCCGGCCGTCGATATGGACGATGTCGCCGGGATTGGCGGCTGTGGGCTTCAACTTTGCGATGACGTCGGAATACTTGCCCTGCGGCACGAAGCAGATGTCCTGACTGTCCTGCTTGGCGGCTACAACGAGGCCCATCTGTTCAGCCATGGCTCGTACGTCCGGCTTGGGCAAACCGCCAAGGGGAAAGCGCAGGTAGTCGATCTGCGCCTGCGTGGTGGCAAACAGGAAATAGCTCTGGTCGCGATCGGCATCGACCGGACGATACAGGGCGCGATGGGCGCCGTTGGCCCTTGAACGGATATAATGGCCTGTCGCCAGAGCATCGGCACCGAGATCCTGGGCCGTTGCCAGAAGGTCGGCGAACTTGACGGTCTGATTGCACGACACGCAGGGGATCGGTGTCTCGCCGGCGACGTAGCTTTCGGCGAACGGATTGATCACAGCCTTGCGGAAGCGTTCTTCGTAGTCGAGGACATAGTGAGGGATGCCGAGGGTTTCCGAAACCCGGCGCGCGTCCTCGATATCCTGGCCCGCACAGCAGGAACCGGCGCGATGGGTGGCCGCGCCATGGTCGTAGAGTTGCAGGGTTACGCCGACGACATCATAGCCCTCGCGCTTGAGGAGACCGGCGACGACGGAGGAATCAACGCCGCCAGACATGGCAACGACAACGCGCGTGTCTTCTGGGCGTCCGGGAAGGTCCAGGCTGTTCATCATGTCAGTTCCGAATTCAGGCCACAAACAAGCGGCCCCGACTATATAGGGCATCGGTCACGCAGGCGCCAGCACAAGCAGGGGCCAGCCGGCCCTTTGAGTTCCGACACTTGCATCCGACGCTTGCACTGGCATCAGGTCATGCCGGATGCGGATATCCGGCGCATTTGGCGCGCTGTCGGGCTTTTGTCTCAAAAGCTTACGAAAAGCCTAACGTGACGTTCACGAACATTACTTATCCATGAGCAACCGCTTAGGCAATTTTTAAAGCTGTGGCGGTACTGTGGCAGGGATTGGTTCTGTGAGTTTTCAGTAGAGAGTACGATGACCGATCTGGTTAGACCGCGAGTCAAATATGTTATAGGGCCTGACGGCAGCCCTCTTACGATTGCCGATCTGCCGCCGACGAACACCCGTCGTTGGGTTATTCGGCGCAAGGCGGAAGTGGTTGCTGCGGTGCGGGGCGGATTGCTCAGCCTCGACGAAGCCTGTCAGCGCTACAAACTCACGACGGAGGAATTTCTTTCCTGGCAGGCGTCCATTGACGAATATGGCCTGGCTGGATTGCGAACGACGCGTATTCAGCAATACAGGCACTGACAGGTCTGTTTTTCGAGAATGAAAAAGGCGCGGGTTCCGCGCCTTTTCGTTTGATGCGGCTTCAGATTTCGAGCGCTATCTTTCCCGTGGGCCTGGTTGCCAGAAATGCGTGAGCCTCCCCGGCCTGCTCCAGCGGGAATATCCTGGAGACATGAACGCTCAGCTTTCCCGCCTCGATGAGTTTGGCCAGCTCGCCGAGACCTGCCTGATCCGGAACAACCGAAATATGCTCATGGCGGATGCCGCGCGCCCTGGCCTCGGCCTTGGCCTTGTCGGAAATGCCGAGCAGTGAAACCAGCGTACCACCGTCTTTCAGGACCTTGAGAGCTTGTTCCGCGTTCTCACCTCCGATCGGCTCCAGGACGATATCGATATCCGACACCACGTCGGAAAAACGCGTCGTCGTGTAGTCGACGACCTCATCGGCGCCGAGACCGCGAACAAAGTCGAGCTTTGAAGAACTCGTCGTCGCCACGACATAGGCACCGCGCGCCTTGGCGATCTGCACGGCGAGATGCCCGACGCCGCCGGCGGCGGCCTGGACGAGGACGCGTTGGCCAGACCTGACTTGCGCCGCTCCAACCAGTCCCTGCCAGG